>NZ_JBAZUD010000019.1:0-46028 GCF_041661565.1 Mesorhizobium sp.
TTCACGCCGTTCCGCCGCGACGGCGAGTGGGCGCGCGCGGAGGAAGCGCCGATCAAGCCTTTGCTCGACAGGCTGGAGTTCACCGCCGGCAAGTCGAACTGGGGCTATCAGCTTCGCTTCGGGCTGTTCGAGATCAGCGATCACGATTTTCGCCTGGTCGCCAAGGCGATGGGCGCCGCCGCCGGGCTTAAAGGCGCCGCTGCTTGAGCGCCCTGTAGACGGCAATGCCGGCGGCCAGGTCCTCGAGAGCCGCGCCGACCGACTTGAACAGCGTGATCTCAGCGGCGCTCTCGCGACCTTTCTTCTGGCCGCGCGCCAGCTCATGCAGGTCGGCGACGATGGCGTCCGGCTTCAACACGCCGGAGGCCAAGGGCTGGACGATGTCGCCGGCTTCCTTGGTGGCGCCGGCGCGGGTGTCGACATAGACGCGGGAGCGCGCAATGGCGTCATCATCGCTTTCGCGCATCGCTGGCGTAAAGCCGCCGACCAGGTCGACATGGGTGCCGGGGCGCAGCAACGCGCCCTTGATGAGCGGCGTTGTCGTGATGGTTGCCGACGAGATGATGTCGGCCTCGCCGATCTCGGCATCGAGATCGCTTGCCGCGCTTGCCTCGAAGCCTTCCACGCGCAGCTCCGCGGCAACTTTTTCGGCATTGGCCAGCGTACGGTTCCAGACGCGGATGCTTTTGATTGGCCGCACGGCGCAGTGCGCCTTGGCGAGAAACGGCGACAGCGCACCGGCTCCGACCACCAGCAGCCGCGAGGCGTCTTCACGTGCGAGATAAGACGCCGCGAGCGCCGAAGCGCAGGCGGTCCGCCACTGCGTCAGACGCTGGCCGTCGATCAGGGCTTCGGGTTCGCCGGTGGCGCCATTGAGCAGGAGGTAGAGGCCCATGACGGCGGGCTTGCCGAGCGCGTTGTTGTCGGGCGAGACGGTGACGATCTTGACGCCGATGTGGCCACCCGTCGAACCGCCGGCGCCGTGGAAATCGGTCCAGGCCGGCATCAGCAGCAAGGTGGACGCCGCGCCGTCCGGCCGCTCGACCGCGTGATGGTGCCGGACCGGCTGCACCGCACCGTCACGAAACGCCGTGCGCAGCGTCTCGACCAGTCCGGGAAAGGTCAGCGCATGATCGACCTCGGCGGCCGAAATCGTCAGCATGAAAAGCTCCGTGGACGGAAAGACGCCGGCTGGCGGATCACGCGGTTGGCTTTGGCAATGCCGAGCCAGGGGCCGACCCGGGGGCCGAACCCGGGGTCGATCCCTGGGCCTGGCCGCGCGGTGCTGCCGGCGCCCGGCTGACCACCTGGCGCAGGTTTTCGGCCTCGACGCCGCGCTGGCGCGCGAGTTTGCGATAGCGGCCCTGCTTGACCCATGTTGCCAGGCTGCCGACGATCATGCCGATGGCGAGGGCCAGGAACAGGAAGATGAACAGCGGCAGGCTCAGCGTCAGCTTCGGATTGCCGGGATTGAACGGGTCCAGCGTGAAGGCGACCAGTTCGCGATTGGCGACGGCGAGCGCGACCAGGATGATCGCAAGGGGCACGAAGACGACGATGAGGATGAAGCGATTGACCATGATGTTTTCCGTCGGAAGCTGGCGCCAGCGCCACTTACTTGCCGCCGTTCAGCCTTTCACGCAGCTCCTTGCCGGTCTTGAAGAACGGCACCCATTTCTCTTCGACCTCGACGGATTCACCGGTGCGTGGGTTGCGGCCGGTCCGGGCAGGGCGGTTCTTCACCGAAAAAGCGCCGAAACCGCGAAGCTCCACCCGGTTGCCCTCCGCAAGCGCGTCGGTGATCTCGTCGAAGATCGCGCCGACGATGTTCTCGACGTCGCGCAGGAAAAGATGCGGATTGCGCGTGGCAATAATCTGAACAAGTTCGGACTTGATCATCAGACGTGTCCCCGTGAAAGCAGTGCGGTCAAAATATGAGGATGATTTTATTTGCTTTTTTCACTTGTCCCAAACAGCATCTCAAGGGTGCCAGACGGAAACGAGACCGTCAAGAAACAAGCGGTCGGCGCCCAATTCGTGGATGATGTCGCTGTTGGAGACCGGCAGGCCGAGCGCGCTGCCGATCGTTCGCACCATCGCCTTCGAGAACAGGAAGCTGCCGCTCCCTTCCTTGTTCTTCCATTCGATCACATCGAGCTTGGCGTCGACGCCCTTGGTCGCCAGCCAGTCGACCGCCTCCTTTTCGCCGCCGACGGCGTCGATCAGGCCATTGGCGACACCCTGTCGGCCGGTGAAGATCGAGCCGTCGGCCAACGCCAGCGCTTGCTCGTGGGTCATCTTGCGGCGCTCGGCAACGATGCCGACGAACCAGTCGTAGCTGTCGAGGATAAGCTTGCGGACCATGGCGCGTTCATCGTCATTGGTCGGCTTGAACGGCGAAGGCGCGGCTTTCAGCGGTGAGGATTTCACTTCCTCCAGCTTGACGCCGAGCTTGTCCATCAGGCCGCTGACGTCGGGATACTGGATCAGCACACCGATGGATCCGACGATCGATGTCTTGCGGGCCACGATGTGGTCGGCTGCGCTGGCGATCATGTATCCCGCCGATGCGGCGAGCGTGCCGACTTCCGCCACTACGGGCTTGTCGGCGGCCAGCTTGCGCACCTCTTCGAAGATCGATTCACCGCCGACGGTGGTGCCGCCGGGCGAATCGATCGACAGGATCACGCCCTTTACCTTCGACGACAGGCGAATGCTTTCCAGCCGCTCGATCAGTTCGTCGTCCTCGGTGATCGTGCCTTCGATCCTGACCTTGGCGATATGGTTGACGGCCGAGCCGCTGAAACCGTCGCCCTTGAACCAGACTGAAAGCGCAATCACACCCAGCGCGACAATGGCAATGGCGGCGGCACGCCAGAATGTCAGCTTGCGCCGCAAGCGGCGGCGGTCGATCAGGTCGTCGGCTCTCAGTGCCATGGTCAGCCTTTCAGTCGGCGGGAGGAAACGCTTTTAGACCATGATCCGCGGATCGGGAAGCAATTCTCTTGCCGGTGCGACGCCACGATCCAGGTCGACGATCGAGATGCCAGCGGAAGCACGATCGGCCCGACAGCCATATGGGCGTCCGGCCACTCGTGGCAGCCAGACGATCACGGGTTTGTGCAATCGATACGAGGCAGCGGCGTCCCGATCGTCGATAAATTTGGCGCGGTGGACTGGTTTCTGCTATGAATTTCGGGCAGTTGTGCTGATCTCATTTTCATCTGTACAAAGGCGGCTGTCACATTTTTGCGGTTTTCGTCGGCTTGTGCTTGCTTGAGGGCGCCGGCGTCCCACCTATAGACGGTTAGGCGGTGCCCCGGCGGGCAGGGTTTGAAGAAAGCAGTCATGTTAGCGCGAGCGATTGAACCGACCAACGCCGAGACGGGGTTGGCTGCCCCGGCGGACGGCCCGACGCGCGGCGACGCGTTCGACCGTGCGCGGCGCCATTCGCGCCGCGTGCGTGTTCTCAAATGGGCGGTGCCGCTGGCGGCGGCGCTGATCGCCATCGCCTTCCCGGTCTATTCCTATCTCGCCGCCCCGGTTTCCGTCTCGATTCAAGCTGACAGCACCGGGTTTTCCAACGGCAAGCTGGTGATGTCCAACCCCAGGCTGAATGGCTTCACCAAGCAGAAGCAACCCTATTCCATGACGGCGCTGCGCGCCATCCAGGATGTCAGCACGCAAGGCATCATCGAGCTCGAGGGTATAGACGCCAAGGTGCCGATCGCGCCCGACAATGTGGTCGCGGTCAAGGCCTCGCGCGGTACCTATGATCGCAACGGCAATACGATGAACCTGAACTCCGAGGTCACGATCACCGCGACCGACGGCTTGCAGGCAAAGTTCAAATCGGTCTTCCTCGACATGGGCAAAGGCACTATGAAGACGGACGACCCTGTCGACGTCAGCCGTGGCGGTGCACGCATCACGGCGGATTCGATGTCGGTTCAGGACAATGGCAAGGTTCTGATTTTCGAAAACAAAGTGCGCGTCAACATCGATTCCGCCGCCTTGAAGGCGGCAGAGGGAAACAGCGGAGAAACCAATGCGGCTCAGTAGTTCGACGCGGCTCGTGACCGCGGCTTCGGCGGTGCTGCTGCTGGGACTGGTGTCGGCATTGGCACAGTCCGGCGGCAAGGAGGTGTCGGGTCTCAAACTGTCCGGCGACCAGCCGATCCAGATCGAGAGCGACAAGCTGGAGGTCCGGCAGGCCGACAGCGCCGCCGTTTTCACCGGCAACGTTACTGTCGTCCAGGGGCCGACAATGCTCAAGGCCGGCAAGATGACGGTCTACTACGTCAAGGATCCCAAGGCCGCAGCCAGTGGCGCGGAGGCCAGCGGCGCGGCGGCGATGACCGGCTCGGCGAACATCGATCATCTCGAGGTCACCAACAAGGTCTACATCAAGTCCAACGACCAGATCGCCACCGGCGACGACGGCACGTTCGACATGAAGACGGAAGTGCTGGTTCTGTCGGGCAAGGAAGTCGTCCTGACGCAGGGAACCAACATTCTCAAGGGCTGCAAGATGACCGTCCAGATGAAGAGCGGGGTGGCGCAGGTCGATCCCTGCAGCGGCGGTCGGGTCGTCATGTCGATCACCCCGCCGGCGAAATCGGGCCCGGCAAAGCAGTAATGGCTGGTGCAACGTCGCTGATGGCGCGTCTGTCGGGGCGCGCCGCGAGCACGCTCGCGGCGCCGGCCACGGTGACCGTCGACGCGGGAAAGTTCAAAGGGACCCTGATCGCCAAGGGCCTGACCAAAAGCTACAAGGGACGCAAGGTCGTCAGCGGCGTCACCATCGGCGTGCGCGCCGGCGAGGCGGTCGGCTTGCTCGGCCCCAATGGCGCGGGAAAGACCACCTGTTTTTACATGGTCACCGGCCTGGTGCCGGTGGATGAAGGCACGATCGAGATCGACGGCTTCGATGTCACCTCGATGCCGATGTACCGCCGCGCGCGGCTCGGCATCGGCTATCTGCCGCAGGAGGCATCGATCTTCCGCGGCCTCAATGTCGAGCAGAATATCCGCGCCGTGCTCGAAGTGGTCGAAAAGGACCGCAAGGTGCGCGAGCGCAACCTCGACGAACTGCTCGAGGAATTCCACATCAGCCATCTGCGCAAGGCGCCATCCATGTCGCTTTCCGGCGGCGAGCGGCGGCGCCTGGAGATCGCGCGCGCGCTGGCGACGCGCCCGGCCTATATGCTGCTCGACGAGCCCTTTGCCGGCATCGACCCGATCGCCGTCGCCGACATCCAGCAATTGGTGCGCCATCTGACGGCGCGCGGCATCGGCGTCCTCATCACCGACCACAATGTGCGCGAGACGCTCGGCCTGATCGACCGCGCCTATATCATCCATGCCGGCCAGGTGCTGACGCATGGCCGCGCCGACGAAGTGGTGGCGAACCCCGACGTGCGGCGCCTCTATCTTGGAGAAGGTTTCACGCTCTAGGCGTGAAACTCGACTCGACCAAGACGATTCTGCCGCCTGGACGGCATCTTTCCGGCAGTTTTACTCCGAGATAACGGCCCGGTAAGCGCGTTTTGCTAGCCTTTGCCTTGACAAGCAAAAGCCGGGCCAGTTTGTATGGCGGGTTGGAAGAATTCTTTCCGCGTGCGGATGCGTAGACAAGGCGTTTGAAACCGAACCATGGCGTTGGCGGCGAAACTACAGCTACGACAATCACAGTCCCTGGTGATGACGCCGCAACTGATGCAGTCGATCCGGCTGCTGCAGTTCACCCATGTCGAACTCGAGCATTTCATCGACGAGGAAATCGAGCGCAACCCGTTGCTGGAGCGCGCCGAACCGCAGGACGATGCCGCCAGCGACCAGGCGCAGAAGACAGAGGCGGAGCCGCGGGCCAGCGAGGATGGCGACTGGTTCGAAAACGACACGCAATGGAGCTCCGAGGCCATCTCCGACAAGCTCGATACGTCGCTGGAGAACCTGTTTCCCGACGATCCCGGGACAAGCGAGCGGCTCGGACCCGACCTGACGGCGCAATGGAAATCGGCTTCCGGCAATGGCGCGGCTTCCTCGTCGGAGGGCTTCGACGCCGGCGACATGGCGGCGGCGGCGATCACGTTGCGCGACCATGTCGGAGAGCAGGTAGCCCTGGCCTTCGCCGATCCGGCGGAGCGGCTTATAGGCGCCGACCTGGCCGACAGCCTCGATGAAACCGGCTATCTGCGCGCCGACCTGGCCGAGATCGCCATCCGCCTCGGCACCGATGCCGCCATGGTGGGCAAGGTGTTGGCGGTGTGCCAGACCTTCGAGCCGGCCGGCCTGTTCGCTCGCGACCTCGCCGAATGCCTGTCTCTCCAGCTTGCCGCGCGTGACCGGCTCGATCCGGCCATGAAGGCCCTTGTCGCCAATCTCGAACTGCTGGCGCGACGCGATTTCCACACGTTGAAGCGGATTTGCGCTGTCGACGAGGAAGATCTCCTGGACATGCTGGCAGAGATCCGCGCACTCGATCCCCGGCCGGGCATGGCGTTCTCGGGTGGCGCCAGCGATGCGATCGTCGCCGATGTCGAGGTGCGCGCGGCCAATGACGGCAGCTGGACGGTGGAGCTCAACGCCGAAACGCTGCCGCGCGTGCTGGTCGACCATATCTATTTCGCCCAGGTCACGCCCCAGGCGAAGAATCAGGCTGAAAAGGATTTCCTGGCCGAGTGCCTGCAGAATGCCAATTGGTTGACGCGCAGCCTCGACCAGCGGGCAAAGACCATCCTCAAGGTCGCCTCGGAGATCGTGCGCCAGCAGGATGCCTTCCTCGTCCATGGCGTGCGCCAGTTGAAGCCGCTCAACCTGCGCACGGTGGCCGACGCCATCGGCATGCACGAATCGACGGTCAGCCGGGTCACCGCCAACAAATACATGCTGACGCCGCGCGGCGTGTTCGAACTGCGCTATTTCTTCACCGCTTCGATCGCCTCGTCGGGCGGCGGCGATGCGCATTCCTCGGAAGCCGTGCGTGACCGCATCAAGCAGATGATCGACGAGGAGAAATCCGCCGACGTGCTGTCCGACGATGCGATCGTAGACATGTTGCGGGAGAGTGGGGTCGACATCGCCAGGCGCACGGTCGCCAAGTACCGGGAAGGCATGAATATTCCCTCGTCGGTGCAGCGCCGGCGCGAGAAACGGGCGCTGGCCAGCGCCGGGCGCTGAGGTCGCTGGATTTTCTACCGGCCCGGGCGCTTCATTGACAAGCCATGGTGAAGTGGCTAGAAGCCCGCCCGCATGAGACCGGCCAGATACCTGCGTGCGGATGGTCCGTCACAAAAGCGGCTTTTAATCAACCGGAAAGTTCGGATTTAAATCGGCGTGATTGACGCTGCGAAGCTTGTGCGCACGGACCACGAGTATAAACTCCGGCCAGTTTGAAGCCTGAGCAAGGAAGGTCAGTTTTCAGATGAATCTGCGCATATCGGGAAAACACATGGATATCGGCGATGCGTTCCGGACACGCATCAACGATCGTGTCGGCGAGGCGATCGGCAAATATTTCGATCGTGGCTTTGCCGGGCACGTCACTGTCGTCAAATCGGGTTCGCGCTATTCGGCCGATTGCATGATCCGGCTTGATTCCGGCGCTTCGCTGCAGGCCACCGGCGATGCCCAGGAACCGACGCTTGCCTTCGAGGCGGCGGCCGATCGCCTGGAGACCCGGCTTCGCCGCTACAAGCGCCGGCTGAAGTCGCACAATTCGGGCGCCGCCAATTCCGAGCCGACCGACATCGCCTACACGGTGATGGCGCCGCTGGCGGACGACGACGAGGAGATTGCGGAGGATTTCGCACCGGCCATCGTCGCCGAATCAACCATGGTCCTGAGGACCATGTCGGTGGCGTCCGCGGTCATCGAACTCGACACGAAGGACAGCCCTGTCCTGGTCTTCCGCAATGCCGGAAACGACCATCTCAACATCGTCTATCGCCGGCCCGATGGAAACATCGGCTGGATCGACCCGTCGACGACCAAGGTCGCGCAAGGATAAAACCCGGCCGCACACAAGGGTGAGGACTGGTGTCGGCAGGCGAACAAGGAATTTTCAAGCATGGATCTGAGCGATCTTATCAACGTTCCGGCGATCATGCCGGCGTTGAAGGCGAACTCCAAGAAGCAGCTCCTGCAATTGCTGTCGGAACGGGCGGCGGCGATTTCCGGCATTCCGGAGCGCGAGGTGTTCGACACCATCCTGCAGCGTGAGCGGCTGGGTTCTACCGGCGTCGGCAACGGCATCGCCATACCGCATGGCAAGCTGGCTGGGGTGAAGCGCATCGCGGGGGTCTTCGCCCGGCTTGAAACGCCGGTCGATTTCGAGGCGCTGGACGACCAGCCCGTCGACCTGGTGTTTCTGCTGCTGGCGCCGGAAGGGGCCGGCGCGGATCATCTCAAGGCGCTGTCGCGCATCGCGCGCGTGCTGCGCGATGCCGACACGGTGGCCAAGATCAGGGGTACGCGTGACGCCGTGGCCATCCACGCGCTCTTGTCGGATACACAGGCCTCGCACGCGGCCTGACATCTTCATGGATGGTTGGCAGTCAAGGGCCGCCATGGGCGGCCCTGTTCATTTGGCGGCGGTCAGCCGCGCCTTTCTGCCTGGAGCGCTTGTTGCGCCCCAACTGGGGGCGTGGGCTTAGTGAATAGCGACCGTGACCAAGTCGTTTTCCATGGCGCCGGCCAATGCGCGGTCGCGCGCGTCGGAGAGCAGGATCGGCTGGCCGTTGGCGGCGAACAATGCCCACAACTGCATGCCGGGAGCGATTTCGCCGAGATTGGGGAAACGGCCGAGTAGTTCGTCGCTCGAAACCTTGCGCAGATAAGCGACCGAGCCCTCGCCGAGATGGGCGAATTCGCCATTGGTCATGGTGATGTTTTCAGTTCTGGTCATTTCAAGCCTCCTTGGCGCGAGGACGCCGCACAGGGCCGTCCCGCAATGAGAGCCATCGGCAAAGCTCAGTCTTTCACCGATATGTTTATTTTCCGTACCAGCCGCTCGGACTCCGGCCGATCGAGATCGATCGACAAAAGGCCGTTCTTCAGCTCCGCCGCGATCACCCGCATGCCGTCGGCCAGCACGAAACAGCGCTGGAACTGGCGCGCGGCGATGCCGCGATGAAGAAATTCGCGCTCGGTGTCGTCGGTCTGACGACCTCGCACGACCAACTGGTTTTCCTCCGTGGTGACATCGAGATCGCTTTCGGCGAAACCGGCGACGGCGAGCGTGATGCGCAGCCGTTCAGTGTTACCGTCGGCGCCGCTGAGACGTTCGATGTTATAGGGAGGATAGCTGTCGCCGGATTTCGCCAGGCGTTCCAGAGTCTTTTCCATGGCGTCGAAACCAAGGAGAAGCGGACTGGAAAAGGGCGTCATTCGGCTCATGTTACACTGTCCTCTCAAGAGCGACATAAAGTGGAAAAACCCAAATGGCATTTTTCCCGGTGGCCTTGATATGGTCCGCCCCGCGACCAAGTTCAAGCCGTCAGAAGACCCGCCCAAAAAGACTCCCCCAACAAGGAATTGAAATGCCCCAACCACGCAAGATCATCATCGACACGGACCCCGGACAGGATGATGCTGTCGCCATTCTGCTGGCGCTTGGCAGCGCCGAACTCGACATCGTCGGCATATCGGTTGTCGCCGGCAACGTGCCGTTGAAACTGACCGAGAAGAATGCACGCAAGATCTGCGAACTGGCCGGCCGGCCGGAGATCAATGTCTATGCGGGGGCCATACGGCCGCTGATGCGCGAACTGGTCACCGCCGAGGAAGTGCACGGCAAGACGGGGCTCAACGGCCCGCAATTGCCCGACCCGGCGATGAAGCTGCAGGAGCAGTACGCGGTCGATTTCATCGTCGAGACGCTGATGAAGGAAGAGCGTGGCACCATCACGCTATGCGCGCTCGGCCCGCTGACCAACATCGCGCTGGCGCTGATCCGCGAACCGCGGGTCGCATCGCGCATCAAGGAAATCGTGCTGATGGGCGGTGGTTTCTTCGAAGGCGGCAATGTCACGCCGGCAGCCGAATTCAACATCTATGTCGACCCGCACGCCGCCGATATCGTGCTCAAATCCGGCATTCCGATCGTCATGATGCCGCTCGATGTCACCCACAAGGCGTTGACCACCGCCAAGCGCACGCAGGCGTTTCGGGCGCTCGGCACCAGGGTGGGCATCGCCACCGCCGAGATGCTGGAGTTCTTCGAGCGTTTCGACGAGGAAAAATACGGCACCGATGGCGGGCCGTTGCACGACCCTTGCGTCATCGCCTATCTGCTGAAGCCCGAATTGTTCAAGGGCCGTCACTGCAATGTGAGCGTGGAAACCGCCTCGGAATTGACCATGGGGATGACGGTGATCGACTGGTGGAGCGTGACGAAGCGGCCGAAGAACGCGATGGTGATGCGCGACATCGACCATGACGGGTTTTTCGCCCTGCTGGTGGAGAGGCTGGGGCGGCTATAGGCCGCTCAGTCGGTCGCAACCGGTAGGTTTGGACCTCGTCCCCGCCCTCTCCAGGTCGCATGGCGTTTTCATTCTGGAAACCTGTGGAAGACGAAGCCGTTGTCGCGTGTGACGCGTTCGATAGCAACGTCTGAGCCGATCACATGCAGTCGCGTGTCCTCTATAAGCACCGACGAACCATCGTGGAGATCAACCACATAGTCGATGGAGTTTCCGCGACTCCATTGGGCACTTTTTACGGTTCCGTCGATGGCATTGACGGACCGGATAGGGGTGGCGTCGTTGGCCCATCTGCTTGACGCCAACATGGCCACGATCACAAACGCACCGATGAAGAGGATCACAGCGGGCGCGTTCCTCTTCCAGCCATCCCACGTCCAGACAGACATGAATCCCCCAACTCAGATTCATGTGGTGGTGGAAAAACCCGGTTTCAAGAAAGCAGGAGTCGCCTGTCGGGACACGGAAACCGATGTCTGAGCCCTGCTACCACCTTTAGACGAGCTGCCCACCTCCGCGGTACCGCGAGCTGCAGGCGGAATAGCTCCTACCGTTCTCTCGGTTGATAGAGGGACGCCCGGTGCTCCATGATCTTCTTGTACACGGGGCCAATGTCCAGCGGGCCGAACACTGCCTCACCCGCCTTTATCCATGGCTGTTTGCCTTGATGGACATCCATGTTGTCGACAGCGAACACCACGGCATCCTCGAGTTTCCACCAAGGCTGTGCGTGCAGCTCGGGCGCGTCAAAACTCTCCAGGGCCGAGGGGTGGACATCGCTGGGCAACCAAATCAGTACGGCCGCTGCTTGCAGCGGAATGTCTTGCGGCATCGAAAACTCCCTTGAACTCTCCAGCTTCCAGTTACGAAGTTGGAGCGCCGGTTACAAGGCTCCGATCCGGGCGCAGCACCGGAACCACTTCGCGTTCTTCAATCCATGCCTCGTCGCGGTCTCAGCCGGGTCAGCCCAACCGCCGCGGCCGCAGGAACACCGAAGTTTTCAGGCGCCGGCCGGCCAGGGCAACGTGGCTTCATAAGCGGCGGCGGCCTTCAGGACAGCGAGGTCGCCGCGCGGCCGGCCGATCAGTTGCATGCCCATCGGCCGTCCCCTGTGGTCGAAACCGACCGGCACGTTGACCGCCGGGCAGCCGCCCAGCGTGGCGAAAGCCGAGACCTCCATCCAACGGTGATAGCTGTCCATCGCCCGTCCAGCGACTTCCCCGGGCCAGTGCGTGCCGACGTCGAAGGGGAAGACCTGCGCGGTCGGCAGCGCGATGAGGTCGTAACGGTCGAAGATCGACAGCAGCGTGTGATGCCAGGAGGTGCGGATGACCGAGGCCGAGCGGACCTGCGGCGCCGTCAGCCGCATCGCATTCTCGACCTCCCAGATGACTTCCGGCTTCAAGAGGTTACGCTTCGCGAGATCGTCATAGTGCACCTTGAGGGCGCAGCCACTGCTGGCCTGGCGCAGCGTCACGAAGGCCTGCCACAGCGTTTCGAAATCGAAGTCGGGCAGCAAGGGCTCGGTCAGGAAGGATGCGGCTGTGAACCGGCCGAGGGCGGCCTCGCACAGGTCGAGGATGCCGGCTTCGATCGGGAGATGTCCGCCGAGATCACCGAGCCAGGCGACGCGGCCGCCGGTTGCCGCCGTTGCAAGCCCTTCGAGGAACGAGCCCGGCTTTTCGTAGGACAATGGCGCGCGTGGATGATAGCCGGCCTGGACATCGAGCAGCAGCGCCATGTCCGCGACGTTGCGGCCCATCGGCCCGTCGACTCCCATTTGCGCATGGAAGACCTCTTGATCGGGACCGCCCGGGACAAGCCCCTGCGAAGGACGAAAGCCGTAGACATTGTTCCAGGCCGCCGGATTGCGCAGCGAGCCGCCAAAGTCGCTGCCATCGGCGACAGGCACCATGTCGAGCGCCAGCGCCACCGCAGCGCCGCCACTGGAGCCGCCGGCGGTGAGCGCCGGATCGAAGGCGTTCAGCGTCTGCCCGAAAACGCTGTTGTATGTGTTGGAGCCAAGGCCGAATTCCGGGACGTTGGTCTTGCCGATGATGATGGCGCCGGCGCCACGGATGCGCTCGACGAAGAAATCGTCTTCCTGCGGCACGAAATCGGCGAAAATCGGCGAGCCGAAGGTCGTCCTGAGCCCTGTGGTCGAGGCGAGATCCTTGATGGCGACCGGCAGGCCGAAGAGCGGCCCGGCGCCGCCATCGGCGCGCCTGCTCTCGGCGGCGTCGGCCTCGCGCAGGATGTCGGCACGGTCGCGCAGCGAGACGATGGCGTTGACCAGCGGATTGACGGCCTCGATGCGGTCGAGAAAGGCCGCCACGACCTCGCGAACGGACAGCTCCTTGAGCCGGATCGCGCCGGCAAGCTCGATCGCGGACAGGCGGCAAATGTCGCCCGCCGGCGGTATGGCATGCTTCGACAGGGGGCGCATGATGCTATCTCAATGGGCTTGCGACAGGGCCTGGTCGACATCCTTGGCCAACGGAATCGCCGGCTGGGCGCCGGGCTTGAGGCAGGCCAGCGAGCCGGCGGTGGCGGCGCGCGCCAGCGCGTCCTCGAGCGCGAGCCCCGACGACAGGCCGGCGGCGAAATAGCCGCAGAACGTATCGCCGGCGCCAACCGTGTCGACAGGGGTGATCTGCATCGCCGCAATGGTCAGGAAATCGTCCGGCGTCGCCGCCATCACGCCATCGCCGCCAAGCGTGACGACGATGGTGCGTCCCGTCCGCACGGCGTAGTCGCGCATGCGCGCCGCGCGGTCGCGGCCCTTCAGAGACAGCGCCTCGCCATAGAGATCGAACTCGGTTTCATTGGCGACCGCGTAGTCGGCCTTGCCGAGGAAGGGGGCCGCGTCGCCCTGGAAAGGCGCGGTGTTGAGCACGGTGACGGCGCCGGCCGCCCCTGCCTGGTCCAGCGCCGCCTCGACGGTGGCCAGCGGAATTTCGTGCTGCAGCAGCACGACGTCGCCCTTTTTCAGGAACGTCTTGGAAAGGTCGCCAGGCAGAACGGAAGCGTTGGCGCCGGGGACGACGGCGATGATGTTCTCGCCGTCGGGGCCGACCATGATCAGTGCCGTACCGGTCGAGGCGAAGGTCTCTCCGACGCCCGACAGGTCGACCTTGGCCTCGCGCAGCAATGCCAGCGCCTCGTTGGCGAAACTATCGCGGCCGACCGCACCGACCATGCGCACCGGGACGCCGGCGCGCGCCGCCGCCAGCGCCTGATTGGCGCCCTTGCCGCCGGGCGCCGTGGCGAAGCTCGAGCCGCCCACCGTCTCGCCGGGCCTCGGCAAGCGATCGACATTGGCGATGAGGTCGAGGTTGATCGAGCCGATGACGATGATCAAGGAGTGCCTCCTGTGGAACAGACGGGAAGCTATCCTGTAAGGTCGTCGGGTTCCAGAGCAGTCTGGTTGAGCCAGTGGCGCGTCTTGGGGCAAGGCGACATCATTTCTTGCCCATATGGAAGCGCCGGCGAAGAGTTCCGCCGCGCCGGTGCATCAGGATGCGACTTGTCCGGCTTCCCAGCCCAGTATGGCGCGCTTGCGGGTCAGGCCCCAGTGATAGCCGGTCAGGTCGCCGGATTTGCCGATGGCGCGATGGCAGGGGACGACGAAGGACAGCGGGTTGGCGCCATTGGCGGCCCCGACGGCGCGGCTGGCACTGGGCGCGCCAATGCCGGCGGCGATCGAGGAATAGGTGCGCGCCCTGCCCATCGGGATTTCGAGCAACGCCTCCCAGACGCGAACCTGGAAGTCGGTGCCGATCATGACGACATGCAGCGGCTGGTCGGGGCGCCACAGTGTCGGATTGAAAATGCGCGCGGCATGAGGGCCTGTCGCGGCCATGTCCTCGACATAGCTGGCATTCGGCCAGCGGCTCGACATATCGGCGAAGGCGTCGCGCTCCTCGCCGGGGTCGCTGAAGGCCAGGCCGGCCAGTCCGCGGTCGGTGGCCATGATCAGGGCGGTGCCGAAGGGCGAGGGATGGTACCCGTAGCGGATGGTAAGGCCCGCGCCGCGCGTCTTGTAGTCGCCCGGCGACATCGCCTCGTGGGTGACGAACAGGTCATGCAACCGGCCGGGGCCGGACATGCCCAGTTCAAAAGATGTTTCGAGCAGCGGCAAGCCGGAATCGAGCAGCCTGCGGGCATGGTCGAGCGTCACCGCCTGCAGGAACGCCTTGGGAGAAAGGCCGGCCCAGCGGGTGAACAGCTTCTGCAGGCCGGTTGGCGTCTCGCCGACCTCCTCGGCCAGGTCTTCCAGCGACGGCTGATCGCGATAGTCGAGGCTGATCTTTTCGATGGCTCGGCGCACGATCTCGTAGTCGCTGCCTTGCGGCGTGATGTCCTTCTTGAGGATCGCTGTCTGTGGGCTCATGGGACTGTCTCCTTGGCCGGAATATCGTCCCTTCGAGCGGCCGTCGCCACCCGAAACTTGCCTTCATGCGGCGTATTCCCGGAGAGAGTCGCGTTTCAGCTCAGGACGCGGGCGCCAAGGTCCCTTGCGCGACCGGCGGCCCCGTCGCTTATGCAGCGATGGGGCCGCGGACCACGATCACATCAACTTGTCGAGCGTCAGCGGCAGGTCGCGAATACGCTTTCCCGTTGCGTTGAAGACGGCGTTGGCAACGGAGGCACCGGTGCCCGTGATGCCGATCTCGCCCACGCCGTGGGCGCCCATCGGCGTGTGCGGATCGGCGATGTCGGTCCAGATGATCTCGATCGGCGGCACGTCCAGATGCGCCGGCACGTGATAGTCAGACAGGTTTGCATTCATGATCCGGCCATTGCGCTCATCGAACTGCGTTTCTTCCATCAGCGCCAGGCCAAGACCCATGATGATGCCGCCCCGGAACTGGCTGGCCGCCGTCTTGTGGTTGAGGATGCGGCCGCAATCGAAAGAGCCCAGAACGCGGCTTACGCGCGTCTCGCCGGTGACGGCGTTGACGCGCACCTCGGAAAAGATCGCGCTGTAGGAATGCATCGACCAGTGCTGTGTTTCCATGGGCTGGGGAGCCTCCGCCTCGACGGTCACCTCGTTGCGTCCCGCACGTGACAAGATGGACGCATAGCTTTCGTGGCGATCCTGCTCGTCGAGCTTGGCGAGACCGCCGTTGTACCCGCCCACCTCGTCGACGCTCAATCCGGCCAGCGGCGAGTCATTGCCCGCGAGCTTCAGCAACTCGGTGACAAGCAGGCGCTGGGCGGCGATGACGGCCGCGCCAATAGCGGCGGTCTGCTGCGAACCGCCTGCCAGGATCACGCCCGGCAGTGTGGAATCGCCATACTCGACCGATACCTGATCGAGGCTCAGGCCGAGCCGCTCCGCGGCGATCTGGGTGTTCACGGTCGACGTGCCCATTCCCATCTCGTGGGCGGCGACCGCCAATTTGGCCCGGCCGTCCCTGGTCAGGGTCATCCGCGCCGCCCCGCCAGGCAGGCGGTAGTATGGATAGGTTCCCGTTGCGCAACCCATGCCGACCAGCCACTCGCCCTCGCGCCGGGCGCCCGGCGCCTTTCGCTGGCTCCAGCCAAACCGCTCGGCGCCTGCTCGATAGGCCTCGACAATATGGCGCGAGGAGAAAGGCGTTCCCTGGGTCGGATCCTTTTCTGGTTCATTTCGAAGCCGCAGTTCGATCGGGTCCATGCCGAGTTCGACAGCCAATTCGTCGATCGCGCATTCGAGCGCGAAGGTGCCGACCGCCTCGCCTGGAGCGCGCATGAATGTATTGGCGAGCATGTCCATATACGCCACTTCGACGTCGAGCTTGAACGTGTCGGCGGCATAGCCGCTGCGCGTCGCGACGATGAAGGGCTCCGGCAAGGCATTCTGGGGGCTCATGACGGTCACGCCGGTATGGATGATGGACGTGAAGTGCCCGTCCTTTCGCGCGCCGATCGCCACGTGCTGTTCGGTCAGGCTGCGGCCGCCGACGGCCCGATATACGCCCTCGCGCGTCAGTGCGATCCTGACCGGGCGACCGGCGAGCCTGGAGGCAGCGGCTCCCAGCACCTGATGCTGCCACAGGCACTTGGCGCCGAAACCACCGCCCACATAGGGGGAGGTGACGTGCACCTGCTTCTCGTCGATCTCGAAAATCTGCGCCAGGGACCAGGCCGTGTGCGCCACCGCTTGCGAGGCGTCGTGGACCTTCAATTCGTCACCATCCCAGGCAACTGTGGCGGCATGCAGTTCGATGGCGTTGTGGTTGTGCCGCGGCGTCCGGTAGGTCACGTCGACCTTGTGCGGGGCCTCCGCCAATGCGGCGTCGGCATCGCCGATTTCCACTTTCAACTTCTCGCCCATGAACATGGCGGGCTCGGTGCCGCGCGCCTTGGCCGCCGCGAGCGACGTGACGGCGCTTTCCGCCTCGTAGTAGACATGAATGAGCGACTTGGCATGGTCGGCCTGTTCCTGGGTCTCGGCGAGTACCAGGGCGATCGGCTGGCCATTCCAGTGGATGAGGTCGTCCTGCATCACCGGGAGATTGTCGCCGCCCGCCGCCTTGGCGTTTGTCATGAACAGCGGCATGGGCTTCATGCGTGGCGCGTTCCGGTGCGTCATCACCAGGATCACGCCCTCGGCCGCCACGGCCGCCGCCGTGTCGAGAGAAGCGATCCGGCCCTTGGGTATCGTGCTGAACGCCACAGCGGCATAAGACATCTTTGGGGGTGAGAACTCGGCGGCAAAGCGTGCGGCTCCCTTGACCTTGAGCGGTCCGTCAATGCGCGATACCGACTTTCCGATGTGCCCATGCTGGTGGCGGATGAGCGGATCGGGTTTGCCACCAGGCATCCAGCTATCGGGCGCGAGTTCGATCGCTTTCTTCATCAGGCCCTGGGCGGCGCCCTGTGCGGCCTTGGCGGCTTCGCCTAAAATGCTCATGCGACTTCTCCCGACAGTTCACCCAGAACGGCGACGATCGTTCGTCTGGCGAGTTCGATCTTGAAGCCGTTGTCGCGCAAGGGCACGGCTTCTGCGAGTTCAACTTCGGCTGCTTCGCGGAAGGCCCGCAGGGTAGCCGGGCCGCCCTTGAGCGCATTCTCCGCCCTTAGAGCCCGCCACGGTTTGTGCGCAACGCCACCGAGAGCAAGCCGCACATCCTTGACAAGGCCGTCTTCCAGCTCGAGCACGGCAGCCACGGAAACAAGCGCGAAGGCATAGCTCGCCCTGTCGCGCACCTTGCGGTAGGTCGACAGCGTGCTCGCCCCAATTGGTGGCAATTCGACTGCCGTGATCAGCTCGCCGGATTCCAGGACAGTGTCGATCTCAGGCTGGCCGCCGGGCAGCCGATGCAGGCCCGCCAATGGCAGCGTTCGCGTGCCCTTCGCGCTTTGCAGATGAACCGTGCCGTCCAGCGCGGCGAGCGCCACGCACATGTCGGAGGGGTGGGTCGCGACGCAACTCGGCGAAGAACCGAGGATTGCATGCATGCGGTTGAAACCGTCGACGGCGTCGCAGCCCTGTCCAGGGCTTCGTTTGTTGCAGTTCGATCCCTCGTCATCATAAAAATACGCGCAGCGGGTGCGCTGCAGGATGTTGCCGCCGACGGTGGCCATGTTGCGGATCTGGGCTGAAGCGCCCGCCAGGATCGCGCGGGCCAGCACCGGATATCGCTCCCGCACGGCGAGGTGTTCGGCCAGAGCGGTGTTGCGGACCGCTGCGCCGATGAGCAAGCCGCCATCGCGCTCCTCGATCGAGGCCGACAATCCGGTGACATCGACAAGAACCGCCGGACGCTCGATGGTCTCGCGCATCAGGTCGACGAGATTGGTGCCGCCGCCGAGATATTTGGCGGATTCGACGCCGGCGCGCCGCACGGCGTCCGAAGCGTCTGCTGCCCGGGAATAGCTGAACGGGGTCATGCGGCCACCTCCGGAATGTCTGGACGATAGGGCTGCGCGGTATCCTTGCTGAAGAAGGTGGCGTCAATCGCGTCGATGATGCCGTTATGGGCCCCGCACCGGCACAGATTGCCACTCATCCGTTCCGCAAGCTCCTCGCGGCTGGCGGTGATGGACGTTGCCGCGAGATCGGCGGTCACATGGCTTGGCAGTCCGCGCTCCAGCTCCGCCGCCATGCCGATGGCGGAGCAAATTTGCCCCGGCGTGCAATAGCCGCACTGAAAACCGTCACGGTCGACGAAAGCCTGCTGCAGCGGGTGGAGCCGGTCCCCCTCCGCGAGGCCCTCGATGGTCGTCACCGCGCGTCCATCGGCTTGCACCGCGAGCGTCAGGCACGAGAGTATCCGCTCCCCGTCGATCAGCACCGTGCAGGCGCCACATGCTCCCTGGTTGCAGCCCATCTTGGTGCCGGTCAGGTGAAGATGCTCACGCAGCAGGTCGAGGAGCGAAACACGCGGATCATCGGGAAGCGATACGGTCGAGCCATTGATGGTTACGGACATTGCAAACCTCGCTGTAACAGGCCAAGGCTTAACTGGCGCTCACGCGAAAACGGTCAACCCCGCGACGTCTGGTCAGGATCGATCGACTTCAATCGAGCGCTCAAGCTTGGCATCTGCCGGCTGGCCGTCGCGGGTCCGGCAAGGGTGCCGCTTCGCGGCGACGGTTCAGCGCGCTCTCGCTGTCGCCAGCGCCCGCGAGAAGGCGGTGGCAAAGCTCTCGCGAGAATCAGGGTCGAGGAACGTCCCGATCGGCACGTTGCGGCCTTGCCCTTCCACCGTCATCCGCGTGATGCCGATCTCGGCGTGGCGGGCCACCGAGAATTTCGCCCAGAACGGATTGAAGCGATGCGCTTCCGATTTCCCCGACGGGGCCGTCTTGCGGATATCGAGGCTGGTTCGCGAGACCGACACCTCCTCGCGGGCACGGGCGGCGCGATAGTTGGCGCGGAAGGCGATGTAGACGGCGATCACGTCCAGGCCGAAGAAACCGAACACCGGCCAGGCGCCGCGTGACAGGAAAATCGCGCCAGTCACCAGCCAGCCGAAGAGCAGCGCGCCCATCAACATGGCAAAGCCGGTCTTGCCCAGCGACCGGTGCGGCGTCAGCAGCGCCTGGAAGAAAGGTTCGTCGGCCTGGAAGGAGGCGTTTGTGTCGCTCATGGGGGGATATTATAGGAAGGAAATGGCGCGCCCCAAGTCCAAAGAGTCCCTCGATCCCGAAAATGAGCCGCCGCCCGGCCGGCGCGACGGTTCCAACGCCAAGTCGCGCCCGCGGCCGGTGCGTCGCTCGTCGCGCTACAGCCCGGCCGAGGTGCATGAGATTTTCCGGCGCTTTTCGGTCCAGCGCCCGGAGCCGAAGGGCGAGCTCGAACATGTCAACGCCTTCACGCTGCTGGTGGCGGTGGTGTTGTCGGCGCAGGCCACGGATTCCGGCGTCAACAAGGCAACACGGGCCTTGTTCAAGGCGGCCGATACGCCGCGGGCGATGCTGGACCTGGGCGAGCCCAGGGTCGGCGACTACATCCGCACAATCGGGCTTTGGCGCAACAAGGCCAAGAACGTCATCGCGTTGTCGCAGGCGCTGATCCGTGATCATGGCGGGCAGGTTCCTGACGACCGCGACGAGCTCATCAAGCTGCCCGGCGTCGGGCGCAAGACCGCCAATGTCGTGCTCAACATGGCCTTCGGCCAGCATACGATGGCGGTCGATACGCACATCTTCCGCATCGGCAATCGCCTCGGGCTGGCGCCCGGCAAGACGCCGGAACAGGTCGAGCAGGGGCTGTTGAAGATCATCCCGGACGAATACATGCGCCACGCGCATCACTGGCTGATCCTGCACGGACGCTATGTCTGCAAGGCGCGCAAGCCCGATTGCCCGGCCTGCGTGATCGCCGACATCTGCAAGGCCGATGTGAAAACGACCAGTATTCCCGCACCCCTGGTGCCTATCGCTCCGGGCGAAACGGCCGTGGCCGAGAATCAACAACCGTAATGACGCACCATCGCGGCCGCACCGCACCGGTCACTTGCTCAACGCTGACGCATCATCAAGGCAGCTCTCATGGACAATTCATACAACGTTCCGGTCATCGAGACAGCGCGAACCCTCCTGCGACCGCACCGGATCGAGGATTTCGACGCCTATGCCGCCATGTGGACCGACCCGGTCGTCACCCGCTTCATCGGCGGCAAGCCGCGCACGCGGGAAGAAAGCTGGATGCGCTTCCTGCGCCATGCCGGCCTGTGGTCGCTGCTCGGCTACGGGTTCTGGGCCATCGAGGAGAAGGCGACCGGCCGCTTCGTCGGAGAGGCCGGTTTCCACGACCTGAAGCGCGACATGGCGCCGTCGATCGAAGGCGTTCCCGAGGCCGGCTGGGCGCTGGTCCCGGCCGTGCACGGGGTAGGCCTGGCCACCGAGATCGTGCGGTGCGTGCATGAGTGGGGCGACGCGCAATTCGGACATGCGCGCACGGTCTGCATCATCGATCCCAGCAACACCGCTTCACTGCGCGTTGCCATGAAATGCGGCTACAGCGAGGTGGTGCGGACGCTCTATCACAATGCTCCAACCATCCTGCTCGAGCGACGGCCAAGAGCGCTGCAGAGCCCTTAGCCGGAACCTAGCCGGCCTCGCGGCCGACTTTGCTAGGGCACCGCCTGCGCCTCGAGCCCTGCCTGCTCGAGCATCGACGCGTCTTCGCCGAAGGCGCGGGTTGCGCGGGCAGCGGCTTCGAGCAGCGGACGCTTCATCCGGCCAAGGAACGCCGTATCGACGCGTGTGCTGGGGCCGGCCAGCGTCAGGGCGCCGATGAGGGCATGTCCCGGCCCGAAGACCGGCGCCGAGAGCCCCGCTGTCTCGGGGTCGCGATCACCCACCGCGAGAAAATTGCAGGTCTGGCGGATGGTCTCGTAGGGTTCGCCCGGCTGGCCGGAAAATGCCGCGAGCACGCGCCCGCCCGAACCGGCCAGCAGAGGCAAGACGTCGCCCTCGCGGACCGTGTAGCGTATCGGATGCTTGGATTCGACGCGGTAGAGGCAGGTGCGAACGTCGCCGGAGCGGACATAGAAGGCAACGCTCTCCAGGCTTCGCTCGGAAAGGTCCCGCATGATGGGCAACAGGATATCGACCGCCACGACCGAGCGCTGATAGAGCGCGCCGAGGCGGAAGGCCCCGGCTCCGACACGGTAGCGTCCATCATCGAGGCGCTCGAGCAGCCTGCCGCGCAAGAGAGAATTCGCCAGCCGCAGGATCGTGCTCTTGTAGAGGCCGGTGCGCATCGCGATCTCGGCAAGGCTGAGCGACCGGTCGGCCGTGGTGAAGGCGTCGAGAATGGCGATCGCCCGATCGAGCGCGGCAACGCCTTCGGCCGACGCGCGCCCAATTTCCGCGTTCATCGATTTGCCTGGTTGGTCCATCGCGGGTCCCGGATTGGAGATGGCTGGTTGCAGCCACCCGTGTCGCGCCATCGGATCGTTCTGTCCAGCAGAATGTCGTTTCCGTTGACAGAACTCGGTAACATCTGATTGAACTCGGGTCACGGGTCTGAATGCAGGCACGTTTTGGCAGGCACCGGAGGAGGTGTCGTGATTTGGAGGAATCCCATGCTGAACAGACGCAGGTTCTTGACCGGCACGGCGGCGGCGGGTGCCGCCGGCCTTGCGGGACTTCGATTGTCATCCGCCTTCGCCGAAGGCGCTCCGCAGCTGCAGATATTCGTGCCGGCGGCACCCGGGGGCGGCTGGGACCAGACAGGGCGCACGATGGACCAGGTGATGCGCACGGAAAAGCTCATCTCGGGCTCGCAGATCACCAATGTCGGCGGCGCCGGCGGCACGGTCGGACTACCGCAGTTCATCAGCCAGTGGAACGGCAAGGGCAATTCGCTGATGGTTGCCGGCATGGTCATGGTTGGCGCCATCATCGCCAACAAGGCAGCCAACAACCTGACTCAGGTCACGCCGATCGCTCGTCTCACCGGTGAATTCGAGGCCCTGGTGGTGCCGGCGGAATCGCCGTTCAAGACGGCCGCCGATTTCGTCGCGGCACTCAAGGCGGACCCGACAAAGGTTCCTGTCGCCGGCGGCTCGGCCGGCGGCTCGGACCATATCCTGTTCGGCCTGATCGCCAAGACGGTCGGAGTTCCGGCAACCAGCCTGTCCTACGTACCGTTCGCCGGCGGCGGCGAGGCGCTTTCGGCGCTGCTGGGCAACCAGGTGGCCGCGGGCATCTCCGGTTACGGCGAGTTCTCCGAGCAGGTCAAGGCGGGAGCGCTCCGGCTGCTCGCCATATCGGCCGACAAGCGCCAGGAGGGCATCGACGCGCCGACGCTGAAGGAAGCCGGCATCGATGTCGAGCTTTTCAACTGGCGCGGCGTCTTTGCGCCTCCCGGTGTTTCGGATGCCGACAAGGCGGCGATGATCGCGCTTGTCGAGGCAATGGCCAAGAGCGATTCCTGGGCGGCCGAGTGCAAGAATCGCAACTGGACGCAAATCCTGCTCACCGGTGACGACTATGCGAAATTCGTCGCCGAGGATTCGGCGCGCATCGAAGCCATCCTCAAGGATCTTGGGCTCGCCTGATTTCCCCGGGGGCGGTCCGAGCCGCCCCTTTCCTGAAGTCCCTCGGTCGCATCGCAAGATGCGACCGGCCGTGGCTGGCATGAAGCCGGTGACAGCCGCCTTGCTCGACAATCGTCGGCCTGTAATCTTGGGTCGGCTATCCTGGGGAGGACACTCATGAGCACCACCAGCCAGCCATCGGCGCCACCGCGCCTTGCCGTGCCGGAATTGCTGGTCGGCATCGGGCTTCTCGCCTGCACCGGCGCCGTGGCCTGGCAGACGCTGGCGATCCCTGTGTCGCCGCTCTACTCCAAGGTCGGCCCGACCGTTTTTCCCTATATCACCATGGTCGGCCTGGCGGTTCTTTCCCTGCTGCTGATCCTCGCGGCGTTCCGTGGCGGCTGGCAGCCCGAAGAGGAAAAGGAAACGCCGACCGACTGGAAGGCGATGGGGTTCGTCGTCCTCGGCCTGATCGCCAACCTGCTGCTCATCCGCCCGCTCGGCTTCACCGCCGCATCGGTGGTCATGTTCGTTCTTGTCTGTTTCGGTTTCGGCTCGAAGCGCACATTGCGCGACGCGCTGCTTGGCTTGATCCTGGCCTTGGCCGCCTATTTCGGCTTTGCCAGGGCGCTGGGCGTCAATATCGGCGCCGGTTTCATCGAGAATCAGCTCAACACGGTGATCGACGCGATCATCGGCGCGTTCGGAGGCTGACGCCATGGACACGCTTGGCCATCTCGCGCACGGCTTTGCCGTCGCCTTCACGCCCATAAACCTCATGTGGTGCCTGCTCGGCACCACGCTCGGCACGGCAATCGGCGTGCTGCCCGGCCTGGGGCCGGCCTTGACCATCGCGCTCCTGCTGCCGATCACCTACCAGGTGGCGCCGGAGGCCTCCTTCATCCTGTTCGCGGGGATCTATTACGGCGCCATGTATGGCGGCTCGACGACGTCGATCCTGCTCAACACGCCGGGCGAGAGCGCCACCATCGTCACCGCGCTGGAGGGCAACAAGATGGCCCGGTCCGGCCGGGGTGGTGCAGCACTTGCAACCTCGGCGATCGGCTCCTTCGTGGCCGGCACGATCGGCACGATGGGCGTCGCCTTCCTGGCGCCCATCGTCGTCAAGTTCGCGCTGGCCTTCGGTCCGGCCGAGTATTTCTCGCTGATGGTGCTGGCCTTCATCACGGTTTCAGCGGTGCTCGGTTCATCCTCGGTGCGCGGCCTGACCAGCCTGTTCGCCGGCTTCGTCATCGGCTTGATCGGTGTCGATCTGCAGACCGGCCAGCCGCGTTTCACTTTCGGTTCGACCGAACTGCTCGACGGCGTCGACGTCATCATCGCCGCCGTCGGCCTGTTCGCCGTCGGCGAGACGCTGTACATGGCCTCGCGCCGCTACGCCGGCAGGGACGAGATCGTGCCACTGAGAGGCTCGCTTTACATGACGGCCGCCGAATGGCAGCGCTCCTGGAAGCCCTGGCTGCGCGGCGCCGCGATCGGCTTTCCGATCGGCGCCATGCCGGCCGGCGGCGCCGAAATCCCGACCTTCCTGTCCTATGCCATCGAAAAGAAGCTCTCCAAGCACAAGCATGAATTCGGCACGGTCGGCGCCATCGAAGGCGTTGCCGGCCCGGAAGCCGCCAACAATGCGTCCGCCGCCGGCGTGCTGGTGCCTATGCTCACTCTCGGCCTGCCGACATCGGCGACGGCCGCGATCATGCTGTCGGCATTCCAGAGCTATGGCATCAATCCAGGACCGCTGCTGCTGACGACGCAGGGCGATCTCGTCTGGGGCCTGATCGCCAGCCTGTTCATCGCCAATGTCATCCTGGTCATCCTCAACCTGCCGCTGATCGGCCTCTGGGTGCGCCTCCTGAAAATCCCGGCGCCGCAGCTCTACGCCGGCATCCTGGTGTTCGCGACCGTCGGCACCTATGGCATCTCGCAATCGCCGATCGACCTCGTCATCCTTTATCTGCTCGGCGCGGCGGGCTTCCTGATGCGGCGTTTCGATTTCCCGACCGCTCCCGTCATCATCGGGATGATCCTGGGCCCTCTCGCCGAAACCCAGTTTCGCCGGGCGATGACCATCTCCAACGGCGACTGGTCGGTGTTCTACAAGCATCCGCTGTCGCTGACGCTGCTGACGCTCGCCTTCATCGGCCTGGTCGGTCCGCATATCTGGGCCTATGTCGAGCATCGTCGGCGGCGCGGGCCGGAGCACGTGCCCGGCGATGCCTGACCGATCAGACGTGAAATGACAGACCTGCTTTCCGGTATCCGTGTCCTCGACCTGACAAATGTTCTGGCCGGGCCCTATTGCGCCTATCAGTTGGCACTGCTCGGGGCCGACGTGATCAAGGTGGAGGCGCCGAAGGGCGGCGACTTGGCGCGGCAGCTCGGCGGTTCGGAGAGGCTCAACAGCGCCGGCATGGGCGCCTCGTTCCTGGCGCAGAACGCCGGCAAACGATCCGTCGTGCTCGACCTCAAGAACCCGTCCGATCGCGAACGTTTCCTCGATCTGGTCGCCAGCGCCGATGCCCTGGTGGAAAATTTCCGCCCCGGCGTTATGGAGCGGCTGGGACTTGGCTTCGAGGCGCTGAAGGCGGTCCGTCCCGGCCTTGTCTATTGCGCGATATCGGGTTTCGGCCAGACCGGGCCGATGCGTGACAATCCAGCCTACGACCAGATCATCCAGGGCCTTTCGGGGATCATGAGCATCACCGGCACGCCGGAAACGGCGCCGCTGCGCGTCGGCTATCCCGTGGCGGATACGCTTGGCGGACTGGTGGGCGCGTTCGCGATTGCCTCGGCACTGGTTCGGCAGAAGACAAGTGGCGAAGGCGCCTTTCTCGATGTCTCGATGCTCGAATGCACGCTCTCGGCGCTCGGCTGGCCGGTCTCCAACTATCTGACCGCTGGGATCGAACCACGGCCGATGGGCAATGAGAACATGACCGCGGCACCCTCCGGCGCGTTCCGGACCGGCGATGGCCTGCTCAACATCGCCGCCAACAAGCAGGAGCAGTTCGTGACATTGTGCCGGCTGATCGGACGGCCGGACCTGACCGCCGACAGCCGTTTTGCCGAGCGCGAGGCGCGCAAGCTCAATCGCGCGGCCCTTACGCTCGAGATCGAGGCCGCGCTGACGGGCGCTTCTGCGGCGGTCTGGGAGGAAACGCTCACTCGTGCCGGCGTGCCCGCGGGCAGGGTGCTTACGATCCCGCAGGTGCTGGCCGAGCCGCAAGTGCTTGAACGCCAGGTCACCCAGGATTTCAGCGGCGTGCCCGACATGGACGGGCCGCTGACCGTTTTGCGCGGCGGCTTCATGGTCGATGGCAAGGCCCCGCTGCCGACAATGCCGCCGCCGGCGCTGGGCCAACACATGGACGAGGTGTTCGGCGGTTTGCCGCCCCGCGCCAATGCAAAGGCCCGGGCATGACCGACACCCCGAAGACCGGACGTGAGCGCGGCGAGGAATGGTGGCGGACCGATATCATCGAGATGCGTCCCGGCGTCATCCGGTTGCGCGGCTACGAGATCCAGGATCTGATCGGCCGCGCCAGCTTTCCGGCCGTCATCTGGCTGATGCTGCGTGGCGAACTGCCCAGCGAGGACCAGGCGGCGCTGCTCGGCATTGCCCTGGGCGCGGCCGTCGACCACGGTCCGCAAGCGCCGTCGATCGCCATCGCGCGCATGGCGGCGACCTGCGGCGTGGGCATCAACAGCGCCATGGCGTCGGCCATCAACGTGCTGGGCGACGTTCATGGCGGCGCCGGGGAACAGGCGCTCTCCTTCTATGGCGACATTGCCGTGATGCTCGACGAGGGCGCGGTGCTGAACGATGCGGTATCGATGCGCCTCGACCGCTTCTTCGCCGAGGATCAGGGCTATGTGCCGGGGCTCGGCCATCGCTTCCACCCGGTCGACCCGCGCGCGCCGCGCCTGTTGGAACTGACCCGGGAGTTTGCGGCGCGGGGCGTCGTCGCAGGACGCTTTGCCGACATCGCCGAGGCGATCGAGGCTGACGTGGCAAGGCGCAAGGGCAAGAGGATACCGCTCAACATCGATGGCGCCACCGCCGTGATCTACGGCGAACTCGGCTTTCCACCGCCGCTGACGCGCGGGCTATTCGTGCTGTCGCGCTCCGTCGGCATCCTCGCGCATGCCTGGGAACAGTCGCAGCAGTCGGGGCGTAACAAGGGTCCGCTGCCACGCGAATGGCTGTGGGCCTATACCGGCGTGCCAGTACGGCCAGTCCCCGGTGCCGATGATGTCGTCGAGTGAGGGCTGATCTCAGGCAGGGGGAGCCGGTGCGGGCCGCTCGATCGTCAATGTCTTCACCAGCGTGGAGAGATCGGGTTCGTCGATGAGGGTGGCCGCGTCGGCCGGTGCAAGCCAGGCCCGCTGGCGGCGGTTGCCCTCCTGCCAGTTCTCCAGTTCCTCGCTTACCTCGAGCAGGTAGACGATGACGTCTACACGGGCAAAGCGGCTGGCCAGCCGTTTCCAGTAGGAGTAGGTGCCCGCCGGCTCCTTCAGCGTCTTGCCGAGCACGCCGGCTTCCTCCCGCGCTTCGATGGCGGCGGCCTTGCGTCCGCTCTTGCCCTTCATGGGCCAACCCTTGGGAACGATGAAACGCCTGGTCGTTCGGGACGTGACGAGCATCACCTCGATATCGCCGCGCGCGTTCAGCCGGAAGGGAACGGCCGCCACCTGGCGGATCCTCTCGCCCTTCTTCGCCTTGCACACCGCCTTTTTCTTGGTAACCGCCATTCAATGATCCAGTCGACGGGATGCCGCATACCGCGCCACGCCATCGTTGCAAAACCAAAATTTTCGCGTGTACCGAAACGCACGCCAATTACATAAGTCGGCTAAATAAATGAAATATGCCTGGATGTCAGCGGCAAAAGCCTGGATATCAGCGGCAATTGGTTACGGCGGTGGTACCGATTATCTGCGTCCGGCAACTTGGTTTCAGCGCCGGCACCTCCGGCCTGGGCGGCGGCACGATCTGGCGGTCCTGCGCACGATACTGCTGCTGCTGCTGCTGGTATTGCTGCCGCTGTACCCTGTTTTGCAGGATCTGCAGGTCATTCTGCTGGATCAGCGCGTTGCCGGTGGGGGAATTGAGGACCTGCGCGGAAGCGGACACGCATACGCCCGCCAGCGCGGTCAGGGCCAGCAGTGCCGTTGCGGAAATTACCTGTCGAAGGACTGACATCGTTTGCTCACGCGAGGGAAAATCATATCTCATTGATATAGGGCGCCGGCGCGGCGATGCCATGGTCAGGGCATGGATTGCGCCAAGATTGGTTTGCCATCTCCAAGTCCGGCGTCGCACGGCGGATTACCGTCATATGACGACTATCAAACATTACAGGCTTTGCTACGTGTCGTAGCGTAAGTTTTCTGTTCCATCCCGAATAAGTTGATGTACTCTGCCTAAGTCAGCTCTCCGAAGTGGGGATTCCGATTCGCTGGCATCAATGCATCGAGCTTATTTTGGAAGTGCAGGCCGTCTTGTTGCGTGGGGCAGACAATAGCGGTGGGGCTGACTCAAGGAGCGATTGAGGGCGGCCACCGTAGGGGGTACGGGCATGGCTTCGTCGTCAGAACGCATTGCTGGGCGCCGGTCTTTTGGATCGGCTGGCCTGGAATCAAGCAGGTCCCGTTCGATCGAACCCCCCCGCCAAGACGGAGCGACGCCACAAAAGGATGGCGCGGCGCGGGCGAATCCTCGGGTCGCCATCTTGCCAAGACGGCTGGTGCTCCTGCTCGGCGCGACCGCACTGGTGGGACTTTCTCCCATTTCGTCCGGTAATGTTAACGCGCAGCTCTTGATCAATGGCAACGGCGGCAACGGTGGCAACGGCAGCGGCTATGACGGTGACGGCGGTCACGGTGGTTTGGGTGGCAACGTATCGCAAGTCAACAGTGTCGATCAGACCGTTACCGCGCCGGCTCCGCCCCTCACGAGCGCCTTCGATGTCACGGCCGACGGTGGCAATGGCGGTAGCGGTGGATATGGCTTTCTGCTTCTTGTAGGCAATGGCGGCGAGGGTGGCAACGGCAACAACGCTGGAAGCGCTACGGCCACAAATACCACCTCCACGCTGTTCACGGACGGTGATTTGCATCACGGCATGGTTGCAACGGCAACCGGCGGCAGAGGCGGGAATGGCGGCGGCAGCGGTGGTCTCATTTTCGCGGATGAGGGCGATGGCGGAAGTGGCGGTGCTGGTGGTACCGCCAGTGCGACCGCCACTATCTCGAGCATAATCGAGACCACCGGCACAAATTCGATCGGTATACTCGTCGACGCAAGCGGCGGCGATGGCGGCACGGGCGGCAATGCCGTTTCGGCCGGATACGCCAATGCCGGCGAGGGTGGCAATGGCGGCAGTGCCGGCACGGCCACCGGCAGCAACGCCGGTTCAGTCACGACTTCCGGGTCGTTTTCCTACGGCATGCTTGTTCGCTCTTCAGGCGGCAAAGGCGGCGACGGAAATTCAACTTCGACACTTTTCGCGGGCTCCGGCAGCAATGGTGGAACTGCAACCCAAGGCGGCAGCGCTTCGGGGGACAATTCCGGCTCCATCACAACCAACGGCGACTCCGCCAGCGGACTGGTCGTCCAGTCGATCGGCGGTGCCGGCGGTGATGGTGGAGGCGCTTTCGGCCTCTTCTATGCTGGCGGCGGGTCCGGCGAGAACGGAAATAATGGCGGGCAGGTCACCGCGACAAATACCGGCAAGATAACGACCTCTGGATCCAACGCAATCGGTATGCTGGTTGAATCGATCGGCGGTGGTGGCGGCAACGGCGGCGGCGCTGGGAGCGTTTTCGTTTCCACTGGCGGCAGGGGAGATGGCGGTGGCAATGCGGAAAACGTGATTGTCGGCGTCGGCGGCGAAATCAGGACGGGCGGGGACAACAATGGCGGCGATGGCTCGATAGGCGTCCTGGCGCAATCGGTCGGCGGCGGCGGTGGCAATGGCGGCTATGCTGTTGCGGTAGGAAGCTCCGTGGCGGCAGTCGCGGTAGGCGGCGGCGGCGGCACCGCCGGAAATGGCCTCAGCGTGACCGCCAACCAGGCTGGAGCCGGCGTTATCGTGAGCACAAACGGCCGGTCAGCGATCGGAATGCTCGTGCAATCGGTTGGCGGCGGCGGCGGCAATGGTGGCGGCGCGATCGCTGCCGGCGGCATCGCTTCGGTTGCCGTAGGCGGCTCGGGTTCAAAAGGTGGCGACGGCGGCGAGGTGCACTACACCGTCGGTAATGCCGATGTCACAACCGGTGGTGCCGATTCGGCCGGTGTGGTCGCACAGTCGGTCGGCGGTGGCGGCGGCAATGGTGGCTTCTCGGTCAGCGTTTCCCTCGGCGTCGCCGTCGGCGTGGGCGGTGGCGGCGCTGCCGGTGGTAGTGCCAAGCTGGTGGATGTCACCAGCGGCGGTTCGGTCAAGACCTCTGGCGACCGCTCCGCGGGCTTCATCGCGCAGTCGATCGGCGGCGGTGGCGGCAATGGCGGCTTCAACGTCGCGGGCAGCCTCGGCGCTGCGATCGGGGTTGGCGGAAGCGGGTCCAAGGGCGGTGATGGCGGTCAGGTGTTTTTCCGCACGGTGGCCGACGGCCTCCAGAAGATCGAAACGCACGGAGTCGATTCGACCGGGTTGATCGTGCAGTCCATTGGTGGCGGCGGCGGCAATGGCGGCTTCTCGGGAGCAGTCGGCGTTGCCGCGGCGGTCTCGGTCGGCGGCAGCGGATCGGGCGGCGGCAAGTCGATGGCCGCAGACGCCACTTTTAACGGCACAGTCGATACGTTCCAGGATCGGTCGGCGGGCATCATCGTGCAGTCGGTAGGGGGCGGCGGCGGCAATGGCGGCGGCGCGTTCACAGGCAGCTTCGCCGTTTCGGTCGGCATTGGCGGCGCTGGCGACGTGGGTGGCACCACCAGCACGGCCAAGTATACGTCGAACACCACCACCATCACCACGCGCGGCAACGATTCCGCTGGCCTTATCGTTCAGTCAATCGGCGGCGGCGGCGGCAATGGCGGCTTCTCGGTAAATCTCTCGGCGGGGGTTGCCGTCGGTGTCGGCGGCGGATCAAGCAAGGGCAGCAATGGCGAACGCGTCGATCTCGACGTCAGTAGCGCCACAATCGTCACTGGTGGCGACCGCTCGATTGGCGTTCTTGCCCAGTCGATCGGCGGCGGCGGCGGAAGCGGCGGCTTCTCACTTGCGGGATCCCTGGCCGTTTCAGTCGGCATTGGTGGTAAAGGCGCCGGCGGCGGCAACGGTGGCGAGGTCGTCGCCACGATACATGGCGGCAGCATATCGACTTCAGGCGAATATTCCCATGCCTTTGTCGCTCAATCCATCGGTGGCGGCGGTGGTGCCGGAGGATCGACAATCTCGGCCGGGCTGGGTGTCAATGTAGGTGTTGGTGGTAACGGAAGCGTCGGCGGTATCGGACTCAACGTGACCGCTTCGAATGGCGCCGAGTTGAAAACGGACGGTATTTTTTCGCACGGCTTCCTGGTGCAGTCCGTGGGTGGTGGTGGTGGCTCGGGCGGGTTCTCGATCGCGGCCGGTGTCGGGCCAGCTGTATCCGTCGCGGGCAGCGGCGATGGTGGCGGTAGCGGCGGCGAGGTTCGTGCGACCAACACCAACAACATTACGACGCGCCAATATGGATCGATGGGCCTTTTCGCCCAGTCGGTGGGCGGCGGCGGTGGCGATGGTGGCTTCAGCTATGCCGTCGGCACGACGGCGGCCGTATCGGTTGGCGGCGGCGGCGGAAAGGGCGGTGACGGCAAGTTGGTCGACGTCACCAACACCGCCAACCTCATCAAAACCTATGGTGGCCTTTCGCATGGCATCCTGGCCCAGTCGGTGGGTGGCGGCGGCGGCAATGGCGGTGCCTCCAACTCCGTTGCGGTTGGCCTTGCGGCCATTTCCGTGTCGATCGGCGGTGGTGGTGGTGGGGGTGGTGTCGGCGGCAACGTCATCGTTCGCCAAACCGGGGATATCTCGGTGTATGGCGGCGGCTCCAAGGGCATCTTCGCACAATCGGTCGGCGGCAATGGCGGCAGCGGCGGCGATGCTTTCGCTTTGTCTGCGGCGGCAAACATCTACCCCTATCCGGCAGGCGCGTTGTCTGTGGCTGTCGGTGGAGCCGGCGCTGCAGGTGGTAATGGCGGAACAGTGGAGGTGACCGGCAACGGTCACATCGCATCGGTGGCGAATCCTGAGGTATCGGGCAGTAACAATCCGGACAACGGCGGCGGCATACTGGCGCAATCGGTTGGCGGCCGCGGCGGCGACGGCGGACGCAGCCGCACCTATTCCGGCAGCTTTAGCCCCACGGTCAGCATCAATCTGGGCGCCTCCATCGGCGGCAAGGGCGGCGGCGGCGGCATCGGCAACACGGTGACCGTGAATTTTGGTCTCAACGATCCGTCCAGTACGATCGTGACAACGGGCAACAATTCGCATGGCATCCTGGCGCAGTCGGTCGGCGGCGGCGGCGGCAATGGCGGCGACTCCATGGCTGGCGCCGGCGGCCTTGGCGGAACCGTCACCGTCAATGCCACGGTAACGGTCGGCGGCTGGGGAGGGTCCGGAAACACCGGCGGCACCGTCAACGTGAACAATGGCAGCAAGATCACCACGAGTGGCAATACCAGCAACGCTATCCTTGCCCAGTCGATCGGCGGCGGCGGCGGCTCCGGCGGCTCGGCCAGCGGCACGACGGCATCGGTCAGTACGGGCTCGAACGTCAACGTCAACGCCAATGTGGCTATCGGCGGTCAGGGGGGCGACGGAAACAATGGTGGCGCGGTCACCGTCATAAACTCCGGCATACTTGAAACGTCTGGTGATTTCTCCAATGGCATCCTTGCCCAGTCGATCGGTGGCGGCGGCGGTGCCGGCGGCTCGGCGGATGCCAAGGCGCTCAATCTCGGCGACAGCGAAGGCACCACGGTCGACGCGAACCTCGCAATCGGCGGCGGCGGCGGTGACGCTACCGGAGATCGCGATCACGACGGGGTCACCAACCAGGCGGAATGGGGGACCTACGCGCTCGGGCCGGACAGCGGCAGCAGCGGCATGAAGGTGATCGTCGACAATTCAGGCAACATCCATACGCATGGGTATGGATCGGCCGGTATCGTCGCGCAGTCGGTAGGCGGCGGCGGTGGCGTCGCAGGAGCCGCGGCGGCGGGCAGCGAGGGCAAATATGGCGGCAGCGCAACCGTTTCGGTCGGTGCGGGCATCGGACTGGCGGGCGGCGACGCTGGCAATGGAGGCGAGATCCAGGTCACCAACTCCGCCAAGATCAACACGGATCTTGATGAATCGAACGGCATGACCGCAAGTTCCGTCGGTGGCGGTGGCGGTATCGGCGGTGCGGCATCGTCAGGTGTAGAAGCCGAATATGCGATCGGCGGTTCCGTGGGTGGTTTCGGCGGTGCTGCGGGCCTAGGCGGCTTTGTTCACGTCACCAACACAATCACTGGTGAAATCCGCACCCTTGGCAATCGGTCGGTCGGCATCTTCGCACAATCGATCGGCGGCAGCGGCGGCGCTGGCGGCGGTGGCGAGAGCCGAGGATCGGGCGACACGCTAACTGTGAACCTGGTCGTGGGCGGCTTTGCTGATGGCGGCGGCACTGGCGGCAGCGTCATCGTTGAAAATTCGGGCGTCATCACGACCGGCACTCTAAATCTCTTGACCGATGCGCGCACCGGTCACGGGTCGCACGGCATCCAGGCCCAGTCCATCGGCGGCGGCGGCGGCAGTGGTGGAGCGGCGGGTACCACCAGCGAGGAAGCGGACTATCAGATAGCCGCTTCTCTCAGTGGCAAGGGCGGCAAGGGCGGCAAGGGCGGCGATGTAACGGTCACCAACAATGCGACGGGCACCATAGTGACCGCCGGTGACAATGCGGACGGGATTTTCGCGCAGTCCGTCGGCGGTGGCGGCGGGTCGGCGGGCGCAGGCAACAGCCAAGCCAAGGGTGGCGATACGACCGTGACCTTGCAACTCGGTGGAACAGGTGCGGGCGGTGCCGACGGCGGCACCGTGCGCGTCACGAACTACGGAAACATCACCACCTTAGGCGTCATGTCGCACGGCATCTTTGCGCAGTCGATCGGCGGCGGCGGCGGTGCGTCGAGTTCCTTAACTCAGGCTTCGGACGGCAGCACAGCCATTGGCATTCAATTGGCGCTCGCCGATACGATTGGCCCCAACAAGGTGGTTGGCGCCGGTGCGAATGGCGGCGATGTCTACGTTCATCACAATGCGGGCACCATCAACACATCCGGCGCTGGTGCAATCGGCATCTTCGCTCAGTCGGTCGGTGGCGGTGGCGGCTTTGGCGGTTCGATGACCAATTCGTCCGAAGGCGACAGCTCTTACTCGCTTCAGGTTGGCGTGAACGGTGGCTTCGGCGGCAAGGGTGGTTATGTCGAGGTGTTGGTCGCCGGCGACATCCACACCACGGGCGCCTTGGCTCATGGCGTGGTCGCGCAATCCGTCGGCGGCGGCGGCGGCATGGGCGCAGATGCTTCCGGCAAGGCCAAGGTGTCGTTGGGCGTTGGCGGATTGGGAGGCGACGGTGGCGACGGTGGCAACGTCTATGTCGAGCGCACAGGTACGATCATCACCGAGGGGACGGATTCCATCGCCATTGTTGCACAATCGGTGGGCGGCGGCGGCGGCATTGGTGGGACCAGCTTCGGTCGGTTCGCAACCAGTGACGACGGCGACGGCCCCGATGGATTGACCTTGGAAATGCTGGACGGCTCAAAAGGCGTCGGCGGCACGGTCACTGTCATCCAGACCGGGGAGATCGAAACGACCGGTCTGCGTTCGCACGGCATCGTCGTGCAGGCGGTCGGTGGCGGTGGCGGTATAGCGGGCGGCCTCAACAAGGGTGCCGGCTCTGCCGGCGGTATTGGCGATGCCAATGCGGCCGCGGCAACGGCGAACAGCCAGATCGTTGTCTTTGGCGCGGAAAGCTATGCGCTGTTCGGCCAGAGTGCGACCGGCCAAGGCAATTCCAGCGCAGTCACACTGACAGCAAAGTCCAATCTGTTCGCGCAGGGTGCGGATTCTGTGGCTGCCTATGGCGAAAGCACGGCCAAGGGCAACAAGGGCAACATCACCATGAACCTGAATGGCCAGTACACGATTGGCGGCGCGGCGACCGGTGTCGCAGCCATGCTGGTCGGCGGCCAGGACAACACGGTGAATAACAACAGCCTGTTGTACGCTATGGGGGCCAACCCGACATTCAGCGTACTCCCGTCGAATATGGCGGCATTCAGCGCGTCCCTCCTCGCTCCAGGGCCCGTCGTGCCCACGGACGCAATCCTCGAAACCCTGCTCGACGATTTCAGCCCGCTGTCGATCTCCGGCACATCTGGCAACGACAAGGTCAAGAACCAGAAAATCGATGCCGACCATCTCGGCCGCGTCATTGGCAACATCGACCTCGGCGGCGGCACCAATGAGTTCGACAATTTCGAAAACTCCTCGATGGTGGGTCTCAAGAGCATCAATCTCGGCTCCGGCGGCCTGTTCAAGAACCAGGGCCTGATGACGAACCAGGGTATCGGCGTGGTTGCCACCGTGGACATTACCGGCGGGTTCACGCAGATGGATACCGGTGATTTCGTCACTGACATCGACCTCAACAACCAGATCACCGATGCGTTGACCTTGACCGGAGCTGGCAATTTCGACGGCACGGCGCCGCTCAACTTCCTGTCGATCGACAAGCTCTTCACCCAGTATGTGTTGGCGACGGGTTCATCGATGGTCGATAATTACCTGACGCCGCAGACGCTGTATCCGGCGGTCGGCTTCAACTTCCAGACCAAGGTTGTCGGCGGAACCGATCTTGTCCTCTATGCCGACAACCCGACCTTCCTGGAACTTGCCCAGGGCCCTGGTTCCGGCACCACGGATCCCGGCGTCTATCAGATGGCCCAGTATCTCGATGACGTCGAGGCCGCGTCCACCCCGGACAATCCGATGGCGCGGCTGATCAACATGCTGCGCTTCTCCCCCACGGAGGAGGAACTGGGCGCCGCACTGACACGGCTGACGCCGCATTACGCCGTGCACACGTTCGACATGATCAACCGCGAAGCCGACATCATGCTGGAGACGGCCCGCGAGTGCACCGGCGTTCCCGCCTACAAGAACCCCGACGGCCGCTGCATCTGGGGAACGATCAGCCCGCAGGCGGAATACAGCCGCGACGCCGGCGCCGGGACGACCAGCCGCGACGACATCTTGAAGACGATGTCGCTCGGCGGGATCAGTGAGATTGGACAGAACTGGTCGCTGGGCGCCACCATCGGCCGCACGGAGTTCGACTCGAAGATCGATTTCAACGGGGCACGGCTGTCGGAAACCACCGGCGAGGCCTGGCAGGCTTATGCGCTGGCAAAATACGCCAACAAGAACTACTTCATCGACTTCGCGCTGGGCGGCGGCACCGGTTCCTTCGAGGGCGAACGCGACACCCATATCGACCCGGTCGCCTTCATTCCCGGTGAAATGCTGGACGGTAAATACCTTGACGAGGAGTTGCTGCCGGGCGTCGGCGACAGCGTCACCTACACGCAGAGGACAGCGCAATTCGGCGGCTCGGCGCGGCTTGGTTTCACCCAGCAGATGGGGGCGTTCTACCTGCAGCCGACCGTGCAGTTCGATGCACGCTGGTTGCGTGTCTCCGGCAAGGAAAAGGGCTCGGGCACGGCGGAGGAATCGGTTGCCGCCTTCAACTTCGACGGCTCGGCCAACACGTACTATTCGGCGACGCCGGCGCTCGAACTGGGCACCGACATCCCGCTCAGCGACATTGCCAGCCTGCGTCTCTACGGAAAGGCCGGCGTCGAGTTCTCCAACAAGGAATGGGAGATCGAAGGCCGCTTCGCGGCGGCGGAGAATTTGCCGGGCAACCCCGCATTGCACTTGACGGAAGCCGTGGATTCGCCGCTCTATCGCGTCGGCGCCGGTATCGAACTGAACGGCGTCAATGGCGTCGGCATGTCGGTCCGGTACAACGGCGCCTTCGGCGAAACGGTGAAACAGAACGCGGTCAGCGCCTCTCTCAAGGTCAGCTTCTAGGCTGGCCCGAGACTGGGCGGGAGGGGTCTTGATGTCTAAGTACACGTATGTTGTCGCAATGCTGGGTTTGGCCTGCATTGCCGGTTCGCCGGCCATGGCGGCACAGAGCAAGAGCGACAAGGCGGTGGCGGCGCCCGCCGCCAATGCACCGCGGCTGCCGGGCGGCGCTTCGGCGCTGTCCGAAACCCATGGCGACTGGACAGTCAATTGCCAGATATCGGGCACGAACAAGACCTGCAGCCTGTCGCATCAGCAATTCAACAAGCAGACCAACCAGCGGCTGCTGGCGATAGAACTGACGAGCAAGACCGGCGACGATGCCACCGGTACCCTTGCCTTGCCGTTCGGCCTGGCGCTCGCCAAGGGCATCAACCTGACGATCGACGACCAGAAGCTGGACGGCAGCCTTCAGTTCAACACCTGCCAGGTCGTCGGCTGCCTGGTGCCGGTGGCGTTCGACGCGAATGTCACGCCGCTGCTCAAGGCGGGCACCACGCTGAAGATCGACGCCTTTGCCGCCGACACCGGACAGGCGGTGAGTTTTTCCATCCCGCTCAATGGTTTCAGCGGTGCGCTTGGCCGAACCGCCGAGCTTCTGGCCGACTGACGATCGAGGCGCGACCCGGCACGCCGCCTGGCAGCAGCGGTGGTGAGCGGGCCGGGCCGGCTGCTCAAACGACGATGGTCTGCAATCGTTTGGCAATCAGGGTGGCGAGCCGCGCCGCCACCTCGTCCTTGCTCATCTCGGGCCATTCCTCGACGCCGGCCTTGGACACGATCCGCACCCTGTTGCGGTCGCCGCCCATCACGCCCGACGCACCGATGCCGCTTTCGCGCGACACGTCATTGGCGACGATGAAATCGGCGCCCTTCCTTGCCAACTTGGCCTCGGCATTGCGCAGAAGGTCCTGGGTCTCGGCGGCGAAGCCAATGACAAGGCTGGGCCGCAGCTTGTGGTGGCCAACTCCGGCGAGAATGTCCGGGTTTTCCACCATGCGCAGCACGGGAGGGCCTTCGCCCGCCACTTTCTTGATCTTCTCGCCGGCCGCGTTCTCGGTACGCCAGTCGGCGACGGCGGCGACGAACACCGCCGCGTCAGCGGGCAGTAACTGTTCGACCGCATCGCGCATCTCCCGCGCTGCTTCGACATGGACGGTCTGCACGCCGGCGGGGTCGGCGATCCCAACCGGCCCGGAGACGAGGTGCACATCGGCACCGAGCCGGGCGAGAGCCGCCGCGATGGCGTGACCCTGCTTGCCCGATGACCGGTTGGCGATGTAGCGCACGGGATCGATCGGCTCATGCGTGGGCCCGGACGTAACGATGATCCTGCGCCCGGAGAGCGGCTTGGGACCGGCATCGAGCAGCGCCTCGATCGCGGCGACGATCTGCAGCGGCTCGGCCATGCGGCCTTCGCCCGCCTCGTTGCTCTCGGCCATTTCGCCCCTGGCAGGGCCGACGAAGGCGACGCCGTCCTTCTGCAGGGTCGCGCGATTGCGGCGGGTGGCCGGGTGCGCCCACATCCGGGGATTCATCGCCGGCGCCATCAGCACCTTCTTGTCGGTGGCAAGGAGCACGGTGGAGGCAAGATCGTTGGCTAGGCCATTGGCAAGCTTGGCCATCAGGTCGGCGGTGGCTGGCGCCACCACCAGCAGGTCGGCGTCGCGTGACAGCCTGATATGGCCGACATCGTGCTCGTCATTGCGGTCAAACAGCTCGGTGAAGACATGGTCGGCGGAGAGCGTGCCGACCGACAGCGTGGTGACGAATTCCTGCGCGGCTGCAGTCATCGCCACCCGCACCGCAGCGCCGCGCTCACGCAGGCGACGGATCAGGTCCAGCGCCTTATAGGCGGCGATGCCGCCGCCGATGATGAGCAGGATACGCTTGCCGGAAAGCGTGCCCCGCGGAAAGATCTTGCCTGCCGGGGCGCCAACCAGGGTCGCCGCGCCGTGCACGTTGGTCAGTTCGCGCAGTGTTTTCTCGATCTGGTCTATACGGCCCTGACCGATCTGGCCGTCAACAGCGGCCCGGATCATGACCCGCGCCTGTTCTTCCATGGACCTGTTATTCTCCGCCGCCAGGCGGCGCAGCAGCTCCTTGACCTCATCGTCAAGGTTGCGAATGGTGATGCTGGCCATTTGATTGCACTCTACATGCGATTGCTGATGGCAATGATAGCAATGCAATCAAATCACTGCAAGTTTCGAAACAGGAGTCCCGGCTCGGCGCTAGATGATCTTCCAGGCGATATAGACCAGCGTCAGCGCGATGACCCACAGCGCCACGCGGCCGGAGCGGCTGTAGCGTGCTTCGGCCTTGCCGATTGTCCGCGCGGTGGTCTCGTCGAAGCGCAGACCGTGCTCGGCCATCAGGTCTATCTCGCGTGACAGCCGCTCCGCTCGCGCGGCAAGCTCGGGGACCTGCCGGGCGAGCGTGAACAGCGCCTTGGCGCCGTCCCGCGCATCGATCATCATGCCACGCGGGCCAAGATTGCCGGCGATCCAGTCACCCACCACCGGCTCGGCCGTCTTCCACATGTTGAAGGCTGGGTCGAGCGTCCGCGCCACGCCTTCGACCACAACCATGGTCTTCTGCAGCAGGATGAGTTCGGGGCGCGTCGCCATGTCGAAAAGTTCGGTCACCTCGAACAGCAGGGTCAGAAGCTTGGCCATCGAAATGGTCTCGGCCGGCTGGCCGTGGATCGGCTCGCCAATGGCGCGGATCGCCTGCGCGAAAGCCGCGACATTGTGCTGGCGCGGCACGTAGCCTGCCTCGAAATGAACTTCCGCGACGCGCAGATAGTCGCGCGTGATGAAGCCGTAGAGAATCTCGGCGAGGAAGCGGCGCTCCTTCTTGCCGAGCCTTCCGGCAATGCCGAGGTCGACGGCGACGATGGTGCCGTTCGCCTCGACGAACAGATTGCCCGGATGCATGTCGGCGTGGAAGAAGCCGTCGCGCAACGTGTGGCGCAGGAACGACTGGATGAGATTAGCGGCGATCGCCTTGAGGTCATGGCCGGCGGCTTCGAGGCCGGCGATGTTGTTCATCTTGACGCCGTCGACCCATTCCATGGTCAGCACGTCACGACCGGTACGCTCCCAGTCGACGGAGGGGACGCGAAAGCCCGGGTCGTCCCTGGTGTTCTCGCCAAGCTCGGACAGTGCCGCCGCCTCGAGGCGCAAATCCATCTCGATCTTGGTGGTCTGGGCCAGCGTCTCGGTGACCTCTACCGGCCGCAGCCGGCGCGACGAAGGGACGTATTTCTCCTGCAGGCGGGCGGCGAGGAAATAGCTTTCAAGATCCTGAAAGAAGCGGCGGCGCACGCCCGGCCTGATGACCTTCACCGCCACCTTGGTTGCCACGCCCTCCTGCATGGTTTCTGCGGCATGGACCTGGGCGATGGATGCGGCGGCGACGGGATCGCCGAATTGCATATAGAGGTCGCCGATCCTGCGCCCGAGCGAGGCCTCGATGGCAGCGACCGCTTCCACCTTCGGGAAGGTGTGCATCTTGTCCTGCAGCATGGCGAGATCGAGCGCCATGTCGTTGCCGACAACGTCCGGTCGCGTCGCCAGGAACTGGCCGAGCTTGACATAGGATGGTCCGAGCCGGACCACCGCCTTGGCCAGCCGGTCGCTGCGCTCATAGGCCAGCGCGCGGCGGCGGGTGAACAGCCGCGCCAGCCGCCAGCCGAATTTTGGCAGGCCCGACAGTTCTTCGCCGGGAAGCGCTGCGACGACGCCCTCGCGCACCAGCACCCAACCGGCCCGTACGAGCCGAAATCCAGCACTGATGGTGCTCATGGCCGCGCCTGTCCCGCCGGTTTCATCAACCCGCCCACGCACCATCGAGGCTGAGAAAAGCGGCGCGGCCTCAAAGCTTCCAGCCCGAATGCAGTGCTGCGATACCGCCGGAATAATTGCGGAAGGAGACGCGCTCGAAGCCCGCGCGCGTGATCATTGCGGCAAAATTCGCCTGGTTGGGAAACCTGGCGATCGATTCGACGAGATAGGAATAAGGCTCGCCGTCGCCGGTCACCATCTTGCCGATCCTGGGAATGGCGTTGAAGGACCAGGCCTCGTAGGCCTTGTCGAGCAATGGCATTTCGACTTCGGAAAATTCGAGGCACAGGAACCGCCCGCCCGGCTTCAGCACGCGGAACGCTTCACTGAGTGCAACATCGATGCGCGGCACATTGCGGATGCCGAAAGCGATGGTGTAGGCGTCGAATGTGGCGTCCGGGAAGGGCAGTTCCTCCGCATTGGCCTCGACGAAATCAGTGTTGCCGGACAGGCCTTTCTTCTCGGCGCGGTCGCGGCCGACGGCGAGCATCGAGCCATTGATGTCGAGCACCGTGGCATGGGCCAGGCCGTGGCTCGCATCGACGATGCGGAAGGCGATGTCGCCCGTGCCGCCGGCGACATCGAGGACCTTCCAGCCCGCACGCTTGGGAGGATTGAGCCAGGTGACCATGGCATCCTTCCACAGCCGGTGCAGGCCGGCCGACATCAGATCGTTCATCAGGTCGTAGCGGTTGGCGACCTTGTGGAAAACATCGTTGACCAGGGACTGCTTCTCGCCTTCCCCGACACGCTTGAAACCATAGGAGGTTTCCATGCCGCCAGCGGCCGTGGTTCTCTCAACTGACATTTTTTTGATCCGTCATAAAACCGGCGGGACCATAGCCGATCGATGGTGCGGGCGCTATTGTTTAAGGCGCGGTGTTCAGCCGCGCTTCCAGGTGGTGGGTTTTCAAGACCTGGACTGACCGACGGGATGTTTGAATGCCTTTGAAAGCGGAACTGCACTGCCACATCGAAGGGGCAGCAGCGCCCGAACTCGTCATCCGCCAGGCGCAGAAATACGGTAAGGACACCTCGCCTTACATTCAAAATGGCTCATTTGTCTGGCATGATTTCACGTCTTTCCTCGCCGCTTACGACTTTTCCTCCGACCTGTTCCGGACCGAGGAGGACTATGCGCGGCTGGCCGACCATTATCTGACCAGCCTGGCCCGTGACGGGGCAATCTATTCCGAAGTCTTCACCTCGCCGGACCATGCAGCCAAGGCCGGCCTGTCGCCCAAGGCCTATACCGACGCGCTGGGTGAAGGCATGCTCCGCGCCAAGGCCAAGACCGGCATTGAGGGGCGCATGATCGTCACCGGCGTGCGCCATGTCGGCGTCGAGTCGATCGAGCAGGCGGCGCGCTTCGCAGCGCGCTGCGGGCATCCGCTGGTCACCGGCTTCGGCGTCGCCGGCGACGAGCGGATCGGCGAAATGGAGGATTATGTCAGGGCCTTCGAGATCGCCCGCGAGGCTGGGCTCGGCATCACCGTCCATGCCGGCGAACTGACCGGCTGGGAGACCGTTGAGGCGGCCCTCGACCACATCCGTCCGTCCCGCATCGGCCATGGCGTGCGCGCCATCGAGAATCCGGACCTTGTCCGGCGCATCGCCGACGAAGGCATCGTGCTCGAATGCTGTCCCGGCTCCAACATCGCGCTCAAGCTGTTCGACAGTTTCGCCGATCATCCTTTCCCGGCCCTGCGTGCGGCCGGCTGCAAGGTGACGCTCAATTCCGACGATCCGCCCTATTTCTGGACGTCGCTGAAGCGGGAATACGACATCGCAGCCGAGCATTTCGCGATGAACGAAAAGGCGCTTCTCGCCGTCACCAGAACCGCCATCGAGGCCGCTTTCGTCGACCGCAAGACGAGGACGGCGCTTCTCGCCCGGCTGAATGGCGCGGCACGCTGAATTTCGCCCGACAAAGCTGTGGTCGGGGCCGCCAGGCGGTTCCTTGGCCGGCGCATAGACGCTAGGGTCGTTCCAGCAGCCTGAAGCGCGTTCGCGCGCCGGGCGACACGCACCAGGAGAACACCATGAAGGGCGTCACCGTCGTCGACCATCCGCTTGTCCAGCACAAGCTGACCATCATGCGCAAGAAGGAGACGTCGACGGCCGGTTTCCGGCGGCTGCTGCGCGAGATCTCGCTGCTGCTCGGCTATGAGGTCACCCGCAATCTCGAACTGACCACGACGACGATCGAGACGCCGATGGAGACGATGGAAGCGCCGACGCTGGAGGGCAAGAAGCTGGTCTTCGCCTCGGTGCTGCGCGCCGGAAATGGGCTGCTCGAAGGCCTGCTCGACCTGGTGCCGGCGGCCCGCGTCGCGCATGTCGGCCTCTACCGCGACCACGAAACGCTGGAAGCGGTCGAGTATTTCTTCAAGGCGCCGAGCGATCTCGCCGACCGGCTGGTCATCGTCGTCGATCCGATGCTGGCGACCGCCAATTCGGCGATCGCCGCGATCGACAAGTTGAAGGAGCGCGGCGCCACCAACATCCGCTTCCTTTGCCTGCTGGCGGCACCCGAAGGCATCGAGCGTTTCACCAAGGCGCATCCGGATGTTCCCGTCTTCACGGCCTCGATCGACCGCCAGCTCAATGAGAAGGGCTACATCATGCCGGGCCTCGGCGATGCCGGCGACCGCATGTACGGGACAAAGTAGCGCCAAGGCAGGTTTGCCCGGCGTGATTTACCAATTGTTTACGCAAAGGCGCGGTATCGGCGCGCGTTAAAGCGGCGGACACCAAGAATCTCTAGGGATGGCCTGTCACGAAGGCCTTCCATGCTGCGCAGACTTCTCATCCTTGGCACCATCGCCGGCACGTCGGCATCGATACCGATCGTGTATCAGTCGAACCCGCAACTGCTCGAGACCCTGCTGAATTCGCCGATGGCAAGCAAGGCGGTGGTCGAGGTCAAGCCGGATGTCGACCTGGCGTCGAGCCCCGACAAGTTGGCCACGCCGCCGCTCGGCCGCAAGGTCGTCGTCGCGGCGGACGAACGCGGACATTTTGTCTCGACTTTCAGGCTCAACGGCCGCCAGGTCGACGCCATGATCGACACGGGTGCGACGCTGGTCGCCGTCAACAGTTCCACGGCGCGCAGAGTGGGCCTGTCATTGAATCCGTCCGATTTCAGCCATGAGGTCAGTACAGCCAACGGAACGATCAAGGCGGCCGTGGTGATGATCAGCCGGTTGCAAGTCGGTGGCATCACCGTCAACGATGTGCAGGCCATCGTGCTCGACGACAAGGCGCTGCGGACCAACCTGATCGGCATGAGCTTCCTCAACCGGCTCGGCAAATACGAGGCCCAGAACGGCACGCTTTTGCTCGTCCAGTAGGGCAGGGGCTCTCAGTGCACGGAAAGCTGTTCCAGGCATCCCCTGGCATTGATCATCCGCGCGGCAGAATCCGCCGGATGACCGACCTGTCGGCGGCCGGTTTCGAAGCACCGATGGCATAGGCCGAAAGCACGGCGGCAGCGGCAGCCTCCGCGTCCGATTGCGAGCGGGCGTGGACAAGCGCCAGCGGTTCGCCGGCCCGAACCTCGGCGCCGATCGGCAGCAGCCTGGTGATGCCGACGGCCGGATCGACCTTGTCTTCCGGCCGCGCGCGCCCGCCTCCGAGGCCGACAACCGCCAGTCCGATGTCGCGCGTGGCTATGCCAGTGACGAAGCCGTTCGCGTTCGCCTTGACCGCAAACTCCGTTGCCGCGACCGCCAGGTACTTCTCCGGCCTTTCGACGATGTCGGCCGGACCTCCAAGCGCCGCCACCATGCGGCCGAAGGTGGCGGCGGCACTGCCGCTGGCGAGCGTCGCCGAAGCGCGCCGCATGCCGTCCTGGTTGGACGATGCCAGTCCCGCCGTCTGCAGCATTTCGGCGGCCAGTGCTAGCGTCACGTCCTCCAGCCGATGGTCGCGACGGCGGCCGGTGAGGAAATCGACGGCGTTGCGCACCTCGACGGCGTTGCCGGCGGCCGAGGCCAGCGGCTCGTTCATGCCGGTGATCAGCGCCGAGGCCTTGAGCCCGGCGCCATTGGCGATTTCGACCAGGCTGTTGGCAAGCGCGGTGGCGTCGCGCGACTTTTCCATGAAGGCGCCGTTGCCGACCTTGACGTCGAGCACCAGCGATTGCAGCCCGGCCGCCAGTTTCTTCGACAGGATCGACGCGGTGATCAGAGGCACGGATTCAACGGTTCCGGTGACGTCGCGGATCGCATAGAGCCGGCGATCGGCGGGCGCGAGGTCGGCGGTCTGGCCGATGATGGCGCAGCCGGTCTCGAGCACCGCCTTGCGAAACAGCGCGACATCGGGCTGGCTGACATAGCCGGGGATGGCGTCCATCTTGTCCAGCGTGCCGCCGGTGTGGCCGAGGCCACGGCCGGAAATCATCGGCACATAGGCGCCGCAGGCGGCAACGATCGGCGCCAGCATCAGCGAAACATTGTCGCCGACGCCGCCCGTCGAATGCTTGTCGGTGATCGGGCCGGGCAGGTCGGACCAGTCGAGTACGTCGCCCGAATCGCGCATCGCAAGCGTCAGCGCCACCGCCTCGTCGCGGTTCATGCCATTGAAGAACACGGCCATGGCAAAGGCCCCGACTTGGCCATCGGAAACCGCGCCCGATGTCACGCCGCCGACGAAGGCGGCGATCTCCGGCGCCGACAGCCTCAGGCCATCGCGCTTGCGGCGGATGATTTCCTGGGGAAGCATCAGCCCTCCAGCAACCCGTCGCAAAACAGCCGCTGCAGGATCGTCGCCAGACGCGCGCCGCCGACCGGCGCCATGTCCTTGGTTTCCTGGTGCGAAAGCTCTGCGCCGGTCATGCCGGCGGCCAGATTGGTGACCACCGAGCAGGCGGCGATGCGCAGGCCGAGGAAGCGGGCGAGGATGACCTCGGGCACGGTCGACATGCCGACGGCGTTGGCGCCCATGACGCGTGCCATGCGGATTTCGGCCGGCGTCTCGAAGCAGGGGCCGGAGAACCACATGTAGACGCCCTTGTGAAGCGTGGTGCCGGTCGCCCTGGCTGCTTGTTCGATCGCCGCG
>NZ_JBAZUD010000020.1:0-45901 GCF_041661565.1 Mesorhizobium sp.
AGGGGTGTTCCAGCGGAGTGAGGCGTTGGTGTTTCCTGGAACACCCCTCATCCGTCGCCTGCGGCGACACCTTCTCCCACAGGGGGAGAAGGAGAACGCTAGGCCTTCCAGGGATCCGCCACCCTTGGCCAGATCGGCCGCGTCAGCTTCTTGTAGTCGGTCACCGCCGGATTGCTCGGATAGGAACTCGGCGCCGAGACATAGATGATTTCGGCGGCGATCGGTTCGAATCCGGCATAGAAATGATTGGTCGACTTGATCAGCAGCACATCCTTGCTCATCGGATCGACGCCGATGTTGGAGAAAACATCCGGTTCGAAGGTTTGCGTGCGGTTGGTGTTGAGGATGATGTCGACCTCGGTGCCTTCGATGCGGACCAGCGCCGTTGGCCCCAGCGTCACCCGGCTTGGCCCGAAACTCTGCCAGCCTTCCGCAACCGTCTTCAGCACCTTGACCCGCGCGTCGATCGGCTCGCCGGCCAAGGGCCCGGCCTTGCCGCCGAAGCGCAGGTCGATGACCGCGCCCTCGCCCGCCGCGTGGCAGAAGGTGACGGCGATCGGATCCCAGATCGTCGCGACGCCGACATTGTCCAGGCCGCGCGCCAGCATCTGGCGGAGCACGAATGTTCCGTCGCCGGCGACGCCGCCGCCGGGATTGTCCCAGATGTCGGCGATCACCACCGGCTTGCCTTTGTTTTCGGCGTGCACGGCGAGCGCCCGGTCGATGCCGTCGGCGGCGTTCAGCATCGGCATCGCCGTTTTTTCGCGCAGCGCGTAGAGTTCGCGTCCCAACCGCTCCGCCAGCGCGTCGCCGCCGGCCTTGTCATTGTCGGTGACCACCAGGATGCGCGTGCCCATCTCGGGCACGTCGGCCGCCATGAAACCGTGGATGACCGAGACCGATAGGACCCCGTCCTTGCCATGCATCGCCTTGATGCGGTCGACGAAGGACCGCATCGGCTCGCGGCTGGTCGGCAGCACCTGGATCATGCGGCAGTCGAAGGTCGAGATGACCGGCTTGATGTCCCCGCGCGCCGCCGCGAGGCCAAGCTCGACGACATGTTCGCCACGCTCGTAGAAATCGGTGTGCGGGAACTCGAGGAAGTAGGCCATGACGTCGCACGCCGCCACGCGCTTGGGCGTCAGATGGCTGTGCGGATCGAACTCGGAAGCGATCACCACGCCGGGCCCGACAATAGCCCGCACCCGTTCCAGCAGGTCGCCCTCGCAATCGTCATAGCCTTGCGCCACCATGGCGCCATGCAGGCCGAGGATGACCGCCTCGACCGGCAGTGCCGCCTCGAGCTGGCCTAGGATCTCGTCGCGCAACGCCTCATAGGTCTGCCGCTGCACCAGGCCGCCAGGCTCCGCCCAGGTGGCCGTGCCTTCGATGACGGTGAGGCCTTCGGCGGCAGCGCGGCGGCGCAAGGCGACGATCGGCGAGGAACACAAAGTCGGCGTTTCAGGATGCTTGCCGGGTCCGGCATAGAAGGCCATCTCGAACGAGGCCCGGTCAGTCGGCACGGGCGAGAAGGTGTTGGTTTCGGTCGCCAGCGAGGCGGTGAAAATGCGCATTGTGGGAATTCCGCTTCACTCTGTCAGTTCGTGGCCGTTGCGGCCGGGCATGTAGACGAGATCGTTGGCCGTGGCGACAGCGGCGCGTGCGATGACATGAAAAACTCCGCTTTGTTGATCGTCCCGTTACTTGACCGCCCCCAGCGCCAGTCCCCTGACGAGGTAGCGTTGCAGCCAGACGAACAGGATCGCCACCGGCAAGGTCGCCAGCAGCGTGGCCGCCATCACATGATGCCATTCGATGGTGTAGCGGCCGGCGACCAACGAGAACACCTGGATCGGCAGCGTATAGCTTTCCTGGCTGCGCAGCATGGTCAGCGCCACGACGAATTCGTTCCAGGCATTGATGAAGGTGAAGATCGCCGTCACGGCGATGGCCGGCAGGCAGAGCGGCAGGAACACTTTTCTCAGCGTCAACCAGCGGCCGGCGCCTTCCATCCACGCCGCTTCCTCGAGATCGCGCGGAATTGTGTCGAAATAGCTTTGCAGCATCCACACCGTGAAGGCGACGTTGAAGGCCATGTAGATGAAGCCGAGTGCGGTCGTCGACTCGACCAGCCCCCACGCCGCCATCAGCCGGAACAGGCCAAGCACCAGCACGATCGGCGAGATCATCTGCGAGATCAGCAGGAACTGCCGGAACGCGCCGTAGCCGGCAAAGCGGAAGCGCGACATGGCGTAGGCCGCCGGAACCGAGATCAGGATGGCGCCGATCGTGGCGATGACCGACACGTAGAGGGAGTTGGCGAGTGCCTGGCCGAAGCCGGTCGCCACCCACATGTCGGAAAAGTTCGACCAGCGGAATTCGCTCGGCCACCAGGTCGGCGACAGCACCTCCTGCCGTGGCTTGACCGCGGTCAGGAACATCACGGCGAACGGGAAGATCGTCACCACGATCAGCGGCGCCAGCAGCAGCCAGGCAATGACAGTGCGTTTCAGCTTGCTCCTCATGCGCGTTGCTCCCGCATCGCCAGCCGCACATAGATCATCGTGAAGATCAGCAATATGGCGAACATTACCAGCGACACCGCCGAAGCCTCGCCGAGTTTTCCGATGCGGAAGGCCAGCTTGTAGAGATGGGTGACCAGGATATCGGTCGAGTTGGCCGGCCCGCCCTGCGTCATCACCCAGATGATCGGAAAGGAGTTGAAGACGTAGATGGTGTTGAGCACGATGGCGATGTTGATGAACGGCTTCAACAGCGGAAAGGTGATCTCGCGGAACTGCTGCAGCGCTGTCGCCCCCTCGAGTGCGGCCGCCTCGTAGAGATCGTCTGATATCGACGACAGGCCGCCCAGGAAGATGGTCGTGGTGAACGGCACCGTCACCAGGATGCCGATCAGCACCTGCATCGGGAAGGCGGTCTCGGCGCTCGCCAGCCACTGGATGTTGTGATCGATGATGCCGAGCCCAAGCAGGGCCGAGTTCAGCATGCCGCTTTCGCCGCTCAGTGCCCAGCGCCAGACCACCGCGGTCATGGTCAGCGACACCGCCCAGGGCAGCATGATGATGACGCGCGCGATGCCGCGGCCGTAAAAGTCGGTGTTGAGGATCAGCGCCACGGGGATGGACAGCAACAGCGCGCCGCCGACGACCAGCACCGTCCACAGGGCGGTGCGCCACAGTGCCGCCGTGAAATCGGGATCGGCAAGCAGAGCCGAGAAGTTGGCGAGGTCGTTGAAGTCGCGAAGCTGGCCGAAGCGGTTGACCTCATGCGTCGAGATCTGGATCAGGTCCCAGACCGGCCAGAAGATGACGACCGCCGCCAGGAACAGGCTGGGCAAGGTCAGGAGATAGGGCAGGAAGCGATTTTGCATCGGCTGGTTTTGTACCGCGTTGCGGGTGAGGTTGCATTGCGCCGGCTTGACAGGGTGACTTGATCCGCCTCGTTCTTCTCAGGACGCCGCTCCAAGATTGCTTGCAAACGACGGCGCTGGCCTCAGCGACCTGCCGCCTCCGCGACGGTCGCGGAAGGGGCGCTTCCTCTCCCCGTCGATCGGGGGAGAGGTGTCGAGCGCAGCTCGACGGAGTGGGGGTCGACCCTTGAGCGCAGGGCGAGACGAGGCGATGCTTGCGCCTTCCTATGCCCGTCCGCGGCGGTTGCCCGGTGGTTCCCCCACTCCGTCTCGGCTTCGCCGAGCCACCTCTCCCCCCTCCGGAGGGAGAGGAAGGAGCCTCACTTTGCGGCCCTATTTTTTCAACACGGCGTTGGCCTTGGCAGCGGCCTCCTTCAGGCCTGCCTCTGGGTCGCCGCCGAGATAGATCTTCTGCATGGCATCGGAGGTGATCTGGGCGACCTCTTCCCAGCCCGGAATGACCGGCGCGAAACGGGCGTCGGGCAGCAGCGCGGTGAAGGCGGCCAGATCGGCGTTGTTGACATAGTAGTCCATCTTGGCCTCCTCCTTGTTCACCGGCAGGAAGCCTTCGCCTTGCGTGAACTTGGCGCGCTGCTGCGTGGTGAACAGGAAGTCCATCAGCTTCCAGGCCTCGTCCTTGTTCTTGGAGTTCTTGAACATGATCATGGAGTCGGTGACGCCATAGGTGCCGCGCGCGCCGCTGGGGCCGGCCGGAATGGCGGCGACGCCATATTTCAGCGTCGGCGCTTCTTCCTTGATCTGGTTGGACAGGAAGGGTGCGGTGATCATCATGCCGACCTTGCCCTGCTTGAACAGGTTCTGCACGTCCTCGCGGTTGTTGGAGGTGACGCCCGGTTCGGTCAGCCCCTCGTCGATCATCGACTTGTAGAGCTTGGCGGCTTCGAGCGCGCCCGGCGTGCCGAGGCCTGACGTGCCGTCCTTGTTCAGGATCTCCGTGCCCTGCGACCACATCGCGTAGTAGTAATAGACGTCGGTCTCGATCTCCTTGCCCTGCAGGCCGAAGCCGAATGTGCCGGAACCGAGCGCCTTGATCTTGCGCGCGTCTTCCTGCAGCTCGGCCCAGGTCGCCGGCGGCTTGGCGATGCCTGCCTTCTCGAACAGCTCCTTGTTGTAATACAGCGCGCGCGCCGAGGCCGCGATCGGCAGGCCGTAGGTCTTGCCCTCCATGATCGAGGGCGACAGGAACGTGTCGATGAACCGGCCCTTGAATTCGGGGGTAATGTAGCCGTCGAGCGGTTCGGCGACGTCCTGCTGGACGAAGTCGATCAGCCAGCGCGTGCCGATGATCGACAGGTCCGCGTTGGTGCCGGCGGTGATGTCGGTGGTCAGCTTCTGCAGCAGCACATCCCACGGCACCACCTCGAACTTGACGGTGATGCCGGGATTGGCCGCCTCGAATTCCTTCTTGACGTCGGCGAAATAGGGGCCAGTCTTGGCGCTGTATTCGGCCACGGTGACGCGAACCTCGCCAGCATCCGCGTGCGCCGTCAATGCCAGCATGCTCATTCCGGCCATCAGGCCGGCAGTCCATTTTGCAAAGCTCATGCGATGTCTCCCATTTGATGTCGCACCCCGCGCGCCTCTTCACGTCGGGAGCGGAAGATTTATGTGACTTTCCTACATTATCCATCATTTGGTGCCTTGCAAGCAGATACTTATGTTGCTTAATTACATTCCGTAGACGCAGCCTGATTAGCTCTGTCTGAACTCCGGGAAGGACGGCCAGGGTGGTTTCGAAAGCCGAGTTCGAAGGCAAGACCGTCGTGGTGACAGGCGCGGGCGGTGGCCTGGGCACGGCCATCGTGGCGCTGATGGCACAAAGGGGCGCCAGGGTGATCGGCTGCGACCAGTCCAGCGACGCTCTGGGCAGTCCGCACCTTGCCGGCCGCCACGTCTTCGATCTTCTCGACAGGGCTTCGATCGAGGCGGCGATCGCCGCCATCCTCGACAGGGACGGCGTGCCCGACATCCTCGTCAACAATGCCGGCTGGACGCGCGCCGAGACCATTTCCGCGCTCGACGCCGGCAAGATCGAGCAGGAACTGGACATTAACCTGACCGGCGTGATGACCTTCGCCGATCCGCTGGTCAAGGCGATGGCCGGCAAGGGCTCCGGCAGCGTCGTCTTCATCTCGTCGGTCAACGCCATCGCGCATTTCGGCAACCCCGCCTATGCCGCGGCGAAGGCCGGCATCAACGCCTATGCCAAGGCGATCGCCGTCGAGCTCGGCCGCAGCGGCCTGCGCGCCAATGTCGTCTGTCCGGGATCCATCCGCACCGCCGCCTGGGACCATCGCCTTGCCAAGGATCCCGAGGTCCTCGGCAAGCTGCAGCGTCTCTATCCGCTCGGCCGCATCGTCAACGCCTCGGAAGTGGCTGAAGCCGTCGCCTTCCTCGCATCCGATCGCGCATCGGGTGTGACCGGCGTGGTGATGCCGGTGGACGCGGGCCTGACGGCGGGTTGCCTGCCCTTCATCGACGACATACTGGGGGGATGACCGTGACCGACGTCGAGTTCCGCGACCTGTCGAAATCGTTCGGGCAGCACAAGATCCTCGAAAACATCAGCCTCGACATCAGGAGCGGCGAGTTCGTCGTGCTCGTCGGCCCGTCCGGCTGCGGCAAGTCGACCTTGCTTCGCATGCTGGCCGGGCTGGAGACGATCACCTCGGGCGACCTGACGATCGGCGGCGTGCGCGCCAACGACCTGCCGCCGCAGCAGCGCAACATCGCCATGGTGTTCCAGTCCTATGCGCTGTTTCCGCATCTGAAGGCGGCGGACAATATCGGCTTTGGCCCCAAGATCCGCGGCGAGGCGCGCGACGCGATCGACCAGAAGGTTAAGAAGGCGTCGGGCGTCCTCAACCTCTTCTCCTATCTCGACCGCTACCCCCGCCAGCTGTCGGGCGGCCAGCGCCAGCGCGTCGCCATGGGCCGCGCCATCGTGCGTGAGCCGTCGGTGTTCCTGTTCGACGAGCCCCTGTCCAATCTCGACGCCCAGTTGCGCGTGCAGATGCGCGTCGAGATCAAGGCGCTGCACCAGCGACTGAAATCGACCATCGTCTATGTCACCCACGACCAGATCGAAGCCATGACCATGGCCGACCGCATCGTCGTGATGGACCGCGGCAGGATCCAGCAGGTCGGAGCGCCGCTGGAGCTCTATGACCGGCCGGCCAACAAGTTTGTCGCCAGTTTCCTCGGCTCGCCGTCGATGAGTTTCGTGTCCGGGGCGCTGAAGGCGGCGCCGGGCAAGACCTGGTTCGAATCGGCGGGGGGCGGCCGGCTGGCGCTTGCGAGCAGGTCGGTGCCGGCGGGTGGCACGGTGGAGGCCGGCATCCGGCCGGAGCATTTCGTCATCGGCGAGGCCGTCGACGCAATGACGATCAGGGTCGATGTCGTCGAGCCGACCGGCTCGGAGACCCATGTCTATGGCGCCATCGGCTCCGATACGGTGCGCGCCGTGTTCCGCGACAGGGTGCCGGTCAGTCCCGGCGACCTGCTGCCGGTCTCGGTCGATCCGGCCAACATCCACCTGTTCGACAAGGCGACGGGCCTGCCCGTGTGACGAGACCGATATGAGGACACCGGCCGACATCATCACGCGCCTGCAGCTGATATCGCAGGATGGCACGAAGTCGGATCGCAAGCTCGCCGACTTCGTGCTTGCCGACCTCGATTTCGTCTCCAAGGCGGCAATCTCCGAGATTGCCGCGCGCGTTGGCGTCAGCGAGCCGACGGTGACTAGGTTCTGCCGCAACCTCGGCTGCGAGGGCCTGCGCGACTTCAAGTTCTATCTGGCGCAGGCCATCGCCATCGGCGGCCAGTATTTGTCGCCCGAACCTTTGAACCGTGACATCCGCGAGCAGCGCATTGCGTCCGCCATCACCGAGGCGGCGATTTCGGCCATCCAGCGCGCCAGCGAAAACCTCGACATGACGACGCTGGTCGGAGTCGCCGCGCGCATCGCCACCTCCGGCAATGTGCTCTGCCTCGGGTCCGGCGGCATCTCGTCGATGATGGCGACGGAGATGCAGAACCGGCTGTTCCGGCTCGGCCTTTCGGCACTGGCGCAAGTCGACGGCCAGCTGCAGCGCATGTACGCCGCCGTTGCCACGCCCGAAACCACGCTGGTCGCCTTTTCCGTTTCGGGCTATGCGCGTTCGGTCATCGACGCCGTGCAGGTCGCCCAGCAATATGGCGCCACCACCATCGCCATCACCGCGCCGGACTCAGCACTTGCCAAGGCCGCCGACACGGTGATCCATTTCCAGCCGCTGGAGGATGGCAACATCTACAAGCCGACATCGTCGCGCTACGCGCTGCTGGCGATCGTCGACATGATCGCCACCTCGGTGGCGGAAGCGCGGGGGCCCAAGGTGCTGGAAAACCTTCGCCGCATCAAGCAGAGCGTGAACACGCTGAAGGTCGATGATCCGCGCCTGCCGCTGGGCGATTGAGAACCCCGAAGTCCATCAGGGCCGGCGCTCGAGCGCCTTGATGCTTTCCACCAGCGTTGCCGGATCACCGAGAACGCGCAAGGTCTTGAGGCGGGCGGTGCCGCCGACGATGACCGACACGGACGACGCCGGCACGCCGAGCGCCCTGGCGACCAGCTTTTCCAGCGCCTTGTTGGCAGCCCCGTTTTCAGGCACAGCGCGGACGCGGGCTTTCAGGTGGCTGCGTCCATCCGCTGAAGTCTCCGCACCTTCAAGCCTGTCCAGTTCGGACTTTGGCGTCAGCCTGACAAAGAGGTCGATGCCATCGCGGCCAATCCTGAAGACTGCGGCCGGTTCCACGGATCAGTAGAACAGCGACCGCACCGTGCTGTCCAGGAACCGCTCCAGGAAGAAGATGATCAGCAGCACGATGATCGGCGTGATGTCGACGCCGCCGAGGTCCGGCAGCAGGCGCCGGATGGGACGGAACACCGGTTCGGTCAGCCGGTAGAGCATGCCGCCGATGTTGTTCACGACCTGGTTGCGCGAATTGACGACGTTGAAGGCGTATAGCCAGGAGAAGATCGCCGCGGCGATGATCACCCACCAGTAAAGTTCGAGCGCGTAGATCAGCGTGTCGATAAGCGCGTTCATTCCAAGCTCCATTGATTGCGCGACATGTAGCCATTGCGCGCGACACCGGCAAGGGCAGGCGACGCGCCTCACCGGCCCGGCGCCCTAGCACCGCGGGATTCGGCAAAACGCCGCCTTGACAGAAAACCACCGTGCCCGATAAATGCGCCATCCGCTGGACGGGGCTGTAGCTCAGCTGGGAGAGCGCGTCGTTCGCAATGACGAGGTCAGGAGTTCGATCCTCCTCAGCTCCACCAGCGGAATTTCCAAGCATCTGAGATCCAAGCCTGTTTTCAAGGCCGATGTCTCCGTCCCCACTTTGTGGCGGCCGGTGGAGACACGACTGCCTTGGTAAGACTGGCTGTCGCTGACCTCTGGCGAGGATCCTTGGCGAGATGCGGGATCAGCCCTCAGCCCATCGGCACGATACGCGCCTGGCCGAATAACCGCGTCCTCCTCGTGACAAATCCCGGAACCACAAAATGACTGCGAAGTTGGTACTTGGCCGGTCGCACAGGTGGGTATCCGATGATGGCGACCGAGATCAGATCAAGACCAACGAAGCAGAAGGATCAGGAGAAACCCCATGGCCAGAGTGAAAACCGGCGCCCCCGGCACTACGGATCAGATGCCGCGATGGGAAGGGCCGCCCGAAAATCGGCCCGCAGGCTACCTGCCGGCAGAAGACAATCCCGATGTCGACCGCGACGCAGCAGGCGAGAACCTGCAGGACCCCGACCGGAGCGATCTTTCCGACGCAACGACGACCAAGGACAATCCCCCTTCCAGAGACGATCGGATCCGCAACCGCGCATACGAGCTTTGGGACGCGGATGGTCGACAGCACGGCAGCCACGAGCATCATTGGCACCAGGCAGCGCGCGAGATTGACGACGAGTAACCACAGGAGGATTCACATGCCACGCGGTGACAAATCGAAATACACGGACAAGCAGGAGCGCAAGGCCGATCACATCGCCGAGGGTTATGAGAAACGCGGCGTATCGGACAAGGAAGCCGAGCGGCGCGCCTGGGCAACCGTCAACAAGGACGACGGCGGCGGCAAGAAAGAGGGCGGTTCGGGCCGGGGCCAACACACGGGCCATCCGGCCGCCCACAACGGCGGCGAGAAGGGCGGCAAGGCTGCCGCATCAAGGTCCGCGGCTGACCGTTCGGCATCCGCGAAGAAGGCCGCCGCAACCCGCAAACGGAATGCGGAACAGCACGCTTGATGGTGCTGACGTCGGCCGTGGAGGCGATTCCGGCCCTCCACGGCCGCCGTGACACAGAGCATTGATTTCCGCCGACGCCATGATGCGCTTAGTCGCGCGTGCCGTCATAGTCATGCTGCGCGCGTTCGAGTTCCGGTCCATAGATCCTGGACCATTCATAGAGCGCGTCGAAGGGTTGCCGCAGCGAGAGGCCGAGCGGAGTGATCGTATATTCGACACCGACCGGCGTCGTCGTCGCCAGAACCTCGCGCCGAATGAGCCCATTGCGCTCCAGCCGCTTGAGCGCGTCGGCCAGCGCCTTGTGCGTGATGCCGTCGAGGCGCCGCATGATCTCGTTGAAGCGCGAAGGCCTGGTGCACAGCACGGTGAGAATCAGGACCGACCACTTGTTGGCGATCTGCTCAAGCACCGGCCGCACCTTTTGGACGTCGATCAACGCCTCGGCGGAGACGGGCTTGGGGCGGCGGGACGGACTGGCCGTCGCGGGCCAGTCTTCAACCAGGGCGGACATAGGTATACTCCTCGATATCTGCTTTACATATAGTGCGTAATTGACCCTAGGTATACAGAATATATCTCTGCGCCATCACCTTTGATGGAGTTCACCATGAGCAGTCTGAAAAACAAGGTCGCCCTCGTTGTCGGCGGCGTAGGCGGCATAGGCGGGGCCGTTTCGCAACGCTTCGCCAGCGAGGGGGCGCTGGTCTACGCCACCAGCCGCAAGTCGGCCGACACCGCGGCCGAAGCGACGGGCGCCGGCGGCATCCGTTCCGTACAGGCCGACGCAAGCAACAGCGCCGACCTTGAGCGCGTCTTCGAGCAGATCAGGTCGGAACAGGGACGCATCGACGTCCTCGTCGTCAATGCCGGCCTTTCCGAACACGCCCGGCTCGAGGATATTTCGGAGGATCATTTCGACAAGACGTTCGGGCTGAATGTCCGCTCTCTCGTCTTCGCGGCAAAGGGTGCCGTCAACCTGATGCAACCCGGCGGAACGATCGTGCTGATCGGCTCCATCGCCGGCGACATCGGCACCAAGGGATACGGCGTCTACGGCGCCACCAAGGCGGCGGTCCGCGCGTTCACCCGTACCTGGGCCAATGAACTCGCTCCCAATGGCATCCGCGTCAATGTCGTCAGTCCCGGCCCGACGGACACGGCGATGATGGCGGCGGCTTCGGAAGAAATCCGCGGGGCCCTTTCCTCCATGATCCCCCTTGGGCGCATGGGCCGGCCGGACGAGGTGGCAGCCGCGGTCCTCTTTCTCGCCAGCGACGAGAGCAGCTTCACGACCGGCGCGGAACTGGTGGTCGATGGCGGCATGGCACAGGTCTGACGCGACCGAATTAGTCGCGCAAAGTGTAGCCCAACGGCAGCTTGACGAGCGAGCTAACGCCTTCCGGGGGTGCCGGCACAGTGGCGCCTCTCAACATGTCGAACGCGCTGCGATCGAGATCCGGATCTCCGGACGACCCGGTTATGCGAACGGAGGTGACGCGGCCGGAGAGATCGATGTTGAAGGCGACGTTCACGGTTCCCACCGAGCGGCGAGCTCTCGCGGCGCTCGGATAGCGCTTGTGCCGATTGATCCACGAGGTTAGCCGCGACTTCCACTTCGCGGCATCGCCGGATCTCAACGCCGGTTGCGCCGACTTCGGCGCCGCTGTGCTGGCGGCGGACGGCGCATCGGCGCTGGCGACCGTGACCGTCCGGGATGGCGAGGCCTTCTCCTTCCTCGGCCGTGGCTTGGTCTTGTCGACCGGCTTTTTCGCCTTGTCCGCGACCGGTCTTTTCTTTTCCTTTGCAATCTCCACCGGCTTCGGCTGGGGCACCGGAATGACCACGTCGGGCGCGACCGCCTGGACGATGTCGGGGACGACCTCGTCCAGCGGTGGCTGGTCGGCCTCGTGGACGACATCGGTTCGAGCGGGATCGGTTTCCTCGGGTGCAAGCGCGCCCGGCGGGTCCGCCTGTTCGGCCGTTTCGGCTCGGGTGGGTTCGGTTTCGTCGGGTGGAACCATGTCCGGTCGATCAACGACCGGTCCCGTCTTGTCCGCCGGCTCTTCAGGCGATATTTCCGTGGCCGGCGTCGGTTCGGTCTGGTCGGGAGTCTGGGCGTCCAGCGCGGCGACCTGTTCCTCCACGGCCGGCATCACCACCATCGGCATCACGTCGATCGTCTGTGCCGGCGGCGGACCGCCATCCGCCTCATTGACCATGCTGAAGTCCTGCACGGCGTAAGCGACCGCGACGTGGGCTCCAAGGACCAGTGCTGCCGCGCCACTCCACAGGCCGAGATCGCGCCAGCCGAAGCGCGACGGCGCTGCCCCGGGGAAGGCGGCCGGCAGCGTCATGGCACAGCTGCTCCGGTTGCCGGCGGCGCTGCGGCATCGGCTGCCTCCAGGCCGACCAGCGCGATCTTCAGATAGCCGGCCCCGCGCAGCAGGTTCATCACCTCCATCAGGTCGCCATAGCCGACCGCCTTGTCGGCACGCAGGAAGATGCGGGTCTGCTTGTCGCCCTTGGTCCTGCCGTCCAACGTGGCGGCGAAAGCTTGGCGCGGCACACTGTCATTGCCGATCGCCAGTGTCAGGTCGTCCTTCAGCGTCAGGAACAGTGGCGTCTCGGGCCTGGGTGCCGGCGTCGCGGTCGACCCCGGTAGATCGACATTGACATCCACCGTGGCCAGCGGCGCGGCGACCATGAAGATGATCAGCAGAACCAGGATGACATCGATGAACGGCGTGACATTGATCTCGTGGTTCTCCTCGAGATCGTCATCCATGGCCGGGCGGATTCTGCCTGCCATGGATCTATGCCGCAGCCGGAGTCGTCGCCGGCGTGACGCGGCGGAAATCCAGGTCCCGGCTGACCAGCCGTTCGACACCGGCCGACGCATCGGCGAGGATCTGCCGGTAGCCCGCGATCGAGCGGGCGAAGACGTTGTAGATGACGACTGCCGGTATCGCCGCGACAAGGCCCATCGCCGTGGCCAGAAGCGCCTCGGCGATGCCCGGCGCGACCACGGCGAGATTCGTGGTCTGCGCCTGCGATATGCCGATGAAGGCGTTCATGATGCCCCAGACGGTGCCGAACAGGCCGACGAAGGGCGCCGTCGAGCCGATCGTCGCCAGCACGCCGGTGCCGCGCGACATGCGTCGCGCCGCCGCCGCCTCTATGCGAGAAAGGCGTGAGGTGACCCGCTCCTTCAGCCCGTCTCCGGAGACATGGTCGAGCGCGCCGGCCGAAAGCGCTGTCTCCTCCTCCGCCGCGCGCAGCAGCAGCACGCCTGGGCCGCTGTTGCGGTCGAGCGCGCTGCTGGCCTGCCTCAGCGTCGCTGCCTCGCCGATCGCCCGCACCGCTAGGCGGATGCGCAGCTTGCCGCCGAATATCTCCAGTGACTTGGCCAGCCATATCGTCCAGGTAACGAGGGACGCGAAGGCCAGCCCGACCATCACCGCCTTCACGATGATATCGGCGGCCATGAACATGCCCCACGGCGACAGATCATGCGGCAGCGCCATCGCCATGGTCGAAGGCACGGCCTCAGCCGGCGCGGCGGTGCCTGATTGGCTTTGGAATGCCTGCGGCGAAACCGTGGCTGGCGCGGCATTCGACGGCGTCGTTACCGCTGGAGCCTGAGCCACCGCGCCATTCGCCGGTGGCTGCTGGGCCAAGGCGCCGCCGGCCGACAGGATCGCGCATGCGGCCAGGGCCGCGAGGAGGCCGTTTCTCGACAAGGGCTTCGTCCTTATTCACATGCGGCCGGCCGCGCCCTGTCCGCATAGGAGGGGGTCCGCCATTCGCGATCCGGCGAATGGCCGACCTGCCTTCAGACCCGGCAAGGCGCTGCCGCTCCCCTGCCTGACTATAAAACATGATTATGATAGTCAACATTGAAGATGGGGCTGGGCCTAACAATGCCGCAACCCGATACTTCATCGTTCTGGAACTGATGCGCCGTAGGGATGCAGGGCCGATGCGGCCCGCCATGTCGCTAAATTGCCTTGCCGTGGCGCCCAGACGCGTCATCATGCACGACAGCCGCTCGCAGCGCCTGTCGGACCGTCTAGATGCCGCCGGCATCACCGTTCTGACATGCAACTACGAAACGGTGGAACTGGGCGGCGGCGGGCTGCATTGCTCGAAGGCGCCCCTGATCAGAGATCCGATCTGACATGACGCTGCTTGCCATCGAGGATATGGCAAAGACCTATGACAAGGTCACCGCGCTCACCGGGATAAATCTCTCGGTCGAGGCGGGCGAATTCGTCACGCTGCTCGGGCCTTCCGGGTCCGGCAAGACGACCTTGCTGATGTCGCTGGCCGGCTTCATCACGCCGAGCAAGGGGACGATCAGCCTCGACGGCAAGGACATAACCCATCTCGACCCGGAGGACCGCGATTTCGACTTCGTGTTGCAGGGCTATGCCCTCTTCCCGCATCTGAGCGTCGCCAACAACATCCCGCGAGCGGCCGGGCGACGTGCTCACCGTATGGCTGCGCCCAGAGGACATCCGGCTCGGCTAGGCCACCGGCGACGGCATCGGCTTTCGCGCCACGGTGATCGAGAATTCCTTCGTCGGCGCACTCGAGCGCATCCTCTTGCGGACATCGGCGGCGAGCAGCTGGTCGCCACGCTGCACTCGGAAGCCGACATCTTTACACGCGGGGGCAGGTCATCGACTGTCGGATCGATCCGGCGGCTATTGGCGTCCTGCCGGGCGCTATAAGGCAAAGATTGAAGGGGCAGCCAAGACAAAGGCGCCTGCAACAGACCGCTGGCAAGCGGTGGAAGGAGAGACCGGATGATCAAGGCGACGCCCTTCGACTTTCCCTATGACGGCCGGCTGGTCGCCGAAAACACCGCCCTTGTCGTCATCGACCTGCAGGAGGATTTCCTGTCGACGTCCGGCTATTTCGCCAGGCAGGGCTATGACCCCTCGCCGTTGCGCGCGATTCTGCCGGCCGTGAACCGGGTGATATCGGCCGCGCGCGCGGCGGGTCTCAGGATTGTCCATACCAAGCAGGGCTACCGGGCCGACATGGCCGACATGACGCCCTACGAGAAATGGCGGCGCAAGCGGGCGGGCCTCGAAGGAACCGACATCCTGCTGCGGTCGAGCCCAGGTTTCCAGATCGTTCCGGAGATCGACGTCGCGGCACACGACATCATCGTCGACAAGACCTGCAACGGCGCCTTCACCTACACCGATTTCGAACATGTGCTGCGCGCGCAGGGCATCACGCATCTGCTGTTTTCAGGCTGCACCACCGATGTCTGCGTGCACACGACGCTGCGCGAGGCCTGCGACCGAAATTTCCAGTGCCTGACCATTTCCGACGCCTGCGCGAGTGGCGATGCGAAGGCGCATGAGGCGGCCCTTCACATGGTCACGGTCGAGAACGGCATCTTCGGCGCGCTGGCGGATTCGGAAGCCGTCATCGCGGGATTGTCCAGGCTGTCCGGCGAGGCGCACCGACATGCCGTCGCATGAAGCGGAAATGACAGCCGCCGGATCGGCGACCAGCCGGTTCTAGTGTCGCTGATGCGGCGACCGACAAGGGGCTTGCCGAGCTCGCCGGAAGCCCGGATCGCCGCAAGGTGAGTGAGGAACGCGTGGCCGCGCTTGGCGGCCGGTCGATCGCCTTCTACGCGACGCTGGGCGCCTACGACTTCGTCCAGGTTTTCGAAATGCCCGACAACGAGGCGAGGATGCAATATGTCCTGACCGCACGGCGCGACGGTTTCGTCGACCCGCTTATCCTGCCGGCCTTCGACCCGGCGACCTTCGGAAAGATCGTCGGAAACGTCCTGGGCTGAAGCGTGCCCAACTTGCCGGTCAGACCCGGGCCTGCATCCTCTGGGCGGGGTGCGGCGCAAAGGCTCCTGCTTGCGGCACCTCCGCTTCGCGGCGCGCCGGCGAGTTGCGCAGCAAGGCCAGCGTGTCCCGCCCGACCGTTGCGATCTCGCGCGGCGTGTCGACGCCGACGATCATGAATTCATCGATGCCGAGCCCCGCATAGGCAAGCAGCGACAGCGCGACCTGGGCCGGCGGCCCGGACAGGTCGACCGCCTTGTGGCCGGCCGCGGACGCGCCCTGGTGGATCCGGACCGGAAGCGCGAAGCGCAATTTGCCGGCTCGGCCATGTTCGGCGGCGGCTGCACGCACCCGCTCCATAAGCTGGCCGACGTCGTCGATCGAGCCCGGCGCCAGTTCGAAGACATCGGCATGCCGGCCGGCCACTCTGAGCGCCGTGCCGGATTGCCCGCCCATGCGAATGGTCAGGTCGGCGCCATGCGGACCCTTGCGGGGCACGTAGCCACCGTTGATGCTGTAGAACGCGCCTTCGTGATCGAAGGGCCGGTCGTTCGACCACAGCCGCTTCAGCAGCACCAGATATTCGTCGATGCGCTGCCAGATGACCGTGTGCCCGACCGGCCGCGTTTCGGCATCGTCGTCGCTCAACGGCTCGCTGAGCATCCGCAGCGCCAGCCGGCCGCCCCTCCTGGCATCGATGGCGGCCAGTTGCCGCGCAGCCACCACCGGGTCGATTACCCCGGCCCAATGGGTGAGGACGACCTCGAGCGACGAGGTGCGGTCAAGCACCTGGGTGGCGATGTCCATGTTGGTCAACAGGCCCGCCGTATCGTCGACGACGATCTTCTGGAAGCCGCCATCCTCGATCAGCCCAAGCCTGGTCGCCGTCTCGGCGAAGTCGTAGAAGAAAGGAGCCGAGTTGTCGGCGGCGTGCGTCCTGCCGGGAACATGCGTGAACTCGAGCGGCATTGCCGTCTCCTCCATCACTGATGCGGTGAAATCCGAACGCCAGCCGCGCGTAATCGCGCCGCGACACGGGTTCATTCAACTTCGGATGCGGGACAGTGGCGTCGAGCCACCTCTGCTCAGGGAATAAAACCCAGGACAATTGCCCCGGTGAACACGAAGGCGAGGGCAAAGACGAGATAGGCAAAGGCACCCGCATAGGCTGGACGGAAGGCCTGGGCACTGGCCCCCCTCTGGTCGCCGCGATCCGTCTGAGCGTTCTGGATATAGGACATATCGACCTCCGTCTCGCCGGTTAATCTATAAAATCAGTAGACTTTGTCGATTGCTATTTTTGGGCCTTTATGGGGGAATTTTCCTTTGATTGCCGCCCGTACTAGAATTTCATACTAATAATTCCGCTTTAGGCCTGGTCTGGCCAATGTGAAAAGCGGGCTAAATCATTGCCTTGTGCGTTCCCGACCCATATCCGCGCAACGGCCGGACCGGCCCTTGCCGCTAATTCCGTCGCGGTATGGTTGACGATGGGCCGTTGACGCTTGGCCATCCGACGCGGGCGCGATAGCATCTCCAGGCAGCGGATTGAACCATCCAACGGGGAGCGGGAGCATGGGCACAAGACTGGCTGGCAAGGTCGCCATCATTTCGGGCGGCGCGACGGGAATGGGCGGGGCGGCATCTGAGCTGTTCGCCGCGGAGGGCGCCAGGGTGGCGATCATCGACCGTAACGGCGAGGCAGCCGCGGCCACCGCGGCGGCGATCCGCGCGCGCGGCCATGTCGCCGAGCATTTTATCGCCGATGTGTCCGACGAGGCGCAAGTCGAGGCGGCGGTGAAGGGTGCGACGGAAAAACTCGGCCCGGTCACGGTGCTGTTCAACCATGCCGGCACCATCGTGATCAAACCCTTCCTTGAGACCACCGTTCAGGAATGGGATTGGCTGCACGCCGTCAATGTCCGCTCGATGTTCCTGATGACGCGCGCTGTGCTGCCCGGCATGATTGCGGCAGGCGGCGGCTCGATCGTCTGCACCTCTTCGATCTCGGCAGTGGCGGCGACACCGATGGAGGTGCTCTACGACACCACCAAGGGCGCCTGCCACATGTTCGCCCGCGCCATCGCTGTCGAGTTCCGCGACCGCAACATTCGCTGCAACGCCGTCTGCCCCGGCTTCATCCGCACGCCGCACGGCCTGCGCGAAGTCGCGGATCTCGGCCGGCTCGGCGTCGATGTCTCCGACGCCGCCCTTGCCGCACAGCAGGGCCGCATCGGCGAGCCGGAAGAGGTGGCCAAGGCGGCGCTATACCTCGCCAGCGATGAGGCGAGCTTCGTCAACGGCGCGCATCTGTTCGTGGACAACGGCTTTACGGCGATGTGATCCGACAGCTTGGCGCCCTTCCTCTCCCCCGTCGACCGGGGGAAGGGAATGACGCCAGGTCCTCTACCTTTCCTCGCGTCGGAACGGCTTCAGCAGCGCCGATGGCGCCACCGCGTTGCGCGACATGACCGCCATGGCGACGATGGTGAAGATGAAGGGCAGCATCAGGAACGCTTCATAGGGGATGTGTCCGAGCCCGCTAGCCTGCATGCGCAGTTGCAACGCATCGACAAAGGCGAACAGCAGCGCCGCGCCCGCCGAGCGCCATGGATCCCAGCGACCGAACACGACCAGCGCGATCGCCACCCAGCCGCGACCGGAGACGACGCCGAAGGTGAAGGCGTTGAACTGCGCCATCGACAGGAAGGCGCCCGCCAGCCCCATCAGCGCGCCGCCGAGGATGACGGCCTGAAAGCGCGTGGCGATGACGCTCACACCGGCAGAGTCCGCCGCGCGCGGGTTCTCGCCGACCATGCGCACCGACAGGCCCCAGGGCGTGCGGTAGAGCACGAAGGCGGCGATCGGGATGGCGAGGATCGCCATGTAGACCAGCGCGAACTGGTTGAACACCGCCTGCCCGAGCACTGGAACATCGGACAGAACCGGGATCGGCAGCGTCTGAAATCCCTTGATGCTTGGCGGCACCGATTGCTGGCCGAAGATCAGCCGGTAGAGGAAATAGGCGAGCCCCGACGAGAACAGCGTCACGCCGATCCCGCAGACATGCTGGCTCAAGCCCAGCGCCACGGTGAACAGCGCATGCAGCGCGCCCATCAGCATGCCGGTCAGCACCGCCGCCAGCACGCCGAGCCACAGGCTGCCGCTGAGGCTGGTGGCGGTGAAGCCGGTCATGGCGCAGAGCAGCATGATGCCTTCGATGCCGAGATTGAGCACGCCGGCGCGCTCGGAGAACATTTCGCCGAGCGTCGCAAACGCCAGCGGCGTGGCGATGCGGATGATGGCGGCCAGGAAGCCGACCTGGAAGATCTGCTCCAACACCGCGCTCATGAGGCAGCTCCGACGCGACGGATGCGATAGGCGGTGAAAAGCAACGCCACCAGCATGGCAAGCAGCGCGGTTCCCTGGATGACGTCGCTGAGGAAGGCCGGCACGCCGGTCGCGCGCGACATCGCCTCGGCCCCGGTCATCACGGCGGCCAGGAAGATCGCCGCCGGCACGACGCCCAGCGGATTGAGCCGCGCCAGCATGGCGACGACGATGCCGGAATAGCCGTAGCCTGGCGAGATGTCGCTCATCACCTGGAAATGCACGCCGCCGACTTCGCCGACGCCAGCCAATCCGGCCAACGCGCCCGAGAGCAGCGCCGTCGAGATCAGCACGCGCTCGACATGGATGCCGCCATAACGAGCCGCTTCGGGGTTCTCGCCGGTGACCCTGATCCGGAAGCCGAGCGTCGTGCGCGCGATCAGGAACCAGATCAGCGGCGCGGCGATCAGCGCCACTACGACGCCGAGATGCAGCCGCGTGCCCTCGATCAGCACCGGGAAATTCGCCGAATCCTCGATCGGCGGCGAGATCGGATAGCCGCTGAAGCTGTCCTTCCACGGCCCTTCGATCAGCGCCATCAGCGCATAATAGATGACCGAGTTGAGCAGCAGCGAGCTGACGACATCATCAACCTTGAACTTCACCCGCAGCGTCGCCGGCACAAGGGCAACGGCGGCACCGGCCGCGGCACCCGCCATCGCCATCAGCAGCATGGCGAGCGCCCCCGGCATCGGGATGGCGCCGACGAAGCAGCTGGCCACCGCCCCGGCGAGCAACTGCCCTTCGGCGCCGATGTTCCAGAATTTGGCCCGGAAGGCGACTGCGACCGCCAGCCCGGTGAAGATCATCGGAGCGGCGCGGACCAGCGTTTCGGTGATGGCGTAGCTGTCGCCGAGCGAGGCCGTGAACATCACGCTATAGGATTCGAGCACACCCGCCCCGGCCAGCGCGATCAGGCCGCTGCACAGGATGAGCGTGGCGGCGATCGCCAGCAGCGGCAGCGCCAGGTTGAACCAGGCGGGTGTCGAAGCGCGGACTTCCAGGCGCAGCATCAACTGTGGCCCTCCGCCCCGGTCATCATCAGGCCGAGCCGCGCGATCGTCGCATCGGCGCTGTCGAGCGTGCCGACGATGCGGCCCTCATACATCACCGCGATGCGGTCGCAGAGCACGAGCAATTCTTCCAGGTCCTCGCCGATGACGATGATGCCGCGGCCCTTGGCCCGCATGTCGAGGAACTTTTCATGGATGAAACGGGCGGCGCCGATGTCGAGGCCGCGCGTCGGCTGCGAGACAACAAGCACCTTCGGGTCGAAGGCGAGTTCGCGCGCCAGCAGGGCCTTCTGCAGATTGCCGCCGGACAGCGCGCCAGCACGGGTCATCGGTCCGGGACACCTGATGTCATAGGCCTTGATCTGCGCCTCGGCAAAGGCGCGGATCGCCTCCGGCTTGAGCAACCCCCGGCTGCTGAATGCCGCCGTGCCGATGCGCGGCAGCACCATGGAATCGGCGAGCGGCAGGTTGGTCACCAGCCCTGTCGTCATGCGGTCTTCCGGAATGCGTCCGAGGCCGAGCGCCTGCACCTCGCGTGGCGAGAACCGCGTGACCGTCTGGCCGGAGATCGTCATCCGCCCGGCATCGGGCGCGCGCACACCGGAAATCACCTCCGCCAGCGCGCGCTGGCCATTTCCCGACACGCCCGCAATGCCGAGGATCTCGCCGGCGCGGACGGCAAGCGAGACGTCGCGCAGCGCCGTGCCTGAGTGCTTCGAGGTGGAGATGCCGTCGAGCGTCAGCAGCGCCTCGCCGGGTGTCGATGGCCCCCTCGCCGGCGGCGCGATCTCGTGGCCGCACATCAGTTGCGCCATGGCGCTCGACGTCGTGTTGGCCGGATCGTCGACACGGCCGGCGACACGACCAAGCCGCAGCACGGTGCAGCGATGCGTCAGCGCCCGCACTTCGTTGAGCTTGTGCGAGATGAAGATGATGCCCAGGCCTTGTGCTGCCATCGAACGCAGCGCCGAAAACAGCCCGTCGACCTCGCTCGGCGCCAGCACGGCGGTCGGCTCGTCGAGGATCAGCAGCCTCGCGCCACGAAACAGCGCCTTGACGATTTCCAGCCGCTGCTGCTCGCCGACCGACAAGGCCGATACGGGCAGATCGGGATCAAGCATCAGCCCATGCTGGCGGCCGATTTCGGCCAGCCGCTCGAGCCCGCCGGCGCGATCGATCCGCCCGCTTTTGCCGGGAATACCGATCAGGAGGTTCTCCAGCACCGTCAGCCGCGGCGCGAGGTGAAAATGCTGATGCACCATGCCGATTCCGGCGGCCAGCGCGTCGGCCGAACTGGTGATCCGCACCGGCTTCCCCTGGATCAGGATTTCACCGGCGTCGGGCGCGTAGGCGCCGAACAGCACGTTCATCAGCGTCGTCTTGCCGGCGCCGTTCTCGCCCAGCAGCCCGAGGATCTCGCCCGGCGCGACGCTGAGGTCGACGGCCTCGTTCGCCTTGACGGCGCCGAAACTCTTGGTGATGCCGCGCATTTCGATGAGTGGGGCGGGCACGGACAAGGCGGAATCCTGTTGGCGTTTGAGCGGCTCCTCACCCTCCCCCTTGTGGGGAGGGTCGGCTTACGATCGCAGCGAAGCGAAGATCGTGATACGGGGTGGGGGTGCGGCGCCGGGCGCCGAAGACCCCCACCCCGCTCCGCTTCGCGGATCGACCCTCCCCACAAGGGGGAGGGTAAGAAGCTCAATCCGAAACCGGCGTGTTCTCGTCGACATCAACCCGGAAATTGCCTTCCAGGATCTCGGCCTTCTTCTTCTCGACCAGGTCCTTGACGTCAGCCGGCAGCGTCTTGTCGAACTTGTGGTATGGCGCCAGGGACGAGCCGCCCTTGGCCATGCGCGAGAAATCGCCGTAGTCCTGCGCGGTGAAGACGCCGGCCTTGACCAGCTTGATCGCCTGTTCGACGGTCGGATACATGTCCCAGACCGGGCCGGTGATGACGGTATCGGGGCCGAGGCTCGATTGGTCCGACATGTTGGAGATGGCGAACACCTTCTTTTCCACTGCCGCCTCGATGACGCCGAAGCGCTCGGCGTAGATGACGTCGGCCCCCGCGTCGATCTGGGCGATCGCCGCTTCCTTGGCCTTGGGCGGATCGAAGAAGGAGCCGATGAAGGCGACCTTCTTCTTGATGTTGGGATTGACCTCTTTTGCGCCGGCAAAGAAGGCGTTGACCAGCCGGTTCACTTCGGGAATGCCCATCGCCGCGACGGCGCCGACAGTGCCCGACTTCGACATCTTGCCGGCGATGATGCCGGAGAGATAGGCGGGCTCATGGATCCAGTTGTCGAAGACGCCGAAATTCGGCTCCGCCGGCCCGGCGCCGGAGCCGAACAGGAAGGCGGTCTTCGGGAACTGTTTGGCCGTGCGGCGCGATTCGCGCTCGGCGGCGAACGCATCGCCCAGCACCAGCTGGTAGCCGCCCTGCGCGTATTCGCGCATCACGCGGCTGAAATCGGCGGTCTGCACCTTCTCCGACCATTTGTATTCGATGCCGAGTTCCTTCACGGCTTTCTGCAGGGCGACATGGATCTGGTTGTCCCATGGCTCCTCGATCGGCGTGGCGAAGATCGCCGCCACCTTCAGCTTCTTGTCCTTGGCGAAGGCGGCATTCGGCAGCATCGCCGCGGCGAGGCCAAGCGCGCCTAGTTCCAGCAGATTGCGGCGCGACAGCCCTTCCTGGGCAAGGCGAAATTTGGTCTTGCGGTTATCCATTGCAGTCCCCTCTGTTCGACAGCCGTGTCGAGCCGGCTGTTCGCGAAAATGTCAGACAGGCAACTATGGAACGGGTCCGGAGTTTTGTCCACATGGTCAAATTTGGCGGGTGGGTGCCCCCATGGAGCACCCTCAATGCTTGATCCTGTCCCGCATCGCGTACCACAGCATCCCCAGCACATAGAGCGGCCCGCGCAGCGCCGTGCCGCCGGGGAACGGCATCGGCGTCAGCGTCGAGAACAGGTCGAGCCGTGACGCGTCGCCGGTGATCGCCTCGGCCAGCAGCTTGCCCGACAGCGTCGACAGGATGACGCCCTTGCCGGAATAACCATGCGCGAAATAGACCTCGCCATAATGCCCGACATGCGGCAGCCGCGACGTCGTCACCGACACCAGCCCGCCCCAGGCATGGTCGATGCGGCAGCCCTTGAGCTGTGGGAAGGTGGCTTCCATATGCGGCCGCACGAAGCCGGCAATGTCGGCCGGCGGCGACGGCGTGTAGCGCTCGCCACCGCCGAACAGCAGCCGTCCATCCGCCGACATGCGGTAATAATTGACGACGAAGCGTGTGTCGGACACCGCGACATTGGCCGGGATGACGTTGCGCTTGCCTTCCAGCGGCTCGGTGGCGACGATGTAGTTGCCGACCGGCATGATGCGGCTGTTGACGCGCGGCTCCAACCCATCGAGCAGGGCATCGCCCGCCAGCACGACATGCCGGGCCCTGACTGAACCCTTCGCCGTCGAGACCCGGATCAAAGGCTCGCGCTCCAGCTTTACCGCTACCGAGTTCTCATGGATGGTGACGCCGGCCGCGGATGCCGCGCGTGCGAGGCCGAGCGTGTAGTTCAGCGGATGCATGTGGCCGCCCAGCGGCTCATACATCGCGCCATGATAGGATGTGTCAACCTTGGCGCGGGCGTCCGCCGCCGACAGGATTTGGGCGTCGCGGAATTTCATTACGCTCTCAAGGCATTTCGCCTCTTCTTCCAGATCCCTGAGATCGGAGCCGTTGACCGCGCCGACCAGATGGCCGGTCAGCCGGAGGTCGCAATCGATGGCATGGCGCTCGATGATGTCGAGGACGAGCCCGCGCGCCTCGAAGGCGAGGTCGAACAGCACTTTCGCCCGCTCGGGACCGTAGAGCTTGACGAGGCCCTTGGCGCCCTTGCGCAGGCCGGGGATCATCTGGCCGCCATTGCGTCCCGAAGCGCCCCAGCCGATCTTGCCGCCTTCGAGCAGCACCACCTTCAAGCCGCGCTCGGCGGCGTGAAGGGCGGCCGACAGGCCGGTGCAGCCGCCGCCGACAACCACGAGGTCGGCGTCTACATCGCCGGCGAGTGCCGGATGGTCGGGCGCCGGATTGGCCGTGGCGACATAGTAGGATTTGTCGATATCGAGGCCCGAATTGAAACCGGTTGAGCTGGAGGCCATGATCACACCTTCAACAGCAGGTGGTCGCGTTCCCAGCTCGTCACCACGCTCTGGAACAGGTCGAGTTCGACGCTCTTGACGCGCAGGTAGGTCTGGAAGAAATCCTCGCCGAGCAGTTTCCGCACCGGGTCGCAAGCCGTGAAACGGTCCAGCGCCTCCTCCATGGTTTTCGGCAGGGTGCTCTTGATCTTGTAGGCGTTGCCCGACGCCTCGGCAGAGCGCGCCAGTTTCTGTTCGACGCCAAGATAGCCCGCCAGCAGCGAACCGGCGATCGCCAGATAGGGATTGCAATCGGCGCCTGGCAAGCGGTTCTCCACCCGCCGCGCGGCGCGGCCGCCGGCCGGCACGCGCAGGCCGCAGGAGCGGTTGTCGTGCGACCATTCGATGTTGGCCGGGGCGCTGTGGTTCGGCCTTATGCGCCGGAACGAGTTCACGTTGGGCGCGAACAGCGGCATGATCTCGGGCACGTATTTCTGCAGCCCGCCGATGAAATGGCCGAACATCTCGGTGTCGGCATCGTCGGCGGTGGCAAACAGCGCATTGCCGGCCTCATCGACAACGGACATATGCAGGTGCATCGAGCTGCCCGCCTGGGCCGCGATCGGCTTGGCCATGAAGGTGGCATGCATGCCGCATTGCTGCGCGGCCTGCCGAGTCAGCCGCTTGAACAACAGCACCTTGTCGGCCAAGGGCAATGCGTCGCCATGCAGAAGATTGATCTCCAGCTGCGCCGTGCCCGATTCATGGATCAGCGTGTCGAGCGGCAGCCCGGCGGCGACGGCATAGTCATAGACGCGCCGCATCACCGGCTCGAATTCCTCTAGCGCGGCCATGTCATAGGGGTGCTGCACGCCCTCGGCCCGGCCATTGGCGCCCACCGGCGCGGTCAGCGGCTGATCGGGATCGGGGTTGGGGGCTGTCAGATAGAACTCCACCTCCGGCGCCACCACAGCGCGCCAGCCGCGCTGCTTGTAGAGATCGAGCACCGCCCGCAGCACATGGCGCGGCGAGGCCATCCATGGCCGGCCATCCATGTGGAAGGCATCGGCGAAGACATAAGCCTTGCCGGCAGCGGCACCCGGCGCCAGGCAGAGCGTCGAGACGTCAGGCACCATGCGCATGTCCGGGTCCGAATAGGCAAAGCCCTCGTCGATCGAGCCGGAATAGCGGCCGTCGATGCTGACCAGGAAGGCGCTGCTCGGCAAAAACAGCGCGCGGTCTTCCAGCGCGTTGAGGAATTTCGCCGTTGGCAGCGCCTTGCCGCGCAGTACGCCGTTCATGTCGGGCACCAGGCACTCGACTTCGTTGATGCCGTGCTGGGCCAGCCAGGCCCCGGGGTCGTTGGAGATCGCAGCGATCGTCATGTTAGGCATTTCGTCCATGTCCGTATCAGAGAAAGTATAGCTTGTGCGGCCTCATCCGCTCCCGGTTTCAACGCCATCTCGGCGCATTGTCCTTGAGGCGGGCGCGCATGGCATTGTCGGCCGGGAGGCCCCTATCCCACAGCTGGTTCCGCCAATCCGGCGGCCGCAAGCACGTATGAATAAGGAGCCGTGGCGGCATCCGTGCCGGCGGCTGACCTGGCCTGTGCGTCAGGCCAGTTCGAACCGCTCCACCGCCCGCATGATGCCGCGCAATTCGGCGAGACCCTTGAGGCGTCCGATCAGCGAATAGCCGGGATTGATCCTGGTCTTGCCGATATCGTCGGCGAGCAGATGGCCATGGTCCGGACGCATCGGTATGCGCCAGTCGGCCCTGCCCTCTCCGCGCCGCCGCGCCTCTTCCTTCATCAGCGCAAGGACGACGTCCGCCATGTCGGTGGAGCCCTCGAGATGCTCCGCCTCGAAGAAGGAGCCATCCTCCTCGCGCGTCACGTTGCGGAGATGCGCAAAATGGATCTTCGGCGCGAATTCCGCGATCATCGCGACAAGGTCGTTGTCGGCCCGCACGCCATAGGATCCGGTGCAGAAGGTCAGGCCGTTCGCCGGGCTGTCGACCGTCTCCAGGATGAAACGCGCATCCTGCGCGGTGGAGACGACACGCGGCAGCCCGAACAGCGAGAAGGGCGGATCGTCCGGATGGATGCACATGCGCGCGCCGACATCCTCGGCGACGGGGATGATTTCCTTCAGGAACCAGGCGAGATTGGCGCGCAATTCCGCCGGGCCGATCGCGTCGTAATCGGCGAGCGCGTCGCGCATCGTTTCGCGATTGTATTTGCGCTCGGTCGCCGGCAGCCCGGCAATCAGGTTGCGCTCTATCCTGGCGATCTGTTCGTCGCTCAGGCTCTTTAGCCGCGCTTCCGCTTCCTTGAGACGCTCCGGGCTGTAGCTCGCCTCGGCATTCCGGCGCCTCAGCACGAACACATCATAGGCGGCGAAATCGATCGCGTCGAAGCGCAGCGCGTAGCCGGTCGTCGGCAGACGGTAGGCGAGATCGGTGCGGGTCCAGTCGACGACAGGCATGAAATTGTAGCAGATCGTGGCAATGCCGGCCTTGGCCAGCGCCCGGATCGTGTCCTTGTAGAAGCCGGCGTAACGCTGCCGCTCGGCAGAGCCGATCTTGATAGAGTTGTGGACGGGGATGCTCTCCACCACCGACCAGGTCAGCCCCGCAGCCTCGATGATGCGCTTGCGCTCGAGTATGGCGTCGAGCGGCCAGGCGCTGCCATCGTAGATGTTGTGCAGGGCCGATACGATGCCCGTCGCTCCAGCCTGTTTGACATGGTCGAGCGTGACCGGATCGTCCGGACCATACCAGCGCCAGCTTTGTTCCATGATTGTCTCTTGTTTGGTTGCGACGCGCCATATTGTCGGGCAACCCATATTGTCGGACAACAAAGACGTGTCAAATCGGAGTTTCGGCAATGAAGGATTTCGACGGCAAGGTAGCCCTGGTGACGGGGACGACCGGGATCGGCCTCGCCAGCGCCAGGCGTCTTGCGGCCGGCGGCGCGGCGATCCTCGCCTGCGGCATCGAAGCGCGAGCCAATGCCGCCATGCAGGCGGAACTGGACGATGCGGGCTTCGCCGCGTTGGTGGTGACGACCGACGTCGCCGTGCCGGACGAGGTGGCCAAGGCAATCGCTGACGGCGTCGCGCGCTTCGGCGGACTGGACATCATCGTCAACTCGGCCGCCGTGCATCCCTACGGCACGGCGACCAGCACGGATTTCGAGACCTGGAACCGGACGATGTCGGTCAATGTCGGCTCGATCTACCTCACGGCCCGTTTTGGCATTCCCGAAATGATCAAGCGGGGCGGCGGCGCCATCGTCAATGTCGCCTCGGTCCAGGGCCACGCCTGCCAGCAGGACGTCGCCGCCTACGCCACCACCAAGGGCGCGATCCACACGCTGACGCGCTCGCTCGCGCTCGACTATGCGCGCCAGGGCATCCGCGTGAACTCGGTCAGTCCGGGCTCGATCCGCACGCCGATCCTCGAACGGGCGGCGCGCGGCGACAACGGCACGGACGCCGATGTCGAGGCGGCCTTCAGGCGCTTCGGCGAGGCGCATCCGATTGGCCGCATCGGCGAGCCGGAGGAAGTGGCCGAACTCATCGCCTTCCTGTGCTCGTCGAAGGCGGGCTTCTGCACCGGCGCCGATTACAAGATCGACGGCGGCCTGACCGCCGGCATCGGCGTCAAGTGAGAGCCGGCCCAGAGCGCAGCGTCGGCCTGATCAGGCTATTGCGTCGGTTTCCCAGCTGCCGGTCTCGGCTAGCCGCTTCAGCAGGGGCGCCGGTCTGAACACGTCCTTGCCGGTCCGCTGATACCAATATTCGAGCCGCCCGATGATCTTGCCAGGCCCTTCCAGCCCGGCCCAGAACATCGGACCGCCCTTGCCGACGGGAAACCCGTAGCCATTGACCCAGATGACGTCGATGTCCGAGGCGCGGGCGGCGATCTTCTCTTCGAGGATTTTCGCGCCCTCGTTGACCAGCGGATAGAGCGTGCGCTCGATGATCTCCTCGGCGCTGATCGTGCGCGCTGCGATGCCGCGCTCCGCCGCCTTGTCGCGGATCAGCGCCTCGACCTCCGGATCGGCAACCGGTGTGCGCGCGCCGGCCTCGTAGAGGTAGAAGCCGCGGCCGGTCTTCTGGCCGAAGCGCCCTTGCTCGCACAGCGTGTCGGCGATGACCGCCGTCTGGCCGCGTGCCTTGCGGTTGCGCCAACCGATGTCGAGGCCGGCGAGATCGCCCATCTGGAACGGGCCCATCGGCCAGCCGAAATCGGTGAAAGCCTTGTCGATCTGGCGTGGCGTGGCGCCTTCCAGCAGGAGCGCCTCGGATTCCGAACCGCGCGCGGCCAGCATGCGGTTGCCGACGAAGCCGTGGCAGACGCCGACGACGACGGCTACCTTGCCGATCCGTCGCGCCATGTCGACCGCGGTCGCCAGCGCGTCCGGCACTGTCTTCTCGGCCCGCACGATCTCCAGCAGCTTCATGACATTGGCCGGTGAGAAGAAATGCAGGCCCAGCACATCCTGCGGCCGCGAGGTCGAGGCAGCGATTTCGTTGATATCGAGATAGGAGGTGTTGGTGGCCAGGATGGCACCGGGCTTGGCGATCGCATCGAGCCTGCCGAAGACCTCTTTCTTGACCGCCATGTCCTCGAACACCGCCTCGACGATCAGGTCGCAATCGGCAAGGTCGGCATAGTCGGTCGAGCCCTTGAAGCGGGCGAGGCGCTCATGGCTGGCCTCTTCGGTCAAGGAGCCGCGCGTGACGGAAACGGCATAATTCTTCTCGATCGTGCCCAACCCGTGGCGCAACGCCTCGTGGCTGGCCTCCAGCAAGGTGACGGCATAGCCACCGTTGGCGAAGGACATGGCGATGCCGCCGCCCATCGTCCCGGCGCCGATGACGCCGACACGGGCGATCCTGCGCTTGGCCGTGTCCTTGCCGGGAAATTTTGCCGCCTCGCGTTCGGCGAAGAACAGATGCCGCTGCGCCCGCGACTGATCGCCGCCGACGAGGTCCACGAACAGCGCGCGCTCCGCCGCCAGCGCCTCGTCGAAAGACAGCGTGACGGCATTGCGCACCGCCCGCGCGCAGGCGATCGGCGCGTCCAGCCCGCGCGCCTTCTTTGCGAGTTCCGCGACCTCGACGTCGAAGGCGGCAAGATCGGTGTCCTTGAGCCCGTCATCGCGATCACGCACCGGCGTGAAAGGCCCGCCCTTGCGCGCGATCTCCCGGGCGAAGTTCACGGCGTGCGTGGTCAGGTCGCCCTCGAAGACGGCATCGACGAGACCCGCTTCATGCGCCTCGGCCGCGCCGATCGGCGCTCCGGAAACGATCATTCGCAATGCCTTCACCGCGCCGACCAGACGCGGCAGCCGCACCGTGCCGCCGCCACCCGGCAAGATGCCGAGCTTGACTTCCGGCAAGCCGAGTTTGGCGCCGGCATCGGCGACCCGAAAATGGCAGCCAAGCGCCAGCTCCAGCCCGCCGCCCAACGCCGTGCCGTGGATGGCGGCGACCGTCGGCTTGGCTATGGTTTCCAGCGTTGCGATGATGGCCCTGAGCTCGGGCTGTTGCATCGGTTTGCCGAATTCGGTGATGTCGGCTCCGGCTACGAATGTCCGGCCGGCGCAGGCGATGACAATGGCGGCGACCGATGGATCGTCGCGCAACTCGACCAGCGCCTGCATCAGCGGCTCGCGGACATGAAAGCTCAGCGCGTTGACCGGCGGATTGTCGATGGTGACGACGGCGACATCGCCTTCGCGGTTGAGCTTCAGGAAATTGGACAAGCAAGACCTCCGGCAATGGTGCGCGGCCTGAAGCCGCCGGACCGCATTACAGTGCTCTGACACGGATGGGAACCGGATGCGGGCCTTGGCTCAACGACAGACGGTGAACAGGCTGGCGCCCGACGGCTTCCGCGGCAATCATAAAGGCGCGGAGAAGGCAGGCCGGTCAGCGTGTCGGGCTATCGCACCGCCTTCTGCCCGCCCGCCGCCGTGATCACCCCGACGATGATCAGCCCCGTCAGCAGCAGCCGCACGCCGGCGCTGACGCCGAACGTGTTGAGCATGGTCAAAAGCAGGACCAGGAACAGCGCCGCGCCCCAAACGCCGGGAACATTGGCCTTGCCGCCGGCCACCGAGGTGCCGCCGATGACGACGACGGCGATCGAAGCCAGCAGGTATTCATTGCCGATGTCGACATTGGCGCCGCGGAAATAGCCGGCGAGCAGCGCGCCATCGATGCCGCCGAGCGCTCCCGACAGCGTGTAGGTGAGGAACCGGATGCGGCCGACATTGACGCCGGCAAGCCAGGCGGCGCGGATGTTCTGCCCGATCGCCAGCACGGAGCGGCCGTAGATCATGCGCTGCAGCGCAATGGCCGCGCCGACGGTGAACAGAACGGTGAGGATCGCCAGCACGGGTATGCCCAGGATCTGCCGGTTGGCGAAATCGGCGAAGCCGGGCGGCGGCTTGATCTGCAGGCCGCGACCGTAGCTTATGTCGATCGACTGGATGATGAAGCTCGCCGACAGGGTGGCGATGATCGGCGGGATGCGCAGCGCCCAGATCAGCAAATAGTTGACGGCGCCGATCGCTGCGCCGCAGGCCAGCGCCGCCAGCAACCCGACCACGATCATCGAATCGCTGCCGCCCATGACCTTCATCGCCACCGCGCTGGCCAGGCCGATATTGGCCGGCAGCGACAGGTCGACATTGCCGGGCCCGAGCGTGATGACGAACATCTGGCCGACGCCGACGATGACGGTGAACACCGCCAGCGACAGCGCCGCGGTCACCATGCCGCCGGCGCCATAGCCGCCGGTGAAGATGATCGTCGCCAGCCACACGACAAGCGCGCCGAGGAAGGACCAGACCCAGGGTTTGGCGACAAGCGATTTCACCAAAATCATCGCTCACCTCTCCTTGCGGCTGATCAGCACCCGCGCCGCCAGCACAATGATCAGGATGGCGCCGTTGGCCGCCACCTGCCAGTCGGGCGGAATGTGCATGAAGGTGAGCAGCGGTGACGCCGCCAGTGCCAGCGTCAGGGCGCCGATCACCGCGCCGATCGGCGACACCCGGCCGCCGACGAATTCGCCGCCGCCGAGGATGACGCCGGCGATCGCCAGCAGCGTGTAGCCATTGCCGATATTAGCGTCGGCAGAAGTGGTGATGCCGATCAGCGCCAGGCCCGAGAGCACGCCGAACAGGCCGGCCAGCGAAAACAGCACGATCTTGGTCTTGAGCAGCGACCAGCCGGCGCGCCCGAGGGCCGCCGGATTGCCGCCCGAGCCGCGCAGGATCACGCCATAGGAGGTCCGCATCAGGCCGAAATGGACGACCAGCCCGATCAGCAGCGCGGCGATGATCGGGAACGGCACGAAGGGCGGCTTGAACGCCATGATCGAAAGCAGCCAGTCCGGCGCCTTGCCGCCCGGTTTCGGCAAGACGAGAATGGCCAGCCCCTGCCAGACGAAGCTCATGCCCAGCGTCACCACGATCGACGGCAGATTGCGCAGATGGATCAGCGCGCCCAGCAGCGCGTAGACACCGATCGACCCGAGCAGGATGAGAACGCCGATAAGCGGCGCATCCTTCAGCCAGGTCGCGGTGACGCAGCCGACGAAACCGACGAAGGTGCCAATCGACAGGTCGAGCTCGTTGCCCGCTATGACGAACATCTGCGCGATCGTCGCCAGCGCGATCGGGATCGCCAGGTTGAGCATCAGGCTGAAGCCGAAATAGCTGATGGCGCGCGGGTTGAGCCAGGCGATGGCGATCAGCACCAGCGCCAGCGACAGCGCCGGCAGCAGCCCGCGAAGCAGCCGCGCGCGGGCCAGCGCGCCACGCTCGGCGGAATTCCTGGCGGTGGCGTCCATGTTGGCCGCCGTCATCTCAGGCCGCATCGCCGAAGGAGGACTGGATGATCTTCTCCTCGGTCAGCTCGTCGCGGCCCAGATTGGCGACGATCCGGCCGTTCTTGAAGACATAGATGTGGTCGCAATTGTCGAGCTCTTCGGTTTCCGTGGTGTACCAGAGGAAGGTGCGACCGTTGCGCGCTTCTTCGCGCACGAGGTCGTAGACCTCCAGCTTGGTGCCGATATCGACGCCGCGCATCGGGTCGTCCATCAGCACGATCTGCGCGTCCGAGCCGAGCGCACGGGCAAACAGCGCCTTCTGCTGGTTGCCGCCCGACAGCGAGAAGATGTTGTTATTCATGTCCGGGGTGCGGATGCCGATCTTCTTTTGCCAGAACTGGGCGAGTTCGGCTTCCCGCCGCGGCGAGATCAGCAGCCCGTTGCGCAGCCGCGCCAGCGAGCGGATGCCGATATTCTCCGATATCGACCATTGCGGGAAGATGCCGTCCGACTGACGGTCGCCGGCAACCAGCGCCACCGGCGCGGTCACCTCGACCCCGGCCCTGGAGCGCGAGGCCGCGGCGAAGATCGCCAGCAGCAGGTCGGTCTGGCCATGCCCCGCCAGCCCGGCCAGGCCGATGACCTCGCCCGCGCGGGCGACGAGTTCGGTACCGTCCTTCTGTCCGGCGGGCCGCGCCCGGACCCGCAGCGGACCGGTCCCGGTCTTGGCGGCGGCGACTTCGGCCGCGATCTTCTGGCGCGCTTCCGCGCCGCCCATCGCCGTGACCAGCCGGTCGCGGTCGAAGGCACTAGCGGCGTCCGTGACGACCACCTTGCCGTCGCGCATCACCACGATGCGGTCGGCATTCCTGAGCACTTCGCCCAGCACATGCGAGATCAGGATGCAGCTCTTGCCGCCGGCGACGAAGCGACGCACGAAGGCCAGCAGCTGCCCGGCCGTATGCGCGTCGAGCGACGATGTCGGTTCGTCGAGGATGACCAGGTCGAGCCGATCCTGCGTCACCGTGAAGGCGCGCGCCACCTCGACCATCTGGCGCCGGCCGATCGAAAGGTCGCCGACAATATCCCACGGGGATATGCCGTGCCCCGGAAAGATCTCGTCGAGCTTTGCGGCGATCAGCTCGGCCGCCTTGCGCCGCCAGCCGAAACCCTGCAGCGAGGCATGGTTGATGCGCGTGTTCTCGGCAACGCTGAGATTGGGGCACAGCGACAGTTCCTGGAACACGCAGCGTATGCCAAGCCGTTGCGCCCGCGACACCGAATAATTGTTCTCGATGCCGCCATGCACGGCGATCGTACCGCTGTCGGGCACGCTTGTGCCCGCCACCATGTGCATGAGAGTCGACTTGCCGGCGCCATTGTGGCCGACGAGGCCGACGCATTCGCCGGGGCCGACATGAAAATCCACCCCGCCCAGTGCGCGAACGGCGCCGAAATGTTTTTCGGCGCCGTTCAACCTGATGATGTCGGCGTTACCTTCAGCCATGCTCAACGATACCTGCTCGATGGTCCGGTCGGCAACGCGTCTTCCAGCCTCACTTGATGTTGGCTTTGATCGCCGCCATCGCGTCTTCCTGGGTGTATTCGTGGGTGGCGACGCCGCCTTCCTTGATCTTGGGCAGCGCTGCTTCGAAATCGTCCTGAGTGAAGGCCAGATACGGCACCAGCAGGTCGTGCGGAATGTCCTTGCGTCCGTCGAGCACCTGCTGCGCCACCCAGAAGGCGAGCGACGACACGCCGGGCGCGATCGACGCGGACCATGTCTGGTAGCCGTCCTTGTCCTTCTGTTCCTTCCACCATTTCAGCTCGTCCTGGCGGTTGCCCATGATGATGGTCGGGCGCGGCTTGCCGGCGGCGGCGAAGGCCTGCGCGGCACCGTAACCGTCACCGCCCTGGTCGACGATGCCGATCACGTCGGGCAGCGACGGCAGGATGGTCGCGACCGCCTTCTGCGCCGTTGTCTGGTCCCAGTCGCCGGTCACCGAACCGACGATCTTGAACTCGGGATGGGCGGCCACGCCCTCGAGGATGCCGGCATGGATGGCATCGTCGATCGAGGTGCCGGCCAGGCCGCGGATTTCCAGCAGGTTGCCGCCCTTGGGCTGGAACTTGGCCATCTGCTCGACTTCCTGCTTGCCCATGTCCTTGAAGTCGACGACGACGCGGTAGGCGCAGGGTTCGGTGACGATGCCGTCGAACGAGACGACGACGATGCCGGCATCGCAAGCCTGCTTGATGGCGCCGTTAAGCGCATCCGGCGAGGCGGCGTTGATGACGATCGCGTCATAGCCCTGCAGGATCAGGTTCTGCACCTGGGCGGCCTGCGTCGGCACTTCCTTGTCGGCGGTGGTGAAGATGTCGGCGGCGCCGACGACCTTGTCCTCGACCGCCTTCTTGGTGACGATGCCATAGCTGTCGAGCATCGCCTGGCGCCACGAATTGCCGGCATAGTTGTTGGAGAAAGCGATCTTCTTGCCGCTGGTGTCGGCAAATGCCGTGCCCGAGGCGAGCATCGCGGCAAGGGTACCCAATACGAATAGTCTCTTCATGTCATACTCCTCCCAAGAGTTGCTGGTCGTAGTGATCGGTCGATGGTGAGTGGCTCGATTTCCTGTTTTTTATCTATTGTCAGACAAATGCAGATGGCCGGCAAGCTGTCAACTGCAATCAGCGGGAGCCCGCCGATCAACTTGCGGTGCAATGATTGAAAAGGCTTCGCGTTCTGGTCTAGGGAGTGGGCCAGGAGAGAGCGAGACAGAATGCCAGTGACGCCAGATCTTGCTCCGGGCGCCCCGGGAATTCCGGCGCGCTGGACATCGAGCGCCAAGAGTGGCGTCGGGACCTCGCTTTCGCCGGCCGGCCGGATCTGGTTCACGATCAGCCACGGCATCCTCAACGAGGTCTACTATCCCCGAGTCGACAGCGCCTGCACACGCGACCTCGGCCTGATCGTCACCGGCCCCGACGGCTATTTTTCGGAAGAGAAACGCGATGCCGCCCACATCATCGAACCGTTCGAGGATGGCGTACCCGCCTACAGGCTGGTCAACAGCGCCATCGATGGCGCCTACAGGATCGAGAAGCGCGTTCTCGCCGATCCGGCACGGCCAGCGCTGCTGCAGGAGATCATCTTCACCCCGCTCACGGGCAGGCCCGGTGACTACCGCGTCCACGCGCTGCTGGCGCCGCATCTTGTCAATGCCGGCATGGGCAACACCGCCTGGGTCGGCACCCACAAGGGCAAGCCGGTGCTGTTTGCCTCGGGTCGCGGCACCTGCCTGGCATTCGCCTCGTCGCTGCCCTGGCGAACCGCGTCGGCAGGCTATGTCGGCGTCTCAGACGGCTGGCAGCAACTGCGCGACGCAGGCCAACTCGATCCGGCCTGCCAGCGCGCCGCGGACGGCAATGTCGCGCTGACGGGCGAGATTGGCTTTACCCCGACCAGGACAAGGGCCGTCCTGGCCTTGGGTTTTGGCGCAACGCCCGACGAGGCCGCCGAAAATGCCTTCGCCAGCCTGAAGCGCGGTTTTGCCGCCGCTGCGAAATCCTACGTCGGGAACTGGCGCAAATGGCAGGGGTCCCTGCTGCCGCTCGACCGCCACGCCCAATCCGGGATCAACTTCTACCGTGTCTCGACCGCAGTCCTGGCGACGCACCAGGCGATCACCATACCGGGTGCCGCTGTCGCAAGCCTGTCCATCCCCTGGGGCTTCGACAAGGGCGACGACGACCTCGGCGGCTATCATCTGGTCTGGCCGCGCGACCTGGTCGAGACGGCCGGCGGTTTTCTCGCCGCCGGCGACGCCGCCTCGGCGCTGCGGATCCTGGATTATCTGCGCTTCATCCAGCAGCCGGATGGCCATTGGCCGCAGAACGCCTGGCTCGACGGTTCGGCCTATTGGCCCGGCATCCAGATGGACGAGTGCGCCTTTCCGCTGCTGCTGGCCGACACCCTGCGCCGCGCCGGCGCCCTTCCGCCCGCCAGGCTCCTGGACTTCCTGCCGATGATCGAGCGTGCCGCCGGCTATGTCGCGCGCAACGGTCCCGTCACCGGAGAGGACCGCTGGGAAGAGGATGCCGGCTACAGCCCCTTCACGCTTGCCGTCGAGATCGCGGCCCTGCTAGCGGCGGCAGACCTTCTCGACGCCTGCGGCAAGCCCGATCCCGCGGCCTATCTGCGCGAGACGGCCGACGGCTGGAACGACCAGGTCGAGCGCTGGACCTATGTCGCCGGGACCGAGATCGGCCGGCAAGCCGGCGTCGCGGGCTACTATGTCCGCATCGCGCCACCCGACAGCACTGAAGCCGGTTCGCCCAAGGACGGCTATGTCCCGATCAAGAACCGGCCCCCCGGCGATACCGACCGGCCCGCCGGGGAAATCGTCAGCCCGGACGCGCTGGCGCTGGTGCGCTTCGGCCTGCGGGCGGCCGACGATCCGCGCATCGTCGACACGGTCAAGGTCATCGACGCGCGCTTGCGCCGCGACCTGCCGCAAGGCCCGCTCTGGTACCGCTACAATCGCGATGGCTATGGCGAGCACGACGACGGGTCGCCCTTCGACGGCACCGGCCAGGGCCGGCCGTGGCCGCTGCTGGCCGGAGAGCGCGCCCATTACGAACTGGCAGCTGGTCGCAAGGACGAGGCGGCCGGCCTGCTCAAGGTGCTGGAAGGCTCGGCCGGAGCGGGTGGCCTGCTGCCGGAGCAGGTCTGGGACGGCGCCGACCTGGCCGAGCGTGAGTTGCTGCATGGGCGCCCCTCCGGCAGCGCCATGCCGCTGGTCTGGGCGCATTCGGAGCACATCAAGCTGTTGCGCTCGCTGCGCGACGGCGCGGTCTTCGACATGCCGCCGCAGGGCGTCAAGCGCTACATCGAGGACAAGACCACATCGCCGCTCAGGACATGGCGGTTCAACAACAAGATCCGCTCGCTGCCTGAGGGAAAGACGCTGCGCGTAGAACTGCTCGCCGCGGCGACGATTCACTGGAGCACCGACAATTGGGCAACGGCCCGGGACAGCGACACGACGGAGAACGCTTTCGGCATTCATCTGGCCGATCTGCCCACGGCCGGCCTCCCCAAGGGAAGCACGATCATCTTCACTTTTTTCTGGCCCGGAACCGGCGATTGGGAGAATGTCGACTTCTCCGTCATATCAGGCGACCCAGATAGCCAGTAGATCCTCCCCGACAAGATTGATTCTTCTTCAGGAAACAGGGACGAAACCATGCAGATCGGAATGATGGGACTGGGCCGGATGGGCGCCAACATGGTCCGGCGACTGATGCGCGACGGCCATGAATGCGTCGTCTACGACATCAACCCCGCCAGCGTCGCGGCCCTGGTGACCGACGGCGCGCTGGGTGCGGCGTCCATGGCGGAATTCGTCGGCAAGCTGGCCAAGCCGCGCTGCGTCTGGCTGATGCTGCCGGCGGCCATCACCGGCAGGATCATCGACCAGGTCGCCGCCCTGATGGAGCCCGGCGATATCGTCATCGACGGCGGCAATTCCTATTATCACGATGCCGTCGACCAGGCCGCGAAACTGGCCGGCAACGGTATCCACCTTGTCGATGTCGGCACCAGCGGCGGCGTCTGGGGGCTGGAGCGTGGCTACTGCCTGATGATCGGCGGCCCGGACGTGGCGGTGCAACATCTCGATTCGGTCTTCGCCACGCTGGCGCCCGGCGCGGACGCCGGCGCACCCACCCCAGACAAGACGGCAGGCACGGCGCCCTTCGGCTATTTGCATTGCGGGCCGAGCGGCGCCGGCCATTTCGTCAAGATGGTGCATAACGGCATCGAATATGGCGTCATGGCCGCCTATGCCGAGGGCATGAACATCCTGAAATCGGCCAATGCCGGCAAAAGGCCACGCACGGCGGATGCTGAGACCAGCCCGCTGGAAAACCCGCAATACTATCAGTTCGACATCGACCTCGCGGAAGTGGCCGAAGTCTGGCGGCATGGCAGCGTCATCGGCTCCTGGCTGCTCGACCTGACCGCAGGCGCACTCAAATCCGACCCCGCATTGGCGAATTTCGGCGGCAGGGTCTCTGATTCCGGCGAGGGACGTTGGACGCTGAAGGCGGCGATCGACACCGGCGTGCCGGCGCCGGTGCTGTCCTCGGCACTGTTCGACCGCTTCTCCTCGCAAGGCGAATCCGAATTCGCCGACAAGCTGTTGTCCGCCATGCGGTATGCCTTCGGCGGCCATGTCGAGAAGCCGAAGGGCGGCAAATGACGGTGGCAGGGGAGACGCGCGCATGAGCCCGGAACGGTCCGACACGCTGGTGCTTTTCGGCGCCACCGGCGACCTCGCCCACAAGAAGATCTTCCCCGCCCTTTACCGGATGGTCGCCAAGGGAACGCTCACCGAACCGGTGATCGGTGTGGCCTTCGACGCCTGGGATCTCAAGCAGCTGCAGGACCGGGCGCACGACGGCATCGTCAAGACGCACGGCACGATCGACGAACAGGTCTTCGCCAGGCTTGCCTCTCTGCTTCGCTATGTCAGCGGCGACTATCGCGACTCGGCCACTTTCGAGAAACTGAAGAGCGCGCTCGGCAGCGCCCAGCGGCCGCTGCACTACATGGCGGTGCCGCCGACCATGTTCGAGACGGTTGTCCAGGGCCTGGAGCAATCCGGCACCGCGCACGGCGCCAGGCTGATGGTGGAAAAACCGTTCGGCCATGACTTGCAGTCGGCGCGCTGGCTCAACCGCGTCCTGCACCTGGTGTTCGACGAACAGTCCACCTTCCGCATCGACCACTATCTCGGCAAGGAGGCGATCCAGAACCTGCTCTATTTCCGCTTCGCCAACTCCTTCCTCGAGCCGATCTGGAACCGCAACTACGTCGAGAGCGTGCAGATCACCATGGCCGAGGATTTCGGCGTCGAGGGCCGTGGCCGCTTCTATGACGATGTCGGAGCCATCAGGGACGTCATCGAGAACCACCTGCTCAACATCCTGTTGCTGCTCGCCATGGAGCCGCCGGTCGGCCGCTCGGCCGACGACCTGATCGACGAAAAGGTGCAGGTGCTGCGCGCCATCCGGACGCTGACCAGGGACGATGTGGTGCGCGGTCAGTTCAAGGGCTACCTCGACGAGCCCGGCGTGAAGCCGAATTCGCCGGTCGAGACCTTCGCCGCGGTGCGTTTCTTTGTCGACACATGGCGGTGGCAGGACGTGCCGTTCTTCATCCGCGCCGGCAAGAACATGCCGGTCCATGTCACCGAGGTGGTGGTGCGGCTGAAGCGGCCGCCGCTCGACGTCTTCGACCCGATCAAGCCCGCCGACCAGAACTATGTCCGCTTCCGCATCGACCCGCAGGTGGTGATCGCGATCGGCGCCCAGCGCAAGGAGGCCGGCGACGACATGATCGGCGAACAGGTCGAGCTGACCGCTCTCGACGACAGCAAGGCCGACATGCCGCCCTATGAGCGGCTGATCGGCGACGCCATGAATGGCAACGGCCAGCTCTTCACCCGCCAGGACGCCAGCGAACTTGCCTGGCGTATCGTCGGCCCGGTGCTCGGCGACACCACGCCGCCACACCTCTACGAGCCGCTGACCTGGGGCCCTGCCGATGTCATGAGCGGCTTCGCGCCGCCCAATGGCTGGATCGATCCGGTGAAGTGAAAGGGGTACGCAATGGCCAGATCAGCGAAGCGACCCGAGGCGGACGCCGGCAAGATCGTGATGGTGGTCGACATCGGAGGCTCGCACGTCAAGATCCTGACCAGCGCCGGCGGCGAGGAGCGCCGTGTCGACTCCGGACCGGGCCTGACGCCGGATGACCTGATCGATGCGGTGAACAAGCTCGCCGACGGCCTGTCCTACGACCTCATCTCGATGGGTTATCCCGGACCGGTCAGCCAGAACAGGCCGCTGGCCGACCCCGCAAACCTCGGCGCCGGTTGGGCCGGCTACGATTTCGCCGCGCGATTGGGCAGGCCGGTGAAGATGGTCAATGACGCGTTGATGCAGGCGATCGGCAGCTATGATGGCGGACGCATGCTGTTTCTCGGTCTGGGAACCGGCCTCGGCGCCGCCATGATCGTCGCCAATGTCGCCCAGCCGATGGAACTCGCCCACCTTCCCTACAGGAAGGGCAAGAGCTTCGAGGACTATGTGGGCGAACGCGGCCTCGTAAAGCGCGGCAAGAAGAAATGGCGCGGATATGTCTTCGACGTCGTTGACCGGCTTCGCGCCGCCATGCAGCCGGACTATGTCGTCATAGGCGGCGGCAATGTCGACAAACTGAATGAATTGCCGGCCGACTCAAGGCGCGGCGACAACACACGCGCTTTCGAAGGCGGATTTCGTTTGTGGCGCGACAAGGCGCTGATAGTCTGATATTGTTACTGTTCAGTATAGTTGTTCAAAACAACGTGTGATCGCGATACCAAGTCATTGCATTGGCCAGATTCGCCGACTAGGAATTCCGCGCCACAACCTCGCCGCTCGTCCCGTGGACGAGCAAATGATGCCGCGGCATTTGATTTTGCGCATGATCCTTTCCGGAAATCGAAACCGATTTTCAGCTCATTCGCGTTAGACGGAGAAATAGATTGACCGACGATAACGACAGCGCCCGTAAAGACATCGACCTTCTCGAACTCACCGCCCACATCGTGTCGGCTTATGTCGAGAAGAACCGCCTGCCGGTTTCCGGCCTGGCTGACCTCATTGCCAGCGTCAGTGCTTCGATCAGCGGGCTGGGCCAGCCGGTCGCCCCGGTGGCGGCGCCGCTGGTTCCCGCCGTCAACCCGAAGAAATCGGTGACGCCGGATTTCATCATCTGCCTCGAGGACGGCAAGAAGTTCAAATCGCTGAAGCGTCATCTCGGCGTGCACTTCAATCTGACGCCGGACGCTTATCGCGCCAAGTGGGGCCTGCCGGCGGACTATCCGATGGTTGCCCCCAACTATGCCGCCTCGCGCTCGCTGCTGGCGAAATCGATCGGCCTCGGCCGCAAGGCCGCCGAGGTGGCGCCCGTCAAGGCCAAAGGTCGGAAGGCCAAGGTTTCTGCCTGAACCGATACAGCTCTGTGGCAATGAAGTGATGAAGCCCTGCCGGCGCATTCACCCGGCGGGCTTCATGCTTGCGGCCTGGATGGTCCGGGCCGGTTCTTGGGGTGAGCGATGAACTACACCAGGATGGTGATCGAGAAAGAGGCGCCCGAGGAATACGGCTACGACCGCATCCGCTTCAATCTCTCCGAAAGCTCGATCGCGGACCAGAAACTGTCCGACATCGGCCTGTCGCTGCCCGACCTCACGCTCTTCTACGGCGAGCATCGCGGCGACAAGGAATTGCGCGCGCTGATCGCGGCGCAGGACACCGGCATCTCACCCGATGATGTGCTGGTCACCGCAGGCGCCGCCGGCGCGCTGTTCATCATCTCGACCGCGCTGCTTTCGGCGAGCGATCACCTGGTCGTCGTCAGGCCAAACTACGCCACCAACATCGAGACCCCTAGGGCGATCGGCTGCGCCATCGGCTTTGTCGACCTGGCTTTCGAGGAAGGCTTCGCCATCGGCATCGACCGCGTCAAGGCGGCGATGCGGCCGAACACGAAGCTGATCAGCGTCACCTGCCCGCACAACCCGACCGGCACGATGATGGACCGGGCGGACCTCGATGCGCTGGTGACGCTTGCCGAGGCCAATGGCTGCCATATTCTGGTCGACGAGACCTACCGCGATCTCTCCTATGGCAGGCGCCTGCCATCGGCGGCCTCGCTGAGCACCAAGGCAATCAGCGTCTCATCGCTGTCCAAGGCGTTCGGCATTCCCGGCATCCGCATCGGCTGGCTGGCCACCAGGGATGCCGCACTTCAGGAGACGTTCCTCGCCGCCAAGGAGCAGATCGGCATCTGCGGCAGCGTCATCGACGAGGGCATCGCGCGCGGCATGATGGAGCGCCGCGACGCGTTCCTGGCCAGGCTGTTGCCCGAAATGGCGAAGCGCCGCGACATCGTCCAGGCCTGGATCGACCGCGAGCCGCTTGTCGACTGGGTACGGCCTGAAGGGGGCGTCGTCGGCTTCCCGCGCCTCAATGTCGATGCCGGCTTCGACCTCGACCGGTTTTATGTCGACCTGCTGGAAAACCACGGCACCTATGTTGGCCCCGGCCACTGGTTCGAGATGGGCAAGCGCTTCTTCCGCGTCGGTTTCGGTTGGCCGGCGGAAGCCGAGTTGAGGGGCGGCCTGGAAGCCATTTCGGCCACTCTGCGGCAGTAACTTCCGCGTGCAAGACAAGGAGCGGGGAGAAAGTCCCTTGATCCAGGCCTGATTTTAACGCATATGCGCGCCGAACTTTATCAAGTTCCATTGGCCGGAACAGCGCCCATTCGGGAAGTGCCCCGCCGGCATCGCATCGGCCCGAAAATCGTTTCGATTTTCGGAGAGCACGATGCGAAAACTAACAAGTGTTGGAGCGCACTTTGTGGGTCCGGTCGGGCGCACGTCGCTCCAATGCACTCGCAACGGGGCCTATCTCCATGATGCCAGAACAAACGTCGCCGGAGCAGCGCTACGCCGCGTTCCGGCATAAGGCCTTTCTCAGCTACTGGACGGCCCGCTTCCTCACCACCTTCGCGACCATGATCGTCTCCGTTGCCGTCGGCTGGCAAATCTATGATTTGACGCGCGATCCGTTCGACCTTGGCATTGTCGGCATCGTTCAGTTCCTGCCGTCGCTGCTGCTGGTGCTGGTGACCGGCGTCGTCGCCGACCGCTTCGGCCGCCGGCTGATCATGGCGCTGGCAACGGTGGTCGAGGCAGGCTGTGCGCTCGTTCTCCTGTACTTCACCCTGCGCGGCCTCGTCAGTCCGCTGCCGATCTTCGTCGTTCTGGCGCTGTTCGGCATGGCGCGGGCCTTTTACGGACCGGCCTCGTCATCGCTGTTCGCCAACCTGGTGCCACCGGAAGATTTCGGCAATGCGATCGCCTGGAACTCGTCGGCGTGGCAGACGGCAACGATCGTCGGGCCGGTCGCCGGCGGCCTGCTCTATGGCGTTTCTCCGGAGGCCGCATACGCCGTCGCCTCCGTCCTGATGCTGGTGGCCGGCATGCTGATCTTCACCATTCCCAAGCCAGTCCAGCAAACCGCCACCGACAAACCGACGATGGAGACGCTATTTGCCGGCTTCCGCTACATCTGGAGCGAGAAGATCGTGCTTGGCGCCATCTCGCTCGACCTGTTCGCCGTGTTGTTGTCGGGTGCTTCGGCCCTGCTGCCCGTCTATGCCCGCGACATCCTGCAGCTCGGACCCTGGGGCCTCGGGTTGCTGCGCTCGGCTCCCGGCATCGGCGCCATCTGCGTCGCCATCTGGCTGGCCGGCCATCCGATCCGCAACCATGCGGGCCTGATCATGCTCGGCTTCGTCGCCGCGTTCGGCGCCTTCACCGTGCTGTTCGGCCTGTCGACCATTACCTGGCTATCGATCGTCGCGCTCGCCTTCCTTGGCGCCACCGACATGTTCAGCGTCTACATCAGGGAGACGCTGATCCAGCTGTGGACGCCGGACGATGTGCGTGGCCGCGTCAATGCCGTGAACCAGGTCTTTGTCGGTGCCTCCAACGAGGTCGGCGAATTCCGCGCCGGCACGATGGCGGCTTTGATCGGCACGGTTCCGGCGGTGGTGATCGGCGGCGTCGGCGCCGTCGCGGTCGCGGGATTGTGGGCATATCTGTTCCCGCAATTGCGCAAGGTGCGTCATCTCAGGGGCCGCAACTGATTGAGCGCCGCAGACAGGCCGATGGAGTCGATGCGGCCGACCACCATGACCCCCTGTACTAGCGTTGCCCTTTGTGTCGACGGCGGAAATGTCGACCAGGCGGGGGTGACGATTGCCTCGGTGGTGGCGCACCTCTCACCCGGGCCACCCCTCACGTTTCATGTATTCCACGGTGAGCCACCCAGCCGTCGCTCGCGCCGCCTAGCGAGGCTGCGGGTTGGCCCGCACCGGCTGTTGGTGCATTACGTCGAGAACCGGTTTCGCAACATAGCGCTCTTCGACCACGTCACCCCGGCGGCGTTGCTGCGGTTGCAACTGGGCGAGTTCCTGCCCGCCCTGGATCGCGTTCTGTATCTCGATGCGGACATCCTCGCGGTAGCCGACATCCGGCCGCTCCTCGACACCGATCTTGGCGGTGCCGTGGCGGGTGCCGTTCAGGATCTGGGCCTGCACGCGGCCCTTGCCGAGGAGGCTATTACCGGCCAGCCCGATCATGTGCTCCATGTCCGCGACGCGCTCGGCTGGGACCCCGACACCTTCATTTATGTCAACTCAGGCGTGCTGCTGCTTGACCTCGCCGCCCTTCGCCGCGAACGGTTCGGCGAGCGGGCGGGGCAACTTGTGCTCGACCACCCGCATCGGTTCCGCTGGCGCGATCAGGACGCCATAAACCTGCTGCTCTCGGGCCGCGTCGTTCTGCTGGATCCGCGCTGGAACACGATGGTCTGGTTCCTCGAGCGGGAACCGCGCCGCCACCATGCCGATATGGCCGCCGTCGCACTGCAGCGCCGCGATCCCTGGCTGCTGCATTTCTCCGGCGCCTGCAAGCCATGGCATGGCCTTGTCGATATAGAGGACTATCGCCGCTGGTGGCGCGCCGCCCTGCGCACGTCGCCGGTCTGGGGCATGAGGTGGCTCGGGCTGCGGCTGGCGGCAGCGGCCTCGCCGGCAGCGAGGTTGATACAGCGGCGACGCCGGCGCCGGCGTGCAAAGCCGCTCTCGCCCGGCGCCACTCGATAGGCGCGCGCGATCAGGATCTGCCCTGGCTGGACGCCGGTCTGCCGAAAATCGTCCGCAGGAACTCGTCCAGCCAGCGCTTCAAGTGCATGTCCCAGATCAGCCGGCCGCCGAGATGATCGCGCCCGGGCTGCGCGCCAGGCAGCTCGAAGCGTTGGGCGCCGCGCACCACCCAGCGCTGCATCATCATCCGGGTCAACTCGCCATGGAACTGGATGCCCCAGGCGTTCTCTCCGTAGCGAAATGCCTGGTTGGGATAGGTTTCCGCCGTCGCCAGCAGCGTCGCGTCCCGGGGCAGCGAAAAGCCTTCGCGGTGGAACTGATAGACCATCTCCGGCCAGGGCATCAGCTGCTTGCCGGCTTCGGTTGCCGCCAGCTTGTACCAGCCGATCTCGACCAGCCCTTCGCCATGGCCCTCGACCTTGCCGCCGAGATGATTGGCCAGCATCTGCGCGCCGAGGCAGATGCCGAGGAACGGCCGGTTCTCCTTGAGCGGAACCTCGAGCCAGTTGGTCTCGCGGCGGACGAACTCGTCCTCGTCATTGGCGCTCATCGGCCCGCCGAACACCACCGCGCCGGCGTGTCCTTCCAGTGTTTCCGGCAAGGCATCGCCCAGAGGCGGGCGACGGATGTCGAGATCGAAACCCTCTTGCAGAAGCATGTGGCCGACGCGTCCGGGGCTCGAACTCTCCTGATGCAGTACGATCAGGATCTTGGGCTTCGAACTTGTCTGGCGCGGCATTGGCAGGCGAATATCCTATTCGTCCGAGGAGGTTCCGGTGGCGCCGGGCGCGTGCGCGGCCGCAGTGCGGCGCGCCTCGATGCGGTCGCGGCGCTCGACGCCGATCAGTTCGGCGACGCGCCAGACCGTGTTGTCCTCCAGCTCGTGCAATTCGCCATCGGCATAGACGATCTCCCACATCAGGCCGATGAAGGCCTTGCGCGCGTCGGCATCGAGGTGGCGCTTGAGCACGCTGGTGAAGGCATGCAGGTCGATCGACTCATTGTCCGCCCGCTCGCCGGCGGCGGCCAGCGCTTCGAGCTCGTCGCCGCTGATCGAATAGCTCTGCGCCAGCACCGCCTTGAACTTCTCCCATTCGACATCCTGGCGCACGCCGTCGGCATTCATCACATGGTAGAGCA
>NZ_JBAZUD010000021.1:0-45384 GCF_041661565.1 Mesorhizobium sp.
GGGCGTGCCCGTGGTCGGTCAGCTGGCCGCGCATGCGCCGGAGCGCAGTCGCGGCGTCGTGCTGACCTCGCTCGCCTATCAACCCGGTGGGCACGCCCTGCGCACCATCGTCCCGCTGGTGGACCGTTCGATCTATCCCGCCGATCAATATCCGGACGGCCAATGGGACTATTACCGCTATTACACGAAGCACTTCGAGGAGGCCGTGGCCGACCTCGATGCGGACAAGGCAGCATCGCTGGCGTCGATCTTTCAACCCGGTGACCCTGCCGGCATCGGCAAGGTTTCGCCGAATGCCTCGGTCACCCGCAAGGGCGGCCGCTACGGCGCCGCGCACCGCGCACCGCCTACCAAACCTGACCCGGCGCTCTGGCCAGCGGCGGATTTCGAGGTGCTGGTGCAGTCATTCGAGGCCCACGGCTTCCGTCCCTCATGCGCGTGGTACATGAACGACGATGCCGACATGGCCTATGCCCGCGAGGCGCCCGATGGCGGCCGCCTTTCGCAACCCGTGCTGTTCGTCAACGGCGACTATGATCAAATCTGCACCATCACCGGAAATCACCAGGGCGACCCGATGCGTGCGGCCTGTGCCGACCTCACCATGACGAGCATGCCTTCCGGCCACTGGCTGCCGCTGGAACGCAAGGCCGAACTCAGCCAGGCCATCCGAAGCTGGCTGAAGGCCAAGAGCCTTTGATGGCGGCGCAATGAGTGTGGCAGCGGCGCCCCGGATGCGTCTACATCGGGCGCTTGGGTTCGCCTTTTTGCGGCGTTGCCGTATCGGAGTCCGATTTCTTGTGCTTGTCGGCCGCGATCCTGCGGATGCGGTCGAAGCGGCTTTCCTCGGTCTTTTCGGTCGTGGCGACCGTTTCTGGCTTCCGCGCGAACGTGATCATGGATCCGTCTCCTGGGCTAGAGGCCTGCACCGGGAGGGGATGCTCCGGTGGTGGTCACCCCGGCTCCTGAAGAGCCGGGGCGTTTGATCGGGATCGGCCGGGCCCTGAAACGGCTTTGAAAAAGCACGTGCAGGCCGGCCTCGCCTGAAGTGTTAGTAGCCGCCCATGCCGCCCATGCCACCGCCGCCAGCGGGCGCAGCGTCCTTGGCCGGGATGTCGGTGATCATTGCTTCCGCGGTGATCAAGAGCGCGGCGATCGAGCCGGCGTCCTGCAGTGCGGTGCGCACCACTTTCGCCGGGTCGACGATGCCGGCCTTGATCATGTCGACATAGACCTCGTTCTGAGCGTCGAAGCCCTGATTGTGGTCCTTGCTGTCGGTGAGCTTGCCGACGACGATCGAGCCTTCGACGCCGGAATTCTCGGCGATCTGGCGGATCGGCGCCTCAAGCGCGCGAAGCACGATGGAAATGCCCGCCGTGACATCGGCATTGGCGCCGTTCAGGCCGGCAAGCACTGAGCGTGCGCGCAGCAGGGCGACGCCGCCGCCGGGCACGATGCCTTCCTCGACCGCCGCGCGCGTTGCGTTCAGCGCATCGTCGATACGGTCCTTCTTTTCCTTCACTTCCGACTCGGTGACGCCGCCGACGCGGATGACGGCAACGCCGCCCGCCAGCTTGGCCAGCCGCTCCTGCAGCTTTTCCTTGTCGTAATCGGAAGTCGTCTCCTCGATCTGGCCCTTGATCTGGGCGACGCGCGCCTGGATTTCGGCCTTGGGGCCGGCGCCGTCGATGATCGTGGTGGTGTCCTTCTCGATCAGCACGCGCTTGGCGCGGCCGAGCATCTCGATGGTGACGTTCTCGAGCTTGATGCCGAGATCCTCGGAAATCATCTGCCCTGCCGTCAGCACCGCGATGTCTTCCAGCATCGCCTTGCGGCGATCGCCGAAGCCCGGCGCCTTGACGGCCGCGACCTTGAGGCCGCCGCGCAGCTTGTTGACGACCAGCGTGGCCAGAGCCTCGCCCTCGACGTCCTCGGAGATGATCAGGAGCGGCCTGCCGCCCTGCACCACCGCTTCGAGGATCGGCAGCATGGCCTGCAGATTGCCGAGCTTCTTCTCGTGGATGAGGATGTAGGGCTCTTCCAGCTCGACGCGCATCTTGTCGGCATTGGTGACGAAATAGGGCGAGAGATAGCCGCGGTCGAACTGCATGCCCTCGACGACGTCGAGCTCGGTCTCGGCGGTCTTGGCTTCCTCGACGGTGATGACGCCGTCATTGCCGACCTTGTCCATCGCCTTGGCGATCATCTCGCCGACGGTGGCATCGCCGTTGGCGGCGATGGTGCCGACCTGGGCGATCTCGGCCGACGACTTGACCTTCTTGGCCTTCGCCTTGATCTCGACGACGACGGCGGCGACCGCCTGGTCGATGCCGCGCTTCAGATCCATCGGGTTCATGCCGGCGGCGACCAGCTTGGCGCCTTCGCGCAGGATCGAGGCGGCCAGAACCGTGGCGGTGGTGGTGCCGTCACCGGCCAGGTCGTTGGTCTTCGAGGCCACTTCGCGCACCATCTGCGCGCCCATGTTCTCGAACTTGTCGGCAAGCTCGATTTCCTTGGCGACAGTGACGCCGTCCTTGGTGATGCGCGGCGCGCCATAGGCCTTGTCGATGATGACGTTGCGGCCCTTGGGGCCGAGCGTGACCTTCACCGCGTTGGTGAGGATCTCGACGCCGCGCAGCATGCGGTCGCGCGCCTCGGTGGAGAATTTGATTTCCTTGGCAGACATGATTTTTCGTCCAGTTCTATTTGGAGTGGATCCGTCGCGGCGCGGAACGCGCGGCGCTTCTGTCTCTGTGTCGTGCTGCGTCCCTGCGCATGGCGAAGGACGCGCGCCGCCTGATCAGGCGGCCTTCTTGGCAGCGCCGGACTTCCCGGTGGCAGCCGTGTCGCTCTTATCGACGCTCTTGTCGATGACGCCCATGATGTCGGCTTCCTTCATGATCAGAAGGTCCTCGCCGTCGATCTTGACCTCGGTGCCCGACCATTTGCCGAACAGGATCGTGTCGCCAGCCTTGACGTCGAGCGGCACCAGCGCGCCGTTTTCGTCGCGTGCGCCCGGTCCCACGGCGATGACTTCGCCTTCCTGCGGCTTTTCCTTGGCATTGTCGGGAATGATGATGCCGCCCTTGGATTTGATATCGCCTTCGGCGCGCCGGATGACGACGCGATCGTGGAGTGGCCGAAACTTCATGTGAACTACTTTCTGGGGCCGGCATAGGCGGCCCCGTCTCCCATATAGGCGCTTTGGCACTCGATAGATAGGAGTGCCAAAAATTATTCACGAACCGGATTAAATATTCAAAAGTATTATTTCGGCCTGTCTTTTCGTGATATTCGCAAGGGGTCAAATATATCAAAAGATTGAATTTTGCCGACTCAACGCCTATTTATCGGACGAGTTCACTTTCACGATTTCAGGCATAAGGGAGATTTCTTCGATGGCCGAAGGCAATCAGACGATCATGGAAAAAGCTGAAGCCCGCTTTGTCGACAAGCAGAAGAAGACGGCGGAGCGCAACAAGGCCACCGCCGAATACATGTCCGAGGCGAAGGCCCGGGAGATCAAGACGGCCAAGCTCAGGACCTTGCGGCTCGCCAAGGAAGAGGCCGACCGCGCCGCCGAAGCCCTGAACCCGACGCCGAAGAAGAAGCGGGTGACCAAGAAGGCCGCCGCGACGGCAGAGGCCAAGACGACAGATGCAAAGACGGGGGCCAAGACATGAGCCTGACCTTCCCCAACCGCAGCCGCAGCTATGACGAGGCCGGCAAGCGCATCCGTTTCGTCGGACATGACGGCATGTTCCAGATCTCCTTCTCCGTCGCCGCGGACGCGATGGCGAAGATGCAGCCGGCGGCCGCAGCCAATGAAGCCGGCTATCTCGCCACCTTCGACACGCAGAGCAGCGCCATCCGCGACGTGGCGGCCAAGGCCTACGATCGCACCCGCAAGAGCATGTATGTGCTGACGGCGGCGGATTTCGGCTGATCGGCCAAGTGCGTGTCGCTCAGAACCGATCTCGGTTCTGAGACAGACATGCATGGAAACGCAGACTACACGTCCATCTTCTCGACCATCGCGCGGATCTTGTCGGCCTTCTCGAAATGGTCGAGGCGCTGGGTCCTGATCCACCACTCGGCGGCCTCCATCAACAGGTCCGGATCGTCGTTCCTGTTGGTGAAGAACGCATAGAACGAGACGCCGACGCCGGCGCCTTTTTCGGAGATCTTGCGGTCGCAGACCTCCAGTATCTTCTGCTTCAGGCTGGCTCTCACGGAAATCCTCGATCTTGCTGTGCGGCGGCTGTTGCCGGCTGGCGTGGCCAGCGCCGCGGCGGTTCAGGTCTTGCGCTCGGCCCTCTCGCGACGCTTGACGTCGCGAGCATTCATCTGCGCCACCATGTCCTCGGCATCGCGCGGGCTCATCCCCACCATCACCCTTTGCCTGACCACGGCGGGCTGGCCGGTGAAGACATCGATGATGCTCCAGCTCTGGGGAAGCTCCTTGCGCAGTGCGTAGCGGTCGGCCATGCCGTGTGCCTCAGTTCTGCATCATGAAAAACACCGCGCCCAGGATCAGCACGGTCCAGGCGACGACCGACAGCTTGAGCAGCAGGCCGCCATGCGCGGCCAGCAGGTCCCGCAGACGCGGCAGGACGCCCACCGGCGGCACCGCAGCCGCCACGGAGGCGACTGGCGCCTTGACGCCGAGTTTTCCGAAGACGGGCAGCTGCGACGGTTCGCGCACGAAAACAACCTTGGATATCGGGAAAATGCCGGGAGCACGCAGGCTCGCCCCGCTCAATAGCACCCTTTCGCCCACGCCCCGCATGCGAAATGAAAATAGTGCGCGGCGAGCCCATGCGGCACACGGCCTCCGTCCCGCCCCACGGACATTGTGCTGGCTAAGCGTGGAGACACCGCAGCGGTTGGTCAACCGGACGCTGGCCGACTTGATCGGCGCACCGCGAGGAACAGGCCGACGCGTTGGCAAATGTCGTCGCCGGCAGGCAACGCCATGCTCAAAACTTCGTCGAGAAACTCGCCTTGAACGCGTTCTCCATCGCACCCGAGGCGAACTGGCCGTCATAGGTGAAGCCGAGCCGGCTTGCCTGGCCGATGGCGAGGTCTATGCCGGCCTGCAAGGCCAGCGCGTCGCGCGTGATCGGCGCGCCGGTCACGGTGAAGGCATCGCCGCCGGCGAAGGACAGCCGCGCCGACGGCAGGTCGGCGAAGGCGTGCCGCCAGCCGAGCGAGGCACGCGCCTCGAGCGCCGCGCCATCGACCACGAATGTGCGCGAGAGCCGTGCGCCGAGCGTGGTGAAGGTAGCGTCGTTGCCGACACCGTCCGAAGCCAGCGCCGCCGCGCCGCCAGCCTCGGCAAAGCCGCCTGTCGACAGGTGAACATAGGCCAGCCCCGCGAACGGCTCGACCTTCACCGCGCCGAGATCGAAAGCGCGGGACGCCTCGCCGAACACCTGCACGGTGCTGGCGCCATAGCTTGCTTCCAGCTGCTCGCTGAAGCCGGGAAACACCGGGTCGCGCGTGGTGTCGATATCGTGGTGGCTGTAGCCGGCGCCGAAGCTCAGCTGCACGCTGCCGACCAGGCCGCCGCCATAGGCGCCGAGATGCACGCTGGTGACATCGGCGGAGGACGCGCGGTCGTCGACATCGAGCGACGTGACGCTGATGCCGCCGAGGAAACCGAGCGTCCAGTTGTCCGCCACGCTTGCGTCGATGCCGGCGAAGAAGGCGCCGGTGCTGGCGTCGACATCGGCGGCATTGCCGTCGCCGTCGAGCGAGCGCGCGAGTCCGGCGCCCTGCATCCAGAAGCCCCTCGCCCCGGGGTCTGCGATGGTCGTGCCGATGCGGCCGAGGGCGGCGTCGCGCGCCAGCCGGCTTTCGTAGAGCAGCAGGCCGGACACGGCCGCGTGCGCCTCGCCCGACAACTGGTCGAAGGCATAGCGTGCCCCGTCTTCGGAGAGCGGCGCGATCGCGCTGTAGACACTGCTGCCGGTGCCGAGCGACTCGATGCCGCCGGCCGCCGCCTTCTGGTTCGGCGTCCGCGCCACGTCGGTGAAATCGACGGCGTTGCGGGTCAGTGTCAGCACGACATTGTTGCCGTCATCGCCGGTATAGGTCACGTCGGGCGTCAGGAAGGCATAGACATGAGTGACGCTGGCGAACGTCCCGGTCACCGCATCGGCGCCCTGGTTGTCGATGATGGTGTAGCTCTGGCTCGGCTGCCAGCCGGTGCCGGTCAGTTCATGCAGCGCCAGCGTGCCGCCGCTGACATCGACCGTGCCTGTCACCACCACCTTGTCGGCGCTCGCCGTATCGACCTCGATGTCGAGCGTGCCGGCAAGCCTGTAATTGCCATTGATGGTTTGCGTGCCGATCGAGGCGCCGGGCGCATGGTGGCCGCCGGCTCCGATGTTGACCGTGCCGCCGGCCAGCGTGCCGATCGTGCCGGTGCCGCCGAGCGTCGCGCCGCTGGCCACCGCCACATCAGCCGAGCCCAGCGAGCCATCGATCCGAAGGATGCCGCCATTGACGGTGGTGGTGCCGAGATAGGTGTTGACGCCCGCCAGGATCAGCCTGCCGCTGCCGTCCTTGGTTAAGCTGCCCTTGGCCAGCGCGCCGCCGTCCGAGATCACGCCCGAGATCGTTTCGTCGAGGCCGAGCGCCCCGGTGGTGAGCGTGTGCGCGCCGAGCGCGATGTCGCCCGCGCCCGACACGGAGCCAAGCGAGACGCAATTGCACAAGCCGGCCGCGTCGAAACTCGAGAGATCGATCTTGCCGCCGCTTTGATTGATGATCTTCGCCGCATCGGAGGCGTTGTCGCCGCGAAACGCCGTGGTGCCGCCGCTCTCGTTGGTGATGATGGCGCCGCCGGCGGTGGCGCCGGCCAGGAACGTCGTCCTGCCGTCGCTGCCATTGGCGATCGTGGCGCTGCCGGCGCTGGACTGATTGTCGAAGACGACAGACCCGTTCTGCGTCGAGATCGACAGGCCGCCGGCGCTGACCGGACCGGTAAAGCGCAGGCTTGGCAAAAGCGTTGCCGCTGGCGCGCCCGTCACCGAAACCCCTCCGGTGCCGAGCGCGCCATTGGCCGCCGCAACGAGCTCTCCCTCCTTGATGGTCGAGCCGCCCTGATATGAATTGGCCGCGCCAAGGGTCAGCGTGCCGTCGCCGAGCTTGACGATGCTCCCCGTGCCGGCAATGCCGACATTGATGATCGCGTTGTTGATCGTCGCGCCCGGATCGGCGTCGACGATGATCTCGGTCGCGGCCGAATTGGTCACCAGCGCGCCGCCCGCGCCCGCCGCCAGAGTGTAGGTCCAGTCGGCCGGATGCGAGACGAAGCGCAAGCCGGTGAAGGTCTGCGAGCCCACCACGCTGACCGTTCCGGGCGTGCCGGCGAACACCGCCTTCTGGCTCGCCCAGGCGGCGTTGATGTCGCCGGCGGCATTGGTCCAGTTGGTGCTCGAGCCATCCCATGTGCCGGTGCCGCCGCGCCCGTTGGTGACCCCGCCGGGGGTCATGTTGGCGCCGTCCCAATATTGCTCGCCCGATCCGGTCGCCACCAGCAGGTTGACCACGCCGCCGCCGCTCTGGATCGACCAGTCGCCCGGATTGAAGCCCGGCGGCACGGTGCCGATGACCAGCCCGTTATTGGTGAACGCGCCGCCATAATTGGCGATGCGGTAGCTGCCATTGCCAAAGCCGCCGGCGTCGCTCACCGAAAGCTTGCCGTCCAGCGTCAGCGCCCCGGTGACATCGAACAGCGGCGTGGTGCTGGCGGCGCCCAGCCAGACATCGAGGTTGGAGGCATCGTTGAGGCCGAGCGAGGCCAGGGTCAGCGTCTGGCCGGCGACGCCGAGCAGCGTGCCGCCATTGGCGATCGTGGTCGCGCCGACCGATCCGGCGCCGCCCAGCGTGCCGCCGGACTTGACCTGGAAGCTGCTCGACGCCATCGAGCCATTGACCAGCATTGTGCCGGCATTGACGTTGCTGGTGCCGGAGAAATTCTTGTTGCCGGTGATGGTCAGCGCGCCCGCGCCTTGCTTGGTGAAGGTGCCGGTGCCGTTGATCTGGCCCTGGTAGAGCGTGTCGGCCGCGGCGCCCGCGGTGAGCGTGCCTGTGCGGATCTCGAGCCGGCCGTAGCCGGAGAGGTCACCGACCGTCTGGTTGAACCCGTTGAGGTCGAGGACGCCGCCACTGCCGATGATCGCGCCCGTCGTGGCCAGCCGGTCATTGCCCCCCAGTATGAGGCTGCCGAACGTCAGCTTGGTACCGCCTGTGTAGGTCTGCACGCTGTTCAGCGTCAGCGTGCCGTTGCCGGTCTTCTCGAAACTGCCCTCGCCCGAAATGACGCCGGAATAGGACGGCGTGCCATTGAAGAACACCGACAGCTTGGCGTGGTTGACATAGTCGCCATTCAGCGCGCCGTCGGCGGAGAAATCGCCGATGCGCAGCTCGCCGGCGTTGATCGTGGTCCCGCCCGAATAGGCGTTGGCGCCGATCAGCGTCACCAGGCCCGTGCCGTTCTTGATCAGCGATCCCGACCCGGAGATGATCCCGGCGTAGCGCGGGACGATATCGGCCGAACGGTCGATGATCAGGGTGCCCTCATTGTTGACGACGCCGTCGCGGATGCTGCCGGTCGTACCGCCATTGCCGAGTTGCAGGACGGCGCCGGCGCTGATGTTGGTGACCGCCGAATAGGCGTTGTCGCTGGTGAAGATGGTGGTTCCGGCCAGGATGTTGACCGCGGCCGGGCCGGCGAGCGCGCCGAAGCCGCCAATGTTCGTCGCAAAGACATAGTCGCTTGAAGTGTGGTTGAAATTGATCGCCATCGGCCCGGTGGCGGAGCCCGAGAAGATCACCTGTCCCGCTTCGAGCGTGCCGGGCGCAGCCGCCGGGCTGCCGGAGGCCGCGCCGATGTTGAGAGTGCCCGATGACCCCGCCAGCGCGCCGATGCCGACAGAGCCGGCGCCGCCATTGACCCTGACGACGCCGCCGTCGGCGATGGTCAGGGCGCCCATGCCGGCGCCGCCGATCGTCAGGCCCTGCAGATCGCTCTGGCCGGAACCAAGCGTATCGCTGATGGTCCATAGCGAGCCGGCGCCCGTCACCGTCACCGTGTCGGACGTGGCTGTCGTGGCGTCGGCGGCGCTGGCGATGTTGGTGTAGCCGGTGTTGAGCTTGCCGCCGCCCGAGACGGTCACGGCGGCGGTCGAGTTGGTGCCGTTGCCGATATAGAGCCGGTAGGGCGTGGTGAAGCTGGATCCCGTGCCATCGACGGTAAGGGCGGCCTTGCTGTTGGCCGTGTAGCCCAGCCTGGTGTCGGCGCTGAGAAAGCCCGAGGCGGTGGAATCGATGAGCACGGCGCCGCCGGCAAGCACGTTCAATTCAGCGGTCTGGCTGGTCGAGCCGATGACCAGCGGCGCGTTGCTGTAGACGCCGGTGATCGTCCATTGCGATCCGGCGCCGGTGACGGTCGCCTTGCCGTTGGTGATGGCGACGGTGTTGGTGGCCAAGCTGTGCGTGCTGGTCAGCTTGCCACCGGCGGAGACGGTCAGCGTGCCCGCGCCCACCGAGCCGACGAACAGGTTGCCGGTCGACCATGTCGCGCCGCCCGATACGGTGGCGGTGCCCACCGAACCCGCATTGCCGCCGACATAGGTGAGCCTGGTGGTGGCGGTGGCGTTGTCGAGCAGCTGGAAATCGCCCTTGCCGGCCACGCCGATGATCATCTGCGTGGTGGCGCTGCCGGTCATCGAGACATCCGTGCCGCTGCCGGTGACGAGCAGCTGGCCATCGGCGTTAACCGAGGTTTCGCCGATCTTGACATTGCCGCTGGATTGCAGCTTGCCGCCGGCCTCGACCCTGACACGCCCGACCGCGCCATTGTCGGCCGCGATCGAGAGGAAACTGTTCGACCATTGCGAACCGGCACCGGAGATGGTGACCGTGCCGGAGGACGATGGATTGTTGGCAACCACGCCGCCAAGGCTGGTGATCTTGCCGCCGCCCGAGGCGGTCAGCGCGCCCGTGCCGAAATCGCCGATGATGAGATAGTTGGAGCCGACCCCGAGCGTGCCGGCGCCATCGACGACGAGCGCGCCGCTGGACCCGGCGGTGCTGCCGATGCTGACCGTCAGCGCCAGCGCCCCGGCCGAGCCGATCGTTGCCGTGTTGACCCCGGAATTGTTGATGACGAGATCGTCGCTGGCGGTCGGCGCCGATGACGGCGTCCAGTTGCCGGCCGTGAACCAGTTGCCGGAGCTCGACCCGTTCCAGGCCAGCGACGCGCCGAGCGCGAGCGACGAGGACGAGACGAAGAGGGCGGCAAGCCCCACCGTCAGCGGTATCGATGCCCGTCTCGGCGCCGCGCGGCGCCCCCGATGTCCCATCCCGTTCCCCTGCCCCGCAGATGCCAGCCGCCTTGCGATTCCCCACGCCGTCGGCGGTCTTGCAAAAGCTAGAGACCCGTGTCGGGGCTCGATACCGGCAGTTAGGGACAGATGCGGACAAATCTGGACATTGGCCCGGCAGTGCTGCCCGGCGGCGGCGGCGGGCGCGCTCGCGACAGGCTGGGCCGCCGATCGCCGGGCTTGCAAATCGCCGCCTCGGTGCCATCTCTAGTCCGGGCAGCCGGGGCCCGACTCACCGGCCGGAGATGGCGAACACATGACGCAGCGAAGCGGCAGCGCCGACCTGCCGCTGCATGGCGGGCGGGTCCCGAAATGGCTTGGCGACCGCATGACGCGCCTGGGCGCTGTGCTGTGCGAGGCGATCATCCATCACTACGGCCGCGACGAGCTGCTGCGCCGGCTGGCGCATCCCTTCTGGTTCCAGTCCTTCGGGGCGGTGATGGGCATGGACTGGCACTCCTCCGGCATCACCACCAGCGTCATCGGCGCGCTGAAGCGCGGGCTGACGCCGCTGTCGGGCGAACTCGGAATCCATGTCTGCGGCGGCAGGGGCGCGCATTCGCGCAAGACCCCGCATGAACTCGAACGGATCGGCGAACGCGTCGGCATCGACGGCCAGGCGCTGGCCACCGCCAGCCGGCTGGTCGCCAAGGTCGATAGCGCCGCCGTGCAGGACGGTTTCGATCTTTACCTGCACGGCTTCATCGTCACCGACGACAGCCGCTGGGTGGTCGTCCAGCAAGGCATGAACGGCGACAGCAAACTGGCGCGCCGCTACCACTGGCTGTCGGAGGGCCTCGCGAGCTTCGTCGACGAGCCGCATGCGGCGATCGAGGGCAAGCGGCAGGGCGAGATCGTCAACCTCACCGACCACCGCGCCGAGCGCTCGCGGGGCGCCCAGCTCGACCTGCTGCGCCAGCTCGGTCCCGACCGGATCGTGCGCGAATTCGCCGAAATCGAACCGTCGAAGGTCCCGGCCTCCGCGCAGCCCATGCTGCCCAACCTGATCATGCCCGCCCACCACGACGTGCGCGAGAGCGATATCGTCATGCGCCGCCTGCACGGCAATATCGCGGCGGCGATCGAAAGCGGTCCTGCGGATTTTCCCGAATTGCTGCTGGTGCCGGGCGTCGGCGCCCGTACCGTGCGGGCGCTCGCCATGGTCGCCGAGGTCGTGCACGGTGCGCCGTGCCGCTTCTCGGATCCGGCGCGGTTCTCGCTGGCCCATGGCGGCAAGGACCGGCACCCGTTTCCGGTGCCGCTGAAAGTCTATGACGAGACCATAGCGGTGATGAAATCGGCGGTCCGCAAGGCGAGGCTCGGCAACGCGGAAGAGCTTGGCGTCCTGCAGCGGCTGGACGGACAGGCGCGCCGCCTGGAGCGCTACGTCACCGGTCCGAGCCTCAAGGAGATCGTCGCCGGCGAGTTCGACCAGTCGCATGAACTGGGCGGCCGCTCCGTCTTCGGCTGGGAGCCGCCGCCGGCCGACGCGCCGGCCTCGCCCTTGACACCGGGATCTGCGCCACCTGTAACAGGGCGGCGACAGTCGGGCGGCTGATCGAGCCGTGGGCGGAGACCGGCTTCGTATCCTACATGCCGAAGAACTGGCGCCCGATCAGCAGTCCAAGCGCGGTGACGGCCAGCGGAAACAGCAATGGCGCGATTTTGCTGAACAACGAGACCTTTGTCTCCTTTGGCGGGATATAGCGTGCATTGCCGAGATTCTTGGTCATTCCGTCCCCAGTCGCGCCGATCATTAGCAGATGCTGATTAAACGCATGGCCGCATTAACGACTTGCAAAGAAAATGCATCGAATGGCTGACAACGACGCGTCAAGCGCTATCGGCCGACGCCGGGAAATACGACCTCTGGCGGAACCGAATGCGCCGCTGGATGTTTTGGCGTTCGGGGGTACCATGGATATGCAGACTTCACGGGAAAGGCGACCGTCTTTGCGGACGCGGATGCGCAATGCCGTACTCTCGCCGCCATCCGGCGCGAAGCCGGTGATGGCCGGCAAGTTGCTGGCGGACTTGACAATGGGGCCTGTTGGCCACGACTAAACCATCTCGACAATCGCCGACCTGACCACGAGACAGCATGCCAGCAGTTGATACCACCACCGCCAGCGATCGCGGCCATGCCTTCCTCGCCGGCGGCGGCCAGCTCGGTAGCCTGATCGCGGCGTTCGACTGGGCCTCGACATCGATCGGCCCGATCAGCGGCTGGCCGCAGAGCCTGAAGACGGCGGTGTCCCTCATCCTGCGCTCCAGGGTGCCGATCGTCATGCTTTGGGGCGAAGACGGCGTCATGATCTACAATGACGCCTATTCCGGCTTCGCCGGCGGCCGTCACCCGCGACTGCTCGGCTCCAGGGTGCGGGAAGGCTGGCCGGAAGTGGCCGACTTCAACGACAACATCATGAAGGTGTGCCTGGCCGGCGGCACGCTTGCCTATCGCGACCAGATGCTGACGCTGAACCGCACGGGAGAACCCGAACAGGTCTGGCTCGATCTCGACTACTCGCCGGTGCTCGACGAGAGCGGCGAACCGGCCGGCGTCATCGCCATCGTCATCGAGACGACCGCGAAGGTCGCGGCGGAGCGCTGGCGGGCGAGCGAACGCGACCGGCAACGCCAGATGTTCGAGCAGGCGCCGGGTTTCATGGCCATGCTGTCGGGACCCGACCATGTGTTCGAGCTGACCAACGCCACCTACAGGCAATTGGTCGGCCACCGCGACGTGATCGGCAAGCCCCTGCGCGAAGCCCTGCCGGAGGTGGCGGGCCAGGGCTTCGTGGAACTGCTCGATCATGTCTTCACCAGCGGCGAGGCCTTCATCGGCTATGCCTTGAAGGCGGACCTGCGACGCAGCCCCGATGCGCCGAAGGAAGACCGGTTCATCGACCTGGTCTACCAGCCGGTGCGCGCCCCTTCCGGTGAAGTGATCGGCATCTTCGTGCAGGGCGTCGACGTCACCGACCGGCTTGTCGCCGAACAGGCCTTGCGCCGGAGCGAGACGCAGTTCCGCACCTTCGCCGAGGCCATGCCGAACCATGTCTGGACGGCAACGCCCGAGGGCATGCTCGACTGGTTCAACCCCCGCGTCTACGCCTATTCCGGCGCCGCAAACGGCGCGCTCGACGGCCAGGCCTGGTCCACCATCGTGCATCCCGACGATATCGGGCCGGCCAGTGAAAAATGGCGGCAGGCGCTCGCCGCGGCCGTCTTCTACGAAACCGAATTCCGGCTGCGCAGGCATGACGGGGTCTATCGCTGGTTCATTTCGCGCGCCGTGCCGATCCGCGACACCGACGGCGTCATCCTGCGCTGGATCGGCACCAACACCGATATCGACGACCAGAAGCAGGCGGCGGAGGCGCTGCTGCAGAGCGAGCGCCGCCTGCAGCTGTCGCAGAATGCCGCCGGCATAGCGGCGCTCGAACTCGACATCGCCAGTGGAATCGTCGTCGGCTCCGAAGGCTTCTGGGACCTCTGGGGCCTCTCGCCCCGCGACAGCGTCCATATAAGCGTGCTGGAAAACATCGTCATTCCCGAGGACAAGGACGTCCGTTCCAACCAGCGGACCCGCGAGGAGGGATCGGCGGTGCCAAATGTCGAATACCGCATCCGGCGGCCCGACAATGGCGCGCTGCGCTGGCTGTCGCGCCATGTCGACTTCGTCCATGACGAGACCGGCAAGCCCATCAAGATGTTCGGCGTCATGCAGGACGTCACCGACCGGCGCGAGGCTCAGGCGAGGCAGGAACTGCTGACCCACGAGCTGGAGCATCGCATCAAGAACATCCTGGCAATGGTCGCGGCCATCGCCTCGCAGACCTTGCGCAACACCGATATCGTCACCGCCAGTGCTACCTTCAACGAGCGCCTGCGCGCGCTGGCCAACGCGCATGACATCCTCAACAAGACGCGCTGGACCAGCGCCTCGATCCGCGAGGTGGTCGACAACACCATCGCCTCCTTCCCGGCCGAGCAGATCTTCATTTCGGGCCCAGCGCTGCCGATCAACCCGAAGATGGCGCTGACCTTGGCGCTGGCCGTCAACGAGCTTGCAACCAACGCGTTGAAATATGGCGCCCTTTCGGTACCCGAAGGCAAGGTGTCGATCGAATGGTCGGTGCAACCGTCGGCCGAGGCGGATGGTCAGCCGCGGCTGGTCTGGCGCTGGCGCGAACAGGGCGGCCCGCCGGTTACCCCGCCGAGCCGGCGAGGCTTCGGCCGCTTCCTGATCGAGCGTGTGCTGGGCACCGATTTCGGCGGGTCGGTCCGGATCGACTACAATTCCGACGGAGTCGAATGCGAGTTGAACGCACCGGCACCCCATTTGCCGACTGGCCTTTACTGACTACATAGCACCTTCAGATACCATAGAGCGTAGAATGACCATTCAGCCCTCCACCACTGTCCTCGTCGTCGAAGACGAAGCGTTCCTGTTGTTCGCCATCGCCGATGAGCTGCGCGAGATGGGCTTCGCGGTCCTGGAAGCCAGCAATGCCGACCAGGCGATCGCGTTGCTGGAGCGCCGGCAGGACATCGCCATCCTGTTCACCGACATCGACATGCCGGGTTCGATGGATGGCCTGCGCCTGTCCGCCGCCGTGCGCGACCGCTGGCCGCCGGTCAAGATCATCATCACCTCGGGCAAGCGCCAGCCGGCGCGCGAGGCGATGCCGGCCGGCGGCGTTTTCCTGCCCAAGCCCTACGCGCCGGAAGCCGTCGCCGCCACCATCCACGGCCTGCTCGGCTGATTTGAAGGGCGGCACGCCGGCATGGATGGCGGCGCAATAGCGAGATCAGGCGACGGGCGCCTGAAGCCGCCTACTTGCCGCAGTGGTGATCGTTGATCTTGTTGATGGCGTTTGCGTCCGGTCCGACGCGATCGTAGGAGCAGGCTCCGGCCGCCGTCGTGAACATCTGCTGGTCATAGTAGCGCGGACCGCCGAACAGGAAGTTGATGAGGTCGTCATCGGCGGGAACGTAGCGTTCGGACTGCGCCTTGTGCTGGTGATGATGCCGGTCGCCGGCGAAGGCCGAGGCACAAGTCCCGACCGAAAACGCGATGGTGAGGATCGCGAGGCATTTTGTCGTCATTGCAGCACCCTTCTGGCATCCGGAATCGCACCATACATCCAAAACCGCCGGCCGGACAAAAGTTCCCGCCACATGGTTTCGTGGACGTATCGGGCGGACAGCAACAACGCCATGGTCACCCAGCACGGCCGATTGGCTCTTGCCGAAGACCGCGTCCTCGCTCATCCATGGAGTTGACCGACAGCCCTGGGACCGATGATGACCGACGCCAGCCTTCACATCGTCGAAGCGACGATCGAGCAATTGCGCCGCGCGCTCGATGAAGGCACCGTGACCAGCGTCGAGCTGGTCGGGGCCTATCTCGGGCGCATTGCCCGCTACGACCGCCATGGCATCACGCTGAACGCGATTCCGGTGCTCAACCCAGCGATGTTCGAGGAGGCCGCCGCCTCCGACCAGCGGCGCCGCGACGGCGCCCTGCTCGGCCCGTTGGACGGCATCCCCTACACGGCCAAGGACAGCTACAAGGTGGCGGGCCTGACGGTCGCCGCCGGTTCGCCGGCCTTCGAGCATCTCGTCGCCAACGAGGATGCCTTCACCATCGCCCGGCTCAGGGAGGGCGGCGCCGTGCTGGTCGGCCTCACCAACATGCCTCCAATGGCCAATGGCGGCATGCAGCGCGGCGTCTATGGCCGCGCCGAAAGCCCCTACAATGGCGACTATCTGACCGCGGCCTTTGCGTCGGGCTCGTCCAACGGCTCCGGCACGGCGACGGCGGCCAGCCTTGCCGCCTTCGGGCTCGGCGAGGAGACCTGGTCGTCCGGCCGCGCGCCGGCCTCCAACAACGCGCTGGTGGCCTACACGCCATCGCGCGGCGTCATCTCGGTGCGCGGCAACTGGCCCCTGGTGCCAACCATGGATGTGGTGGTGCCGCACACGCGAAGCATGCCCGACATGTTGGAGTTGCTCGACGTGATCGTCGCCGACGATCCGGAGACGCGAGGCGATTTCTGGCGCGCACAGCCCTGGATTCCCCTGCCGAACAGTTCAGAGCTACGGCCGCCGCGATACACCGATCTGGCGCTGGCGGGCTCGCTGAAAGGCATGCGCCTCGGCGTGCCGTGCATGTATATCGGCCGCGACAGCGGCGCCGACAGGCCGATCGAAACCCGCGCCTCGGTGCTTGCCCTGTGGGACCAGGCGGCGGCGGACCTGAGGCGGCTTGGCGCCGAGGTGGTCGAGGTCGATTTCCCCGTCGTCTCCAACTATGAGCGCGACCGTGCCGGCGCGCGCACCATGGTCGAGCGTGGCCTGGTGCCGCAAGAATTTGCCGAACGCGAGATCCGGGATCTCTGCGTCTGGGCCTGGGACGATTTCCTGCGCGCCAATGCCGATCCGGCGCTGCCCGACCTCGCCTCGGTCGACGGCCCGAAGATCTTCCCGCAACCGCCGGGCACGCTGCCGGATCGATATGAGGGCGGCTTCGACGTGGCGGAATATGTGGAGCACGCCAGGCGCGGCGTGACGCCCTTGGCCGATATTCCAACGCTGGAGGCCGGCCTGAAGGGGCTGGAGGCGACGAGGCGCATCGATTTCGAGGACTGGCTCGACGAACATGGGCTCGACGCGGTGGTGCTGCCGGCCGCCGCCGATGTCGGCCCGGCCGATGCCGATGTCGACGAGGCCTCCGCCGCGCTGGCCTGGCGCAACGGCACCTGGGTCGCCAACGGCAATCTGGTCTGGCGCCATTTCGGCATTCCGACCGTCACCGTGCCGATGGGCACGATGGCCGACATCGGCATGCCCGTCGGGCTGACCTTTGCCGGCAAGGCCTATGACGACGAAAGGCTGCTGCGCATGGCCGGCGACTACGAGCGGTCGACCCGACGCCGAACGACGCCGCCCCGCACGCCTGAGCTGGCGGGCGATGTCTTTGCTCGGCGCCCGGCGCAAAGCGTTAAGAGCAACGCTCCGCCGTTCGGCATCAAGCTCTCGGCGGATCTGAGGCATACCGGCGAACAGGCCGAAATAGTCATCACGCTCGATCTGCCCATCGAGGCGACGAACGCCAGCATCAAGGTGCACGTCAACGGAGAGCCCGTCGCCATGCAACGGAGCGACGCGAGCTTCAGAGGAGCGGCGCTTGTTACCGCCGCCGAACATCAGCGCTTCCACAGCGTCTGGCGCGACTCGTATGGCTCGATCGTTACGGCGGTGGTGAGATTGGAGGATGGACGCAGCGCGGGCGCCTACGCCGTTGCCGGCGGGATTGGATGAACGCCCGTTGCTAGGAAGGCAGCGAAGCCAGCCATTCCTCCCAGAATTCCTGCTGCATATGGACGAAAACCGGAACCACGTCAGGGCCATCGTCAAATATGTCGACCAAATCGGTCTGTTGGGGAAGCTGTCCCATCTGCACCTTGCAGGCCATCAGTCCGCGACTTTTCCCCATCACGGTATTTTCGGGATAGACGTTGGCACTTGCCCCGTAACAGAAGGGCAGCAAGCCATCGACTTCAAGTGCCTGACGAATCTGGAACAGAGCGTCGAAAAAGTCTTCCTCGTCGGCTTTAATAACCTTGCCACGGTAGTCGCATGTGAGGCTGCAGACGGCGCCGTCCACATGCAGGGTAAACACGGCTTCCTCGTCTCCGCCCGTGCCCCCGCCGACCAATAATACAGTCCGCTGGTAATCCATTCTGTCCCCCCTCGCCATTCACCGGATGGTAATTCGATAGCGGCCGGCTTTCCAGCCATGGCGTATCGATTTCGAGGTCTGGCTGGAGGCAGGACGCCGGGCTGCTGCATGGCTTCGAGGGGCGACCGTCCCAACTTTGGTCATCCTAGGGCGAAGCAAGGAGCGAAGCGACGCGGCGCAGACCTTAGGATCCATTCCGTGAACGACTCACAAGTGCAACGGTCCAGAACAATCGTTTGCTCCCACCGCCGGATAGCCAAGGCCTGAAGCGACAGCGACCCCAACTTCTGCACCTTCGCAACGCTCATAACTCACGGAATGGATCCTAGCGTCTCCGCGACGGAGCTACGCTCCTGCTTCGCCCTAGGATGACGAAGCGTGGGGACCTGGCGACAGTTGCAAAGATTGAGCAGGGCTACGTCAGAACGCATCGGCCGTCCATCCAGACTCGCTGCAAAAACCGTCCCCTGGCCGGTTGCTACACGGTGCCTCAGCGCCAGCCCAGCGCCGGCGCGACATGGGTCAGGATCGCTTCGAGGACATGGGCGTTGTATTCGACGCCGAGCTGGTTGGGCACGGTGAGCAGCAGCGTGTCGGCCTCGGCGATCGCCTCGTCCTGCGCCAATTCCTTTATCAGCACGTCCGGCTCGGCAGCGTAGCTGCGCCCGAAGATCGCTCTGGTGTTCTCCTCGATGAAGCCGATCTGGTCGCGGCTCTCATTGCCGCGGCCGAAATAGGCGCGGTCGCGATCGTCGACCAGCGCGAAGATGCTGCGGCTGACCGAGACGCGCGGCTCGTGGCTGTGGCCCGCCGCCTTCCAGGCCTCGCGATAGATGCGGATCTGCTCGGCCTGCTGGATGTGGAACGGCTTGCCGCTCTCGTCGAACTTCAGCGTCGAGCTCTGCAGGTTCATGCCGAGCTTCGCCGCCCATTCCGAGGTCGAGTTGGTGGCCGCGCCCCACCAGATCCGCTCTCGCAGGCCCTCCGAATGCGGCTCGAGCCGCAGCAGGCCGGGTGGATTGGGGAACATCGGCCGGGGATTGGGCTTTGCGAAGCCCACGCCGCGCAGCGTCTCCAGGAAGACCTCGGCGTGGTGCCGCGCCATGTCGGCGTCGCTCTGTCCCTCCGGCGGCGCGTAACCGAAATGGCGCCAACCGTCGATCACCTGCTCGGGCGACCCCCGGCTGATGCCAAGCTGCAGGCGGCCGCCGGCGATGATGTCTGCGGCGCCCGCATCCTCGGCCATGTAGAGCGGGTTCTCGTAGCGCATGTCGATGACGGCGGTGCCGATCTCGATGCGGCTGGTCTTGGCGCCGACCGCCGCCAGCAGCGGGAACGGCGACGCGAGCTGGCGCGCGAAATGATGGACGCGGAAATACGCCCCGTCGGCGCCAAGCTGCTCGGCGGCGACGGCAAGCTCGATGGATTGCAGCAGCGCGTCGGCGGCGGTGCGCACCTGCGACTGCGACGAGGGCGTCCAGTGCCCGAACGAAAGGAAGCCGATTTTTTTCATGGCCATGCGATATAAGGATGCGGGTCGCGCTTCAATGCAAAAGCTGCGACCGCCTTCACACGACCCCCAACGAAGTGCGTAGCAGCCGCGACAGCCGGTCGGCGAAGGCGCGCGGATCGGCAGGCTTGTCGCCGTCCAGCACCCGCGCCTGGTCGAGCAGCAGCCGCGTCGCGTCTTCGCGCAGCGCGCCGTCCACTGTCTCGGCGGCGAGCGCCTTGACGGTCGGATGATCGCGATTGATCTCCAGGATCGGCTTGGCCGCCGACTGAAGCCGCCCGGCGCCCTGCAGGATGCGCTCCATCTCGCGGTCATAGCCTTGCTCGGAGGCGACGAGGCAGGCGGCGCTTTCCGTCAGCCGGTCCGACAGGCGGACATCGGAGACGTCGTCGGCGAGCTTTTCCCTGGCGAAGGCAAGGAATGCGTCCAGCTCGGCCGAGGTCGCGTCGGTAGCGGCGGCATCGCCCTCCGGCCTGGCGAATTTCGCGAGGTCGGCGGCACCCTGGGTGATCGACTTGAACGTCTTGCCCTCGAAATCGGGGGCGTTCATGGTCCAGAAACTGTCGATCGGATCGGTCAGCAGCAGCACTTCGATGCCGCGCGCCCGGAAACCTTCGAGCTGCGGCGACGCCTTCAGCTGGTCGATATTCGTGCCGGCGAGGAAATAGATGGCGTCCTGTCCCTCCTTGGCGTCCCGGGCATAGTCGGCGAGCGAACGATGAGCCTCGCCCGAAGCGGTGGTGCGGAAGCGCGCCAGCGCCAGCAGCTGCGCGCGCCGTTCGAAATCCTCATAGATGCCCTCCTTGAGGACACCGCCGAAATTGCTCCAGAGTTTCCCGAACGCCTCGGTGTCGCTCTCGGCGAGCTTCTCGATCTCCTTGATGATCCTGCCGGTCACGCCCTTGCGGATCGCCGCCAGGATCGGGCTGTCCTGGATCATCTCACGCGACAGGTTGAGCGGCAGGTCGGCGGTATCGACGAGGCCCCTGACGAAGCGCAGATAGCGCGGCAGGAGCTCGGCGTCGTCGGTGATGAAGACGCGCTTCACATAAAGCTTCATGCGGCCCTTGCGGTCCGGATCGAGCATGTCGAAGGGCGGCGATCCCGGGACAAAGGCGAGCGCCACATATTCGTGCCGCCCTTCGGCGCGGAAATGCACCGTCAGCGCCGGCTCGTCATATTGGCCGGAAACGCCGCGATAGAAATCCGTGTACTGCTCGGCGGTGATGTCGGCCTTCGGCTTTGTCCACAGCGCGGTGCCGTCGGTCAGTTCCGCCGGCTCCGCGCCCGCCTTCTCGATGATGGCGATCGGCACGGGCACATGGCCGGACTGCTCCTTGACGATCCGCTCCAGCGTCCAGCGCGACGCATAGGTCTTGGCGTCCTCCATCAGGTGCAGGATGACGCGGGTGCCGCGCGCCGGCGCGTCCGCCAGCTCGGCCGGAGCGATGCTGTAGCTGCCCTTGCCGTCCGAAGACCAGAGCCATGCCTCGCCGGAACCGGCGCGGCGCGAGACGACATCGACGCGGTCGGCCACCATGAAGCTCGAATAGAAGCCGACGCCGAACTGTCCGATCAGCTGCGCGCCCTCGCCCGCCTTGTTGGCCTCGATGCGCTCCATGAAGGCGCGCGTGCCCGAACGCGCGATGGTGCCGAGCGCCTCGATCATCTCGTCGCGGCTCATGCCGATGCCATTGTCCTCGACGACAAGCCGGCTGTTTTCCTCGTCCGGGGACAGGAGGATGCGGCTGGACGGATCGCCGGCCAGCAGCTCAGGCGAGGCGATCGCCTCATAGCGCAATTTCTCGCAGGCATCGGCGGCGTTCGAGATCAGCTCGCGCAGAAAGACGTCCTTGTCGGAGTAGACCGAGTGCACCATCATGTGCAGCAGGCGCGCCACATCGGCCTCGAAGACATGGTTCTCGGCGGATCGTTCCTCGGTGCTCGTCGTCATGTGCAAACCCTTTCCACGGCAAATCCCGGCGACGAAATGGCAAGCGCCGCGAAGAATTTCAAGACCATGCTTGATGGCGCTCCAGCGCGCCAGCCAGGCATGCGTTATCCTTAATGCGATCCCAGCTCCGGCATGAGTGTCGGCATTGCAGGGACCGGCGATCCGATGCTCGATCTAGGCGGCCCGCGCCACACCCATCGAACCTGAAACCCGATCCTGACGGCGGCCGTAAGCCCGGGGTGAACAGCCCATGATCTTCTTGAACGCCATGCTGAAGGACGTGTCGGAATCATAGCCGATCGACCGCGCGACGGTCGAAAGGGAGTCGCTGGAAGTCTTCAGCCTGTCGGCCGCAAGCAGCATGCGCCAGCTCGCGAGATAGTCCATTGGCGATGTGCCGACCTTCTCCTTGAATTTCAGGGCGAAGGTTGATCGCGACATGGCGGCGCGCGTCGCCAGCTCTTGCAGCGTCCAGCGATGCGCCGGTTCGTCATGCATGGAATTGATCGCCAGGCTCAACTGTCTGTCGCCGAGCGCGAACAGCCATCCGACGCCCCCTGCTGAGCCTTGGGCGAGATGCAGCCTCAGCGCGTCGACCAACATCATGTGGGCAAGATGCTCCACCACCAGAGCGCCACCCGGCCGCGGATCGCGCAGTTCCTCCATCATCCGCTCGACCGGCCAGCGCAGCGCCGGCTCGTCCGATCGATCGCGAATATGGATGATCGGCGGCAGCATGCGCAGCAGGATTTCCGCGTGGTTTCCTTCGAGCCCGAAGCGGCTGCTGACCAGCAAGAAATCGCCGCCACCGTTGAACGAGACGATACCGGGCTTGCAGGGCGACGAAAAAACCTCACCGCCACCCGCCGGCACGGACGCCGGATCGCTGGCCAGGCGGAACGGTCGCCCGCTTGGAAGCAGGAAGGAGTCGCCCGCTTCCACGAATACGGGATCGGCCACCCCCGCCACGGAAAGCCAGCATCGGCCGGCAACCACGGCGCAGCATTTTATGCCGTCCTGCTGATCCGGGAACTGGATCGACCAGTCTCCGCCCGCCTCCAGGCCGGCGGACATGTAATTTCGCGGCTTCAGCAATGAAAGGACGTTTGAGAGCGGATCCATGCACATCTCGGACGATCGAAGAGATAATGCGGATCATACAGCATAGTTCGTATTTTCCAACCACCTACATGCTCCCCTGGAAGCCGGCACAGCACCTGTCTCGGCATGTCTCGAAAGGAAGCGACCATGGAAAATCTGGATGGGAAGCGTGTCGTCATCACCGGCGGCACGAGCGGCATAGGCCTGGCAACAGCGAAGCTCCTGCTCGATCGGGGTGCGCGTGTCCTGGTCACCGGACGCACGAAAGCCACCCTGGAGGAAGCCGCAAAGAGCCTCGGCAGGAATGCGATCGCGGTGCAAAGCGATGCGGCATCGCTGTCCGACATCGAAGCGCTCGCCGATCGCGTGAAGGCCGAGTTCGGAACGATCGACCTGCTCTATGTCAACGCCGGCGTGACGCGGTTCGTGCCCTTCGAAGGCATGACCGAGCAGGTCTACGACGAGGTCATGACGGTGAACGCAAAAGGTCCTTACTTCACGGTGCAGAAGCTTGCCCCGCTGATCGAGGAAGGCGGCGCCGTCATCGTCACCACGTCGGTGGTGAACGAGATGGGATATCCCATGATCAGCGCCTATTCCGCCAGCAAGGCCGCGTTGCGGTCGATGGTCCGCAGTCTTGCCCGGGAGTTGCTTGCCCGCGGCATCCGCGTCAACGCGGTGAGCCCGGGGCCCATCGAAACGGGAATTCTCGACCGCTCGCTACCCACCGAGGCGGTCGGCCAGACAAAGCAGGCGATGAGCGAGGAGAATCCGATGAAACGCTTCGGCCGCCCGGAGGAAGTGGCAAGGGCGGTCGCTTATCTGGGCTTCGAGGCGACCTACACAACGGGCTCGGAACTCGCCGTGGATGGCGGCGGATCCCAGCTTTAACGCCTGGAGAGGCGCGCCGGAACTGGTCCGGCGTGCCGCAATTCAGGGGTGGTCGGCTGAAAAGCCCCGCGCGGCGATCAGCACGGGCAGCAATTGACGCCCCATCTCCGACAGCCGGTACTCGACCCGCAGCGGCTTCTCGCCGAAATTGGTTCTCTCCACCAGGCGATCGCGCTCCAGTTCACGAAGATGCTGCGTAAGCATTTTCTGTGTGATGCCCGGCATGTCCCGCCGCAATTGTGAGGTGCGCATGGATGGATCGGCGTAGAGGCGAAACAGGATCGGCAGTTTCCAGCGCGCCTGTATCATCCGCACCACCCGCGCGACGTGCGCGACCGCGCCGTCCGGGCCAAGACAGACACCGCGCTCCTCGTGCGGGATGGGCACTTTAAAGTGCGTACTTGTCTCACCTGTCATGGCACTTGATCCTACGCCGAACTCCAACAGCAGAAGTGGACGTTCGGCGATGGATTTGCAATTGGACGGCAAGACGGCGCTGGTCACCGGCAGCAGCAGGGGGATCGGCGCCGCCATCGCCAGGAAACTCGCGGCCGAGAGGACGGTTGTCGTCGTCCACGGTCGCGACAGGGCCCAGGCGGCGCGGGTCGCCGACACCATCCTGGCATCGGGCGGGCGCGCCCATGTCGTCGTCGGGGATCTTACGCATGACGACGAGGTAGAGCGCCTGGTCGAGGAGGCGCAGGCTCTCGCCGGCCCTATCGACATCCTTGTCAACAATGCCGGAGGCTCGGGCGGCACCAGGCAGACCTGGGAAACCGCGCAGCCGACAACCTGGGGTGCCGCCTATGATCGTAACGTTCTGGCCGCGCTCAGGGTGACCACGAGGCTGCTGCCCGGGATGCGGGAAGCGGGATGGGGGCGTGTGATCAACATATCGAGCCTGGCAGCGACGATGCCTCCCCCCTCTGGCCCGGACTATTCGGCATGCAAGGCGGCGATCAACGCCATGACGGCTTCGTTGTCAAAGGCGATGGCGTCTGACGGGGTGACGGTGAACGCGGTTTCTCCCGGCACGGTCCACAGCGAGACGCTGGACGCCCGCTTTCGCGAGGTTGCCACGGAGCACGGGCTGGACAAGGACGCGCCATGGGCGGAAATCGAGCGTGTTGTCTTGCCCCTGTTCGTCGATGTTCCGGTCGGCCGTGTTGGCACGCTTGACGAAATCGCGGATGCGACCGCGTTCCTCGCCAGTCCGCTCGCGGGATACATCACCGGAACCAATCTGCGGATCGATGGCGGGGTCTCGCCCAGCCTCTGAAAACGCGCGCTAGGAGTGCGGCGTCTGGCCAGGCGTTTTGCCGGCCCACGGTCGCTCGCGCGGATGCATGGTTGGACGCCCGCACCGTCGACCGCATGACGATGCGGCCACATCGAGACCCGGTGTCGCAAGACGCCCCAAAATCCGGCGGCCAATGGTGAAACGGTGCTGGAATGATCGTCCGTTTTAGCCGGGCTGGCTGAGGGCAGAAGACCGCTTTGCCCCGGCACCGCTGCGAGAATCGTGCGCTGGCGAATGATTTTATTGGACGCGGAACGAGTCAGCGTTGGGCAAGTTAGACCAACGGTAACAATCACATCCCAATGCCTGGATTAACATTTGTTGTAGGCAGGCATTCGGGATTGAAATCAAGGGACTCGTTTATGGACGACTTGCTGGGGAAATCACATTACAGGCAGCCGGAAGAACAAAAGCCGATTCTTCTATGCTTTTCACATCTTCGTTGGAATTTTGTATACCAACGCCCGCAACACATCCTGACTCTTGCCTCAAGGTCGAAACAGATCATCTATTTCGAGGAGCCGCTCTTCGAACAGGTGCCTCAGGCCTTCATGCGTTCCAGCGACGTGTCGCCGTCCATCAAGGTCGTCACCCCAGTTCTGCCGCTCGGGACCGGCGAGGCCGATGCCATCGCGGCGCAGCGACGGTTTGTCGATGGCCTCGTTGCTTTCGCGCCACGGGACTTGTTGACGACCTGGTATTACACGCCGATGGCATTGCGGTTCAGCGACCACCTTTCCTGCGATGTCTGCGTCTATGACTGCATGGACGAGCTTTCAGCGTTCAAGAACGCGCCCGCCGAACTCGTGCTGATGGAGAAGCGGTTGCTGGAACGCGCCGACATCGTGTTCACCGGCGGGCAGAGCCTGTACGAGGCCAAGCGCGGCATGCACGGGTCGATCTTTCCCTTCCCGAGCAGCATCAACGTCATGCATTTCCATCAGGCCCGGGGACCGGGAAATGACCCGTTCGACCAGCTCCAGATCCCGCACCCCAGGGTCGGCTATTTCGGCGTCATCGATGAACGGCTCGACGTGGATCTGGTGATGAGCACGGCCATGGCCATGCCGGACGTGCATTTCGTCATGATCGGACCGGTCGTCAAGATCGATCCCGGGAGCCTGCCCAAGGCGGCCAATATCTATTGGCTGGGCGGCAAGGACTACACAGAGCTCCCAGCCTATCTCGGGCATTGGGATGCCGGCTGGATGCCCTTCGCGCTCAATGCGGCCACCCGCTACATCAGCCCGACCAAGACGCCCGAATTCCTGGCGGCCGGCGTTCCCCTCGTGTCAACCGCGATCGTCGACGTGGTGAGGACCTATGGCGCGGAGGGTCTAGTCGACATTGTCGACGCGCAGGACGTCGAAGCCAAGCTTCGCTCCCTGTTGGCCCGGCCCCGCGACGCCTTGCTGGCACGGGTCGACGCCTATCTCGCCGGCATGTCCTGGGAGAGCACCTGGGCGGCGATGGCCGGGCACATCCAGCGCGCCCGCTCCACCAGCAATGTCCTGCAGTTCCGGCGGAGCGCGTAGCCATGTTCGACTGGCTGATTGTCGGCGCCGGCTTTGCCGGCAGCGTGCTCGCCGAGCGTATCGCTTCGCAACGCAACGAAAGCGTCCTGATCATCGACAGGCGAAGCCACATCGGCGGCAACGCCTATGACTGCTACAACGAAGCCGGCATCCTGATCCACAAATACGGGCCGCACATCTTCCATACCAATGCGCAGTCGATCGTCGATTACCTCTCGAAGTTCACGGCGTGGCGACCCTACGAGCATCGGGTGCTTTCCCAGGTCGACGGCCAATTGCTGCCAATTCCCATCAATCTCGATACGATCAACAGGCTTTACGGCCTCGAGCTGACGTCGCGACAGCTGGAGCAGTTCTTCGCGTCGCGGCGCGAAACGGTGGACGAAATCCGGACCGCCGAGGACGTCGTTGTCAGCACCGTCGGTCGCGAGCTCTACGAAAAATTCTTCCGTGGCTACACCCGCAAGCAGTGGGGCGTCGATCCGTCCGAGCTGAACAAATCGGTGACCGCGCGCGTCCCGACCCGCACCGACCGCGACGACAGGTATTTCGGCGACAGCTTCCAGAACATGCCGGCCGGCGGCTACACCCGCATGTTCGAGCGGATGCTGGACAATCCCAACATCAAGATCATGCTGCAGACGGACTACAGGGACATCCAGGCCCGCATTCCGTTTCGCCGGATGATCTATACCGGGCCGGTCGACGAGTATTTCGACTGGTCGCTGGGCCGCCTGCCTTACCGGTCGCTGCGGTTCGAGCACGTGACCATCGATCGCGAGCAATTCCAGCCTGTCGCCGTCGTCAACTATCCGCAGACGGAGGACTATACGCGCATCACCGAGTACAAACACCTCACGGGCCAGCAGAGCCCCAAGACCAGCCTTACCTACGAATATCCGACCGACGTCGGCGACCCCTATTACCCCGTGCCGCGCGCCGAGAACGAGGCGCTCTACAAGCGCTACGAAGCGCTGGCGGCGAATGTCCAGGACGTCTGGTTCGTCGGCCGCTTGGCGACATATCGCTATTACAACATGGACCAGGTCGTCGGGCAGGCGCTGGCGACGTTTTCTCGCATCCAGAAGAGCCTGCCGGCGGCCGGCTCCACGCCGGCAGAGGCCGCTGAATGAACGATGCGCTGGAGATGTGGGGCGGCGTGGAATGCAGCCATGTCCGGGTCGGCTCCACCCTGCGCGACCAGCTGACGGAAACCGGCCACCTGCAACGGTTCAGTGATCTGGACCTCATCGCCGGTCTCGGTATCAAGACCCTGCGATATCCCGTCTTGTGGGAAAAGGTCGAAGCCGAGCCGGCCCGCCATGACTGGAGCTGGACGGATGCCCGGCTGCAACGTCTGCGCGAACTGGGGATCGAGCCGGTCGCCGGCCTCATGCATCACGGCAGCGGGCCGGCATGGGCAACGGTCCTCGATCCCAATTTCCCGGAGAATTTTGCAAGATATGCCGCCGCGGTCGCGCAACGCTATCCCTGGATCGAGTCCTACACGCCCATCAACGAGCCGCTCACCACCGCCAGGATCAGCGGGCTCTATGGCGTGTGGCATCCGCATGGCACAAGCGAAGCCACTTTCCTCCAGCTCGTGGTTGCCCAGTGCCGCGCCACCGCCCTGGCAATGAAGGCGATCCGCGCCCAAATCCCGTCGGCTCGCCTGGTGCAGACGGAAGATGTCGGAAGGATCTTCGCCACCGAGCATCTCGCCTATCAGGCAGATCACGAAAACGAACGTCGCTGGCTGGCGCTGGACCTCCTGGCCGGACGTGTCGACGCCGGGCATGCCTTTCACGGTCGGCTGCTGGATGCCGGGATTCGCGAAGACCATCTCCAGGAGTTGGCGGCCGAGCCCTGCCCGCCGGATATTATCGGCCTTGATTACTACCTGACCAGCGACCGGATGCTCGACGAGCGGACAGACCGCTACCCCAACGAAGCCATCGGCGGCAACGGGATCGATGCCTATGTCGACACCGCCGCCGTGCGCTGCGTCGACCAGCGCGATTCAGGCTTGGGCGAGAGGATCGACGAAGTCTGGCAACGCTATCGGCTGCCGATCGTCGTCACGGAACTCCACAACGGTTCGACCCGCGACGAACAGGTGCGGTGGCTGGTCGAAGGATGGCGCACCGCCCAGGCCGCAAAAGACAATGGCGTCGATATCCGCGCGGTCACGTCCTGGTCGCTGTTCGGCGCCGTCGACTGGAATTCGATGCTGTCGGCGCGGCACGGCTTCTACGAAAGCGGCGCATTCGACATACGCTCCGGCACACCCCGGCCCACGGCAGTCGCGGACGTGATCAAGGACCTGGCGACGCGCGGGGGCTGCGACCATCCAGCGCTGGACCGGCCCGGCTGGTGGCGCGATGACCGCGAGCGCGCGGCCGCGCGGCATATCCTGCTGCTCGGATTCGGCCGCATGATCTCGGCCATCGAGCAATGTTGCGCAGCGCGCAGGCTGGCGGCGTCGGCGGCAACGCCGGAGGCAGTTCGCTCAACCATGCATGCCGACCGCGCCTGGGCCACGATCCAGGTCGAAGAGCGGAGCCATGGCGGATTGCCCGGCACGATCATCTGCCGGTTTCCGGACGGGGGTGACCTGAGGCTGCGATACGCTGCCAAATGCTCGACGAACGACGTGGCCAATGCGGTGCTCGACCTTGTCATCGACAACCACCGGGGCGCGTTCGAACTGTCGCGAACCCGGCCCGGCAATCAATACGAACTGCATCCGCTATCCCCGGCGGCCCGCTTTACGCGACCTGACTTCGAATGGGCCAGCAACGTCGCGTAGCCAATGCCGCCGCCGCCAGTGTCGACGGAGCGCTTGAATTGATGTGTCGCATAAAGATTTCCGGCAGCACATCAAGTGATCGACACGTCGCGGGCGAGATCGGGTTGTTAGGGAGGAACCTAAGTCAACATACGTGCTTTTAATCTTATGATGAAGGCTGGCGCGGATAGGCATTGAAATGGCACGCTATTTTTTCGATCTGCACGACGGCAACGAGTTTACCGATGACCGCGAAGGCGTCATCTGCGGCACATTGACGGAAGTCAGCGATCACGCGGTCGGCGTGCTGCCCGACATTGCCCGCGAAGAACTCCCCGATGGCCCCAATCGCCGCTTCTGGATCAAGGTTCGCGATGAAAACGGCGCCTATGTATTCCGGGCCTCGCTCGCGCTGGCGACCGCATGGCTCGTCAAGGACGCCGATGGTCAAACTCAACCCGGCGAGGAACTGAGGCTAGCCGCGCTGCGCCGAACCCACGAACAGGTCAGGGCGATACGGCGCGACCTGGCCGAGGACGGGTTGTCCTTGGAAATGGCGGAAATCGACAGCTTGATCGGCTTGGCGCAAACCGAGGCCGAGCGGATGATGAAGAGCCTGTCACAGATGGCAGCGCCCGCCGCTCGCTGATCCTTAAAAGTATCGACGCCTACGCGATCGCGCCGTCGGACGTTGCCGCGCGGATCGACGATTGTCGGCGTCGCATGGAAACGACCCGTTCGCCTCGGCGGGCACGGAAACGGACCGCTCGCCTCGGCGGGATTGGGCTGTCCAACGGTTCCAGGAAAACCGGGGAACGGCTTTCCCTGGAAAAGCGCGCAAGCGCTTTCCCTTGGGAATTGCGTCAAAACAAAGAGTTAGGGCGGTTTGCCGTTTCCGAGAAACGGCGAACTGCTCTAGGCAAATTGCCTGATCTGGCTGCTCAGCGGATCGGATTGCCGTGCCTCGGCGGCTTGACCGCTGTCCGGATTCCGCACCGACATCAGCAAATCGTCCATCGACGCGGAGGCCGGCTGCTTCCGCGATATCTTGGCGATGATATCGGCCGCGATCTCGGCGCCCAGCTCATGGCTCGAGACAAGCCCCTGGATGAAGGGGCGATCCGACAGCAGATAGGGAAGCGATGCCATATGGATATCGCCTGATGCCAGGCTTGACGATCCACCGTCCTCCCCAGCTTGCGTTGCCTCGTCCACGACCGCCAGGTGATCCCTCAGGCCGGCAAAGGGGATATCCTCATCCTTGACCGCTCCCTCCCCGACGGCGTTTATCAGCACGTCGAACTCGAGAGCCGCCGCGGCGGTCTTCACGCAATGAGACTGGCCCGACGAATCGACCTCGTAGTCGTCGCCAAGCCGTTCGATTGTCAGCACGCCCGCCTCGTGCAAAGCCAGGAGCCGCTGCACCGATTGCGGTGGAATGGCCGCGTAATTGTCGACGAACATCCGCTTCATGCCGCGGTCGAACCGCTTCCGGTCCTCGACGCCGAAATGCACCACCGCGCCCTCCATGATCTCATGCATACGCAGGATGGCGTAACGCCATGGCACGGTGTGGCTCAGCGTCCGGTTCGCCATGACTTCGCGAAGGTTGGCGCGCGCCCAGGAAAACGGTTCTGAATTCGCTCTCGGCGCAAAATAGGCCGGCGGGAAACTATCCACGTCGAGCCGCGACAGCCCTATACCCCGCGACCACTCGGGGTCGCTTGTCTCAAGCTGCGCCTTGAACAGGGACATGACGCGATCGAGCAGCCCGTCGCTGCCGGCCTCGATGGCGGCGTCGACCGCGGCTTGCGTGAAGATCTCGAGCGGCTGATAGGGAAACGGGCAGAAGAAATCCGCTTCCGGCAGCAGACCGTTGCGCGACATCATGGCGATGCGCAAGGCCTCGCTGCCATGCCCCGGAACGAACGAGACAGTGTCCGATTCCTCGACAAATGCGCCGTGGTCGAGGGCGATCGATATCGTGGCGTCGATCCCGCTCAACGACGTCCCCAAAATGCCTATGCGGCCCGGCGGCAGTCCTTGCAGGCGCCACGTCGGATATGGGCTGTCGAAATAGGTCCGGTCGCCCTCGCCCGCTTCCTTGTCCACGGTATGGCCGGTCGCGACCACGACATGATCGAAGTCCGCTTCAAAAGCGACGTCATCGCCGATACCGGTCACGGTGACGTGGCCTCCGTCGGCGCGGATGTCGTCGACCTGATGATGTGTCTTGACCTCAACTTGGTGACCCAGGGAGTGGGCCTTTTCCACGAGCTGGAAGAACTGGTCCCGAAAATAGGTCCCCAGCGTGACCCGCGGAAAGAATGTGCGTTCCGTCACGTCTTCCGGCTGCAAGCCAAGGCTGTCCAGGCCCGTCTCCGACAGGGATCGCAGCCAATCCACCAGGCTTACCAGCAGCTGCGGCAGCTCGATGCTCGCGATGTTCGCCAGCAGGGCTTCATGGTTGGTGTTCTGGCGATAGGGCATGCCCGTGCCGGCGCTGCCGGTCTTCTCGTAGATCGTGATCCTCAGCGGCACGCTGCTGCCCAAGAGCGCATGCAACGTGTAGATGGCGGTCGGACCCGACCCGATAATTCCAATTCGTGACATTTGAGGCTTTCGAGAGCTGGCTCTGACAGCCCGCCATTGGAGCTGTATCTGGTCAGAAACTTCATTGTGCGGTGGAGGTTCCTTCCTCGGCCCCGGCGTACGGAAACAACCATCGCAACCGCATCGGTCCTGAGCGATGGGCAAACGCTGTTTATCGCTCCCCGGTCGGAACAAAGGCACCAAACGCAGGTTAGGCCTACAGCACATGTGTGCATGAAAGGACCTTCCCCATGAAAACACGACTACTTCTCGCCTCATTGGCCGCGGCCACCGCGATGACCCTCGCTTTGCCCGCTCTCGCCGCCGACAGCGCGCAGGATTTCGTCAACAAGGCCGCCGTCGGCGGCATGTTCGAGGTGGATTCCAGCAAGATCGCCGAGGGCAAGGCGCAGGACCAGGGCGTCAAGGATTTCGCGCAGAAGATGATCGACGACCATGGCGCCGCAAACGCCAAGCTGGAGACGATCGCCGGCGAGCAGAAGCTGACCGTTCCGAAGGAACTGGATGCCAAGCACAAGGGTGATGTCGACACGCTTCAAAACGCCAAGGATCCGATCGACGCACCCTACGTCCAGATGCAGCGCGACGCGCATATGGAGGCCGTGGAGCTGTTCGAGGGCTATGCCAAGGACGGCGACAACGCGTCGTTGAAGACGTTTGCGCAGGAGACCCTGCCGACACTGAAGATGCACCGCGACATGGTCGAGAAGATGGCCTCCATGGCGGGTGACAAGGCCGCGACGTCGACAGCCCCGGCTGCGGCAACGACCGACACCACCGCGCCGGCTGCAACCACCACCGACACGACGGCGCCGGCCGCAACCACCGACACCACCACTGCGCCGGCTGCAACCACCGACACCACCACTGCGCCGGCGGCAACCACCGACACCACCACCCCGGCCGTGACGACCACCGGAGAGACCAACCCGTCCGCGCCCGTTCCAGGCGCAAACAGCTTCACCGAGGATCAGGCCAAGGGCCGCATCCAGGATGCCGGCTTCGCCGACGTCTCGGCGCTGACCAAGGATGATCAGGGCATCTGGCGCGGCCAGGCCACCAAGGACGGCAAGAAGGTTGATGTCGCTCTCGACTACCAGGGCAACGTCGTTGCCGGCGCAAAATAACCAAACCCTATCAAGGAGATACGAGATATGAAAACCGTTACAGGACTTTTCGACAATTATGACGATGCTTCCGACGCCGTTGGCGAACTGGAAGCGTCGGGCATCCCGCACTCCGACATCAGCATCGTCGCCAACAATGCCGACAACCGGCACGATCGCCACGACACGTCGAAAGCGGCTGACGACGCCGCCGGCGGCGCCGGTCTGGGCGCCGTCGTAGGCGGAGCCGGCGGCCTGCTGGCCGGGCTTGGCCTGATGGCCATCCCGGGCGTCGGTCCGGTTGTGGCCGCCGGATGGCTGGCCGCCACTGCTGTCGGCGCCGTGAGCGGTGCCGTTGTCGGCGGTGCCGCGGGCGGCATCGTGGGCGCGCTCACGGACTCCGGCGTGTCTGAAGACGATGCGCATGTCTATGCCGAGGGTGTCCGCCGCGGCGGCACGCTGGTGACAGCCAAGGTCGATGACGCTCTTGAAACCGAAGCCCGAAGGATTCTCGGACAGTCAAAGTCCGTGAACCTCGAACAGCGCCGCGGTGAGTATGAGGCCGCCGGCTGGACCCGTTTTGATGCGGACGCCGACACATACGAGTCGACCGAAATCGGGCGCGACGGCGCCCGCGACGTGAACCGTATCTAGTTCGAACACGCAAAAACTCCCGGCCGAAGCTGCTTCGGCCGGGAGTTCCGTTTTCAGGGGCAAATGCGGGTTCGGCCACGCGTCAACGCATCAGCCCGGCCGTGCGCAGCGCGTCCTCGATTGTCTTGGAGATGCCCGTGGCTGAACCTCGCACAGGGCTTTTGGGCGTTTCGGCGGCATGATCGACTCTGACCGCCCGGGGAATGTCCACCGCCGCACGAAGCTCCACCGCCCTGCCCGACGCCGGTTGCCGTGAAACCTTGGCTCGCCCGGTGGCGGCGCCCTTGGTGATCTCCCAGAACGCCGCGATACGCCGGGTGGATGATATGCCGGCCTCGATCATGAATGGCGCGACATTGCCCAGGCCGTCCTCGCCGAGGGTCTTCAACGGCGTGCCATGGCCCATGCCAGCGATGGTATATCGCTCGATCACCTCGCGTCCGCCGGCATCGCGCCACACCTGGCGCATGTGTCCGTCGACGGTTTCCGTCCGGGGCAGGCCCGGCTCGACCCTATGCACACCTTGCCATTGGCCGAGAATGGAATCCGCATTGGACGGCGCCACCGTTGCGTCGGCCGATCCCTGCCAGATCGAAACGCGGGGCCAGGGCCCCTCGTGAGGCGAAGCCTCCTTCAGGCGCCGCTGCAGCTCCGCCGTGGACGGTCCGCCATGGCCGCGCATGCGGTCGAAGGCTTCCGGGATCGTCGAGGCGCTGCCATGCGCCAGGCCGGCGATGATCGCGCCGCCGGCAAACACCTCCGGGTATGACGCCAGCATCGAGGCCGCCATGGCGCCGCCCGCCGACAGGCCGGTGACGAAGATGCGCCGGCGGTCGAGGCCATGCTCTGCCACGATCGTGTCGATCATCTGGCGGATGGAAAGCGCCTCGCCCCGATCGCGCCTCATGTCCTCAGGCACGAACCAGTTGAAGCAGAGGTTGGGATTGTTGGCCCGCTGCTGCTCCGGGTACAGCACAGCGAACCCCTCCTCGTCCGCCAGCCTCGACCAGCCGGAACCATGGTCATAGCCGGCGGCGGTCTGCGTGCAGCCATGCAGGACGACGACCAGCGCTGCTCCAGGCGGCAGGTCATGGGGAATGTAGCAGCGCCCACGCAGCGCGCCGGGATTGGATCCGAACGCGCCGAGATCCGACAGGCGGTCATCGTGAGGATTTGTGGGAAAGCGCGGGCCGCCGCGCATGGCGGCCAGGCGAGCGATGGTGTCGGAGATGGTGCGCAAAATCGATATCCTAGCTGGGCGTCCGAAAACGCGATCCCATAGGACATCGTTGTTGCACTGCACAATGACAAGCTTACGCAAGGTGATGCGTGCCGCGTAGATACCATCAACTGACCTGCTTGCGCAGGCACCCGGCCTACAATGGATTCGGTAAATTTCGTACGGGAACCTCGCTTATTTCTGGATGTTTCTGTTCGCCTCGATGGGGAGGCCTGACAAGTATGGAGACATCACAATGGCGACGACCAGAACGGCCTCCACAAAGGGCCTGAGCGACCTCTTTCATGCCACGCTGAAGGATATCTATTTCGCCGAGAAGAAGATCCTGGCGACGCTGCCGAAAATGGCCAAGGCGGCGCAGAGCCCGGATCTGAAGGCAGCGTTCGAGAAGCACCACGGCGAAACCCAGGAGCATGTCGCGCGCCTGGAGGAAATCTTCGAGATCATCGACAAGAAGCCGCAGGCCAAGACATGCGCCGCCATCATGGGCATCACCGAGGAAGGCGCCGAGATCATGGAAGAATACAAGGGCGCGCCGGCGCTGGATGCGGGCTTGCTCGCGGTGGCACAGGCCGTCGAGCACTATGAAATATCGCGCTACGGCACGATGCGGACATGGGCCTCAGAACTTGGCCTCGATGAAGCCGTGACGCTTCTCGATCTCACCCTGGGCGAAGAAAAGACAACCGACAAGGCGCTGACCCAGCTCGCCGAGTCGGCGGTCAATGTCGCGGCCGAGGCTGCGTAGATCGACTAAGATCAACCGTTTGGAGCGGTGGAGCCCTGGCGGTCGCACGCCGGGGCTCATGTCGAAGCGGCGGACGTTAGGACCGAGCCAATATCTAAAGGGCAAAGGAACCAACGGCCGCGACAAAGCTTCTTGCCATGACGGCGTGGAGCCGGATCTGGAGATGAAGGACATGGGCTTTTTCGGCAACATACTCTCGAGGTTCACCGGCGGCAAAAAGGATGCGCCCAAGCGCACCGGCGATATGCGCAAGGCGACCGGGGCGGGTCCGGCAGTGGCGGCACATTCCAAGGACGCCAAGAGCTCTGGCGCGACCGGTCAAAATCCGAGAGCGGCCAGGAAGAAATCCACCAAGTAACACCCGCGCGACGGGCGGCGGTTTGACCGCCGCTCCAGTGCCGTATGTGCCAATCCCGGAACCTGAGCAGCAGCAGGGCCCAAGGATGTTCAACTCGCCTCGCATGCCACCCAATCCAATGCTCGAGCAGCCGGCGAGCATGCATCCGGTCGCGGCCGCTCCCCGACCGGACGGGTCGGGGAAAGTCCCTCCCGGGCAGCAGACGAGCCAACCCCAATCGCAAGACTATACCGACGCGACAGTGGCGACAGCCGCCCCTTCCGTTCGAGATCAAGATATGGACGGTTAGCGGGGACCTCCAAGGCGGAGATCCATGATGCGGTCGCTGTTGGGGCCCGCGCCACGCTGACCACGCGTCCTGAACGTCCCGACTGGCACCTGCCAGCACCAAGCCCGGACAAAGCAGCGCGCATGACACCGTGCGAACCAGACACGCGGAAGCGATGTCCTGCCTTTCGGTCATTTCCGTACCGACTTGGTTTTATCGCAGGTTTCCCGGCTAAGCATGGAACGGTGAGGGAAAGCGAAAGTTGTCGGCCAGACGGAGAGCTGACAATGATTATCGACGCGCATCTTCACACCTCGGGACGCGAGACGTCGGGCGAGGTCCTGCAAACCCTCGACGAGGCCGGGGTGGACATCGCCTTCCTGCTGGCGCCGTTCCTGACCGAACCATACTCCCTGGACGACCGCGACTCCCTGCGGGCCGGCAACAAATATCTCTCGCGTCTAATCGATGGCCATTCCGACCGGCTGGTGGGTTTCGCGGTCGTGAACCCGCTTCACCCGCAAGCCGCCGGGGATCTCGAGGAAGCCGCCGGATTGCCCGGCATTCGCGGCCTCAAGATGGTGCCCACCGGCTGGTACCCCTATGACGACTGCGCCCATCGCGTTTACGAAGTCGCATCGCGATTTGACCTGCCGGTCCTCTTCCACAGCGGCATCTTCATCGACGGCAGGTCCGGCAGGTTCTGCCGGCCGGCCTTCTACGAGGCGATCCGCGAGCACCCGGGACTGCGTGCGACGCTCGCCCATCTCGGCTGGCCGTGGTGCGACGAGGCGAACGCCGTCGGCGTGATCGACCGGATCAACGGGGTGAACCCCGAAGACAGCCAGTTCAGGTTCGACATCTCGTTTGGCCCGCCGCCGATCTACCGCGAGGAGGTCTTCAGGAAGGCGTTGGACGTGATCGGACCGCGTTCGATGCAGTTTGGCAGCGACCGCTTCCTGCCCTGCAGCGGCGCCCACATCCGGAGCGCCATCGACGAGGTCACCGCCCTGCTCGACCTGTTGGACGTATCCGCGGCCGACCGTGAGGCGATCATGTTTCGCACGGCGGCGGAGTGGCTGAGACTGCCCCTCGCCCTTTCCCCGGAGATTGCCTGATGCCCAAAGCCCCTCACGTCGTGACCGGAAATTCCAACTCCCCTGCGCCCAGGATCCATGTCCTCGAGGTGCTCGGCAACGCCATCGTCGGCGGCATGGAAAATTACGTCAAGAATCTCATCGCCCACCTGCCCGTCGACGACTTCAAGGTGACGGTTCTTTGCCCCTTCGAAAGCGCCCTCACCAGCCAGATCCGGGCACAGGGCCACCAGGTGTTCATTGCGCCGCTGCGGGATGATCCGCCGTGGCGGACCATTGAAATGATCTGCACGCTGATCCGAGAAAACGACATCGATCTTCTTCACGCGCATCTGATGAATGCCCATACCGTGGCGGCGATTGCCGGCAAGCTGACGGACACGCCCACGGTCGCGACGCTGCACGGCATGAGCCTTCATCCGCAGGAGATCAGCGTTATCAGGACGACGGGAAGCCATACGATCGTCGTCTGCCGGGAAGCCTGGTCGCAGGCCATGGCGGTGGGGCTGGCATCGGATAGCGTGAGCCTCGTCCCGAACGGGATCGACCTCGCCGTCTACAATCCTGCCGCCGCGGACCGGTCGATCCTGCGCAATGCGATCGGCATCGCGCCGGATGACGTGCTGATCGGATTCGTCGGCCGGCTGGCCTGGGAGAAAGGTCCAGACAAATTCGTCAAGGCGGCCGAACAGATCCTGCAACACAGGCCCGAGGTTCATTTCGCGCTCGTCGGCACCGGCCTGATGGAAAAGGAACTGGCGGCGGCGATCGAGCGGGCCGGCATCGAAGGCAATGTGCATCTCGCCGGCATGTGGCAGGACCCCAGCAAAGTGTACCCTTCCCTCGACCTGATGCTCCATACCTCGAGGGCGGACGCCATGCCGCTGGCCATCCTCGAGGCGATGGCCTCGGGCGTGCCGGTCGTGGCCATCGGTGTCGGTGGCGTTCCCGAACTGATCGAGGCCGGCGAAACCGGCATCCTGATCGGCACCAACGAATGGCCGGGCATCGTTTCCGAATATCCCGGCGACTGGGATGGCGTGGCCAAGGCGGCGCTGGCTCTGATAGAGCACCCCGAACGGTTGCAGCGCATGTCTGCCGCCAGCGTGCGTCGCGCCGCCGCCCTGTACGACATCAGGCAGTCGGCGGCGGCGACGGCGCAGATCTTCCGGCAACTGATGCGCGTCAGGCGGGAGTCGACGCGGCTGCATTCCGTTTCGTAGGACGGTTGGCGGGCAAGCGTTCAGCGGACCGCCTGGGCCGGCCTGCGCCTTGCATCGCTCACCGTCAGCCAGACGGCGGAGACAAGGAAGTAGAAGGCGCCGAAGGCCGCGTAGGGCGCGACATTGGTGATATCGATCGTCTCCGCGCCGCCCGCCATCTTGACGAAGAAGATGCCTGCCAGTGCCGACTGGGCGCCGCTCAGCACCATGGCCCACTGCGCGCCGGACTTCCAGCGGCGAATGGCGGTGGCGAGCTGAAAGAGGCCCGACAGGACCGCCCACACGCCGAAGACCGCGAGCACCGCATTCATGCTTTTGCCCATCGCCACGGCGACCGCCACCGTGGTGATGACGCTGATGATGAAGTTGAGCAGCTGCGTCTTGTTGCGGTTCAGGCCGCCGGTGCGCTGGGCGTCGATGAAATTGGCCAGCGCGTCCCAGGCGGGATAGGCGACCAGCATGATGGCTGCAAGCGGCGGGATGGTCCGGGCGACCGCGAAAGCCAGGAGCACCCAGGCTGCCGAAACGGCAAAGCGTGTGAAATAATAGCTCTTGAGCCAGGTGTGTGAGGATAGCACCTGGTCGGTTTGATTGGTCATGGCAACCATTTGATTTTCCTTCGTATTCAATATCTGGAATAGGATTGCGTCGGTGCCCGCCTGCCGGACGGTTCACGGTCGCGGCGCCGCCGGTCGGCGCGCGCCGTTTCTTGAGTGGCTTCACATCGGTGGAACGACGCCATCCTTGCCGACGATGATTTGGCGTCCGAGCACGCCCTCTGCCGCCTTCTCGGCGATGATGAACACCACCGCGCCGGGCACGAGGTCGTCCTTTGTGGCGGCGGCAAGGGTCACAACCGGCGTGCCATCGGGGATGGCGATCTTCTTTTGCTGGCCATTGTAAGACACGGTCAGGGTCCGCCCCTGGATGTCCTTGACCGCGTTGGCCACGGTTGCGTTGGTCATGCTGCTCTTGGGCTTCAGATCCCAGCCATAGCTGCCCTCGCCCGCACCCCGCAAAGCCGGCGGGAAGATGAGGACTTCGAGCGCGCCGTCGCCGCCCTCGGCCTTGGGCATCGAGGCGATCCCGACAAAATCGCCTGGCTTGATGTCAGCGACCTGTGCCCGCGCCACGGCCGCGACTTTCCAGCCGTCGGCCAGGGTGACATCAACGGTTTCCCCCTCCCGGGTCTTCACTTTCAGCACCGACGCGCCGAGGGTTTCGACCGTTCCCCTGACGTGGAGTTGCTGGGCCTTCTGCTCGTCGGCGCGCACGGGCCCGGTCAACAGCGGAAATGCTGCAAGGCCGATGGCGACGAGCGCCGGCAAAATTCTGCGGATCATGGTGGTCTCCTTACCTACTGGTTGGTAGTTTATTGAAGCGCGGGCGCGTAAGCGGCGGCGGGCTTCGCCGCTGCCTGCGCGAATACAAATGTCAGTGGATCTTGGTCGACAGGCGCCGCACGGTCGGCGTCAGGATCGCGTCGAAGAGGGCGGGATTGCCGCAGGCCCGCGCCGACAGCATCGCGCCATGCACGGTGGCGATGAAGATCTCGGCCTCCACCTCCGCCGATCCGTCGAACTGGAGAACCCCCTTCTCGGCGCCGCGCCGCATGACCTCGGTCAGCCAGGACGACAGGAACCCGAAGTAAGCCCGCACCTCGACGGCAACCTCGGGCGGCAGCGCCGGCAATTCGCTGGCCAGCAGCGCGCAGACGCAGAACGGGATGGTGGCGTCCTCGATGCACTTCGCCCAGTAGCCGGCATAGGTCTGCAGAAGTGCAAGCGGATCGGGGACTTTGCGTTCGAGTTCCGCCATGCCGGCCTCCGTCTGCTCGCGATGACGCGCCACCAGCGTGCGAACGAGGTCGACCTTGCTGGGGAAGTGATGGTGGATGCTCGCCTTGCGGATCCCCACCACGCCGGCGATGTCGGCATAGCTGAACCCATTGTAGCCGCCCGAAACGATGAAGCTCCGCGCCGACGCCAGGATCTGATCGGAAGTCATGACAAGATTGCTCATGCGGCCTACCTACCTTCTAGTAGGTTGACTGTCAAGGCCCTGTTCGTGCTGCTATCGCCCGTAACCGAGCGGAGAAGACCGACTGATATGGACCCGGTGCGGCCAGTCGCTCTACAACACCTCGAACAGCCCGGCCGCGCCCATGCCGCCGCCCACGCACATGGTGACGACGACGTAGCGCACACCGCGTCGCTTGCCTTCGAGGAGGGCGTGGCCGACCATCCTCGCGCCCGACATGCCATAGGGGTGGCCGATCGAAATCGCGCCGCCATTGACGTTAAGCCGTTCGTCGGGGATGCCCAGCCGGTCGCGGCAATAGAGAACCTGGACCGCGAAGGCCTCATTGAGCTCCCAAAGACCAATGTCGTCCACGGAGAGTTCGAAGCGCTCCAGCAGGCGCGGCACGGCAAAGACCGGACCGATGCCCATTTCATCAGGCTTGGTGCCGGCCACCGCCATGCCGACATAACGGCCGAGCGGGCTGAGGCCGCGTCGCTCCGCCAGCCGCGCTTCCATCACGACGCAGGCCGAGGCGCCGTCGGAAAGCTGGCTGGCATTGCCCGCCGTCACCGTGCCGCCGGCGATCACCGGCGTCAGCGCGGCCAGCCCGGCGAGCGAGGTGTCGGGCCGCGCTCCCTCGTCCCGATCGAGCACGATCTCGCCAAAGGTGATCTCCCTGGTCGCCTTGTCGACCCGCTTCATCGTCGCCGTCACCGGCACGATCTCGGCGTCGAACCGCCCGGCGGCCTGGGCCGCGGCGGTGCGTTGCTGCGAGGACAGCGCATAGAGGTCGCAGGCATCGCGCGCGATGCCATAGCGCCGTGCGACGACTTCCGCCGTCTCGAGCATCGGCATGTAGGCGTCGGGATGCATCGCGGCCAGCGCGGGGTCCGGCGTGGTTCGCAGTTCGGGCGTCTGCACGAGCGAGATCGATTCCACGCCGCCGGCGACGATGATGTCCATCCGGTCGACGATGATCTGCTTGGCCGCGGTGGCGATGGTCATCAACCCCGACGAGCACTGCCGGTCGATCGTCATTCCCGGCACCGTCACCGGGAAGCCCGCGCGCAAGGCCGCCATGCGGCCGATCGTCTGCTGCACACCCTGCGGCAAGGAGCAGCCGAGCAGGCAATCCTCGATTTCATCAGGCGCGATGCCGGCGCGCTCGACGGCCGCGTTAAGCGCGTGCGCGGCAAGCGTCGGCGATGGCGTGTCATTGAACGCGCCGCGATAGGCGCGTCCGATCGGCGTCCGCGCCGTCGAGACGATGACCGCGTCGCGCGTCATGACCGCACCGCCATGGCCGGGGCCACCGTCTCGGCGCTGGCAAGTTCGCGCTCGGCCTGAACAAAGCCGTAGCCGGGGACGATCTCGCCGGCGCGGTCGGAGATCGCGTCCCAGTCGCGGACCACCCGGTCGCCGGCATCTTCATCAGCGCCGATCTGGAGGCCTTGCGTCAGCGTTATATTGGCCCGGGCGAAATGGCCCGCGCCGGCACAGAGGATCGCGCGGTTGGGCGCGTCCTCGCCGACAAGCGCCAGCAATCCCGGGCTGACCAAAGCCGGATCGAGCAGGTCGAGATGCTCTTTCGACAGCACGCCATCCGTCATCTGGGTCGCGGCCGTCGGCGCCAGGCAATTGACGCGGATGCCGTATTTCTCCCCCTCGATCCCAAGCGTCTGCATCAGCCCGACCAGCGCCATCTTGGCCGCGCCATAGTTTGCCTGGCCGAAATTGCCGTAGAGCCCTGTCGAGGAGGTGGTCATGACGACCCGGCCATGGCGCTGCTCGCGCATGATCTCCCACACCGCCTTGGTGCAGATCACCGCGCCCATCAGGTGGACGTCGACCACCAGGCGGAAATCGTCGAGGCTCATCTTGGCGAAGCTCTTGTCGCGCAATATGCCGGCATTGTTGATCAGGATGTCGACGCGGCCGAAGTGCTCCATCGTCTGCCGGACCATTGCGGCGACGGCGGTCTCGTCGGTCACCGATGCCGCGATGGCGATGGCCTCGTGCCCGGCAGCCGTGATGCCGGCCACGACGCGATCGGCTGCCTCGCGCGACAGATCGTTGACCACCACCCTGGCGCCCTGCCGCGCCAGGAACATGGCATGCGCGCGGCCAAGCCCGCCGCCCGCACCCGTCACGATCGCGATCCGTCCCTCGACTGACATCCGGCTGAAACCTCCGATTTTCGACGGCAAGGACCTAACAGAAATGATATTCACTCACAAGATAGCGAACATTGTGCCAGGCCTCGCGAGGCAGTGGATAGCATATTTCAGCCGCTGCCATACTCGGCCCGGAGCCTCAGCTTGTCGATCTTGCCGGTGGCGGCCAGCGGCATGCGCGGCAGGCGGTGGATCGCGTCGGGAATCCACCAGGAAGCGACCCGCCCCCGCAAGGAAGCCACGAGGGCTTCATCGCTGATCGTCTGGGCCTCGCGCATCTCGACCAGCAGGACCGGCCGCTCGCCCCATTTGGGGTCCGGCCGGCCGATCACCGCCGCCAGCGATATTTCCGGAAGCGCGCCGATCACCGCCTCGATCTCGGCGGGATTGATCCATTCGCCGCCGGACTTGATCAGGTCCTTGACCCGGCCGGTGATGGCGAGGTTCCCCTGCCCGTCGATCCGCGCCAGGTCGCCGGTCGCGAACCAGCCCTCCTCGTCGGTGGCCTTCTCCTCCTGGCCGAAATAGCGTTCAACCACGGCGGCGCCGCGCACGCGCAACTGCCCCTCGACGCCGCGCTGCTCGGGCAGCGCCTGTCCCTCGGCATCGGTCAGCAGCAGGTCGACGCCGACGGCGGGTCGGCCGGACAGCGGCGCTTGCGACGGCTCGTAAGGCGGCGCGACCGTGCCGGATGGCGACAGCTCGGTCATGCCCCAGCTCGTCTGCACTTTCACGCCGAGGCGGCTTTCGATCCGCTCCATCAGCGCCGGCGCGATCGGGGCGCCACCGACCGTGATGCGCTTGAGCGTCGGCAATTTGCCGCCGGTGGCCTCGATATGTTCGACCAGCCCGAGCCATACAGTCGGAACCCCCACCGCCATGGTCACGTCTTCCTCGACGATCAGTCTTGCCAGGCTGGCGCCGTCCACGGCGCGGCCCGGCAGAACGAGCTTGGCGCCAACCGCCGGCACGGCGAAAGGAAGGCCCCAGGCATTGGCATGAAACATCGGCACGACCGTAAGCACGCTGTCGGCGCCCGAGATCGCCATCACATCGGCCTGCAACACGCGCAATGTGTGCAGGAAACTCGAGCGGTGGGTGTAGGTGACGCCTTTGGGCGCGCCGGTCGTGCCCGACGTGAAGCAGAGCCCGCAGGGCGCTGTCTCCTCGAACTCGCCCCAAGCCACCTCGCCCTGCGATTGCGCGACCAGCAGGTCGAGCGATTCATGCGGCGGATCGGCGACGAAGTCGCGCGCACCGTCGATCACCCAGACATGGTCGATCGCGGTCCCGTGGCCGATAATCTCCCTGGCGAGCGGCAGGAGGTCTGCGCTGACGACCAGGATGCGGGCCTGGGACAGGCTTGCCATTACGGCCAGTTGCGCGCCGGTCAGGCGCGGGTTGAGCGTGTGGCAGACCGCGCCCATGCCCATGCTGGCGTACCAGACCTCGACATGGGCGTGGGTGTTCCAGGCCAGCGTCGCGATCCTGTCGCCGGCGCGGATGCCGAAGCCGTGCAGCACCGCCGAAATCCGCATGCTGCGTTGCATCAGCGCGGCATAGCCGATCCGGTCGGATGTGCCGTCCGCGCGGCCCGTCACCACCTCCGCTTCGGGATGCCACCTGGCTGCGTGCTGGAGGAATTTCTCCAGCGTCAGCGCATAAGGCTGCATGGTGCCGTCCATCAGCAGCACCTCGATGTGCCAAGATTCACTATCAAGCCAGTTAGCAATTGAATCGACCTTGTAAATGCATGTTCCCGTCGTCCGCCTGATATCATCGACTGGCGATGCGCTCAGTGGATCGCGGCATTGAGAATACTGGCGGCGCTTGCTTCGGAGCGTGAGAACTCGGCGGCGATCGTGCCGCTCTTGGCGACCAGGATGCGGTCGCAGGTGTCCAGGATTTCCGGCAGGTAGGACGATATCAGGATGACGCCGGCGCCACTGTCGGCGAAGCCGCGGATGATCTGCCGTATCTCGGCGATCGCCCCGACATCGACGCCCCGCGTCGGCTCGTCGAAGATCACCAGCCTCGGATTCTGGATCAGCGATTTGGCGATGACCACCTTCTGCTGGTTGCCGCCGGAAAGGTACAGCACCGGCCGTTCGACGCCGATGCTGCGGATCGACAGCTTGTCCACCCACTCGCGGGCCAGGGCTCGCATTTTCGCCCGGGGAGCGATGAGGCGACGCCCGCCGAACTTGGCCAGCCAGCCCAGCCCGATGTTTTCCGCGACGCTCAGCGTATCGAAGAAACCGTCCAGCTTGCGGTCCTCGCTGATATAGGCGATGCCGTCGGCGACCGCCTGGGCCGGCAGGCCGTAACGCACTTCGCGGCCATCGAGCCAGATCCGGCCACCGCCGAAATTGCGCTTGGTGTGCCCCATGATGACCTTGGCCACCTCGCTCCTGCCCGAACCGATCAAGCCCGCCAAGCCTGTGATTTCACCCGGGAAGATCGAGAAGGACATGTTGTTGACCATGCTGCCCATGCGGATGTTCTCGACGCGCAGCACCGGCAGGGCTGACCTGGGCGGGCGCCTGGCCGCCGGGATCCTGCCCTGCTCCTTCAACTCATCGCCGATCATGTGATGGATCAGCCTGCCACGATCGAAATCCGCTGCCGGACCCGTCGTCATCATCCGCCCGTTGC
>NZ_JBAZUD010000022.1:0-44268 GCF_041661565.1 Mesorhizobium sp.
AAGCGTTGCTGGAGGTTGGCCTGGACCCCAACGCCCGCAACCGCTACCCGCACGAATTCTCCGGCGGACAGCGGCAGCGCATCGCCATTGCGCGGGCCATGATCCTGAAACCCAGGCTGGTGGTGCTCGACGAGCCGACCTCGGCGCTGGACCGCTCGGTGCAGAAGCAGATCGTCGAACTGCTGCGCAAGCTGCAGGCCGACCACGAACTCTCCTACCTCTTCATCAGCCACGACCTTTCGGTCGTCCGCGCCATGGCCGACTACATCATCGTCATGAAGCAGGGCAAGATCGTCGAAGAGGGACCAACGGAGGCGATCTTCAGCAACCCGCGGCATGTCTATACGCAGACGCTGATGGCCGCTGCGATCGACGTCACCCGCTTTCGCCTGAGCGCCTGAGGCTGCCGGCAAAGTCGGCTGTCTGCCCGCCCGTTCAGCCCGCTGCGCTCGGGCACTTGCGCGACCGCGCCGCGATGATGGCATCCTGCTGCTGCTTCAGCCGCTCGATCCTGGTCGTTTCTCGGGCTGCGACCGCACCCTTGACACGCGAGCCCCCCGGCACCCAGCGTGGAACGCTGGCGTTCGCGACCTTGCCGCGGGTAACGGCGGTCTGCGAGATGGCGCGCGCATTGTCGCCCAGCGCGCTGTTGAGTTCGGTGCAACTCATGCCGTCGTATTTCGCAGGATTGACCGTTCTGGCCATTGATGAACAGCCCGCGACGAAAAACAGGGCGATGATCAGCATTGACCTGGTCGTTCTCGTTGAAATCAGAGTCATGTCCGCACCTAACGTTCAGCCGCTGGCGAACGTGATCGCAACCAGCGCTGCCCAAACTAGTCTTCTGACGGAAGGTGTCCGGGGGAACAAGCCGCTATTGCCCGAGACGCCAGGATTGTTCGACGCGATCATGCGTCTATCGAGGCGATACGGCCATAGATCGACAATGAAAATTTCCGGCACTCGTGGTCGCCGCTCACTGCGATCCGGGTCTTGATGCTTTTCGGAGCTTAGCCTCGCTATGCAAGGCGCTTCGAAAGCTCGTTATGTCTCGCTACCGATATCCGGCGAGGGCCGCCGCCGTCGGTTTGACCACCAGATGAGGTAGATTGCCCCCATCTTCATGACGGGAACACGCCTGTCCCGCTCATGCGCGCGCAATTCGCGATAGCTCTTCACTTTCAAAGTGCCGCCGGGGAGTTTTATTCGTATCGTCATCGCGGTTCTGTGTGATCGCACGAACAAGCCACGGCACAATACCAAGGCATTGTTGCAGCGCCATGAACATTGCTGTGATCGGTGGCCGATCAAGACGTGTAAGCCCCTAAAGGACATGTCTTTGAGATCAGCCTTGCCCCCGGCGTGAAACCGTCGCGCAGTGCCGGGGTATCGGGAGAAACAGACCACTAAGTGTCTGTTTTTCTGGTCGGAGTGGCAGGATTTGAACCTGCGACCCCCTCGTCCCGAACGAGGTGCGCTACCAGGCTGCGCTACACTCCGTGACCAGACCGCGGGCTTATAGCCGCCATACTCCATTCCTGCAAGCGGCAATGGCAGCCCTTGTGTCGCATTTCGCGGGCCTTCGGCAGCGAGGCGCCTGGCATCCCAGTGGGGCGTCTCAGTATGGGCTGGCGACATCGCCGGTTTCGACGTAGATCGACTTCAATTGCGAATAGTGCGCGAGCGCCGCCAGCGAATTCTCGCGGCCGATGCCGGACTGCTTGAAGCCGCCGAACGGCAGTTCGACCGGTGTCAGATTGTAGGCATTGATCCAGCAGGTGCCGGCCTGCAATTCGGCGATAACGCGGTGCGCGCGCGGCAGGTCGCGCGTGAAGACGCCCGCGGCGAGGCCGAACTCGGTGTCGTTGGCGCGGTCGATCACCTCGTCCTCGCCATCGAATTTCAGCACGCTCATCACAGGCCCGAAAATCTCTTCTCGCGCGATCCGCATCGTGTCGGTGACGCCGGTGAAAATCGTGGGCTCGACGAAAAAGCCACCATCGAAACCCTGAAGCGAAGGCACATTGCCGCCGCAGGCCAGTGTGGCTCCGTCCTGCTTGCCGGTCCCGATATAGCCGACCACCTTCTCATGCTGCGCCTTCGACACCAGCGGTCCCATCTGGGTTTCGGGGTCGAGCGGATCGCCGATGCGGATCTTCTTGGTCCGCTCGACCAGCCGGTCGACGAAGCGATCGTGGATGCCGCTCTGAACGAAGACGCGCGTGCCGTTGGAACAGATCTGGCCGGTCGAATAGAAATTGCCGAGCATGGCGCCGCCAATGGCGTTTTCGATGTCGGCGTCGTCGAAGACGATCAGCGGCGACTTGCCGCCGAGTTCCATCGTCGCGTGCTTCATCTTCGAGCCGGCAAGCGACAGCACCTTGCGGCCGGTCGGCACCGAACCGGTCACCGAGACCTTGGCGACGACATCATGGCCAACGAGGCCTGCACCGACATCGCCATAGCCCTGAACCACGTTGAACAGCCCGTCCGGCAGTCCGGCCTCGCTGTAGATCTCGGCCAGCGCCAGTGCCGACAGCGGCGTGTTCTCCGATGGCTTGAACACCATGGCGTTGCCCATGGCCAGCGCCGGCGCCGATTTCCAACCGGCGATCTGGATCGGGTAATTCCAGGCGCCGATGCCGACGCAGACGCCGAGCGCTTCGCGCCGGGTGTAGGCGAAAGGGCCGCCGAGATCGACGCATTCGCCATTGTAGGCCGCGACCGCGCCGCCGAAATACTCCAGGCAGTCGGCCGCCGAGGGCGCATCCGCCACCAGCGTCTCCTGGATCGCCTTGCCGGTATCCAGCGTCTCGATGCGGGCAAGATCGGCATTGCGGGCCCGAAGAATGTCCGCGGCGCGGCGCAGGATGCGGCCGCGCTCGACCGGCTTCAGCCGCGCCCAGCCCGGCTGCGCGGCCCGCGCGGCCTCGACGGCCAGTTCCAGCACGTTCGGTGTTGCCGAACGCAGCATGGCGATGATCTCCCCGGTGGCGGGATAGATGACCGGCAGCGGCGCCCCTTGCTCATCGTCGATGTAGCGTCCGTTGACATAGTGCGATGCCGTGGGCTGGGCGCGCATGGGAGGTCTCCAAATCTTTCGCGGCATGCGGATCGTGCGGTCGCCCGATCATGCTCTATCTGTCCGATACCTGCCAGCGCGGATTGATCCATGGTTCCTGGTTGGACGGCGCCAGCGGCGTGCGGCCAAGGATGTGGTCGGATGCCTTCTCGCCGGTCATGATCGACGGCCCATTGAGGTTGCCGTTGGTGACGCGCGGGAAGATCGAAGAGTCGGCGACGCGCAATCCGTCGACGCCGATGACCCGGCATTCCGGATCGACGACGCTCATCAAATCATCGGCGCGGCCCATCTTGCAGGTGCCGCAAGGATGGTAGGCGCTTTCGGCATGGTCGCGGATAAAGGCATCGAGATCGTCGTCCGACCGCGCATGCGGGCCCGGCGAGAGTTCTTGTCCGCGATAGGCGTCGAACGCCTTCTGGCCGAAGATTTCGCGCGTCAGCCTGATGCAGTGACGAAACTCGCTCCAGTCGTCGGGATGCGACATGTAGTTGAAGCGGATCACCGGCTTTGATTTCGGGTCTGGTGAGCGTAGCGTCACCGAGCCGCGCGACTTCGACCGCATCGGTCCGACATGCGCCTGGAAGCCGTGCGACTTGGCCGCCGCCCTGCCGTCATAGCGGACCGCGGCCGGGATGAAGTGATACTGGATGTCGGGGTAGTCGACACCGGCGCGCGAGCGCACGAAGGCGGCCGCCTCGAAATGGTTGGTGGCGCCAAGGCCGGACTTGAGGAACAGCCATTGCGCGCCGATCAAAGCCTTCGAAAAGGGATTGAGCACCGAATTCAGCGTGATCGGCTGCAGCGATTCCTGCTGGATGTAGAGCTCCAGATGGTCCTGCAGATTGCGGCCGACGCCCGGCCTGTCGGCCACCACGGCAACGCCATGTTCGCGCAAATGCTCGGCGGGGCCGATGCCCGACAGCATCAGGATCTTCGGCGAGTTGATCGAGGAAGCGGCGACGATGACCTCACGCCGCGCCTTAACGACCTGAATCTGTTTGTGAGCTTCGATCTCGACGCCGACGGCGCGTTGATTCTCGATGATCACCCGGCGCGCGAAACCCTTGAGCAGGCTAACATTCTTGCGCTTGAGAGCCGGCTTCAGATAGGCCGATGCCGCCGACCAGCGGCGGCCGCCGCGTATGGTCTGCTCCATGGGCCCGAAGCCTTCCTGCTTGGAGCCGTTATAGTCGTCGGTCAGTTCGAAGCCTGCCTGGCGGCCCGCCTCGACGAAGGCGCCATAGAGCGGATTGCGCCGCGCACCGCGCTGGACATGCAGCGGGCCGCCGTGGCCGCGCCAGCCATCCTCGCCGCCATCATTGTCCTCCATGCGCTTGAAATAGGGGAGCACGTCGGCAAAACCCCATCCGGCCGCACCTTCCTCGGCCCAATGGTCGAAGTCGCGGGCATGGCCGCGCACATAGACCATGCCGTTGATCGAGGACGAGCCGCCGATCACCTTGCCGCGCGGGGTCGCCAGAACGCGGCCGCCGAGATGCGGTTCCGGCTCGCTGGCGAAGCCCCAGTCATAGAGGCTCATGTTGAGCGGGATCGACAGCGCGGACGGCATCTGGATCAGCGGGCCGATGTCGGAGCCGCCGAATTCGATGACGATGACCGAATGCTTGCCGTCTTCCGACAGCCGGTAGGCCATGGCCGAGCCGGCCGAGCCGGAGCCGATAATGACGAAATCCGCTTCAAGCATGGTTCAGACGCGCCCATCATTGATATGCGTGATGAAATCGGCCAGCGAGACATTGCCACCGGTTGCCACCACGAGGATCGTCTTGCCCTTCACATCGATCTTGCCGCCAAGCAGCGCTGCCAGCGAGGCAGCCCCCGACGGTTCAAGCACCAGCTTCAACCGCTCGAAGGCTATCCGCATGGCGCTGCGCACCGATCGATCGTCGACGGTAATGCCGCGAACGCCGGCCGTCTTGACCGCCGCGAACGGCGCGTCGCCCGGCCGTCGCGACATCAGCCCGTCGCAGATCGACTTCGGGCCGATCGGCATGGTCTCGATGCTGCCCTGCGCCAGTGATGAGCCCATGCCGTTGAAACCTTCCGGCTCGACGCCGATGATCTCGGTGGCGGGTGACAGATAGTGGAAGGCGAGCGAAACGCCGCCGATCAGCCCTCCGCCCCCCACCGAGCAGAACAGAAGGTCCGCACTGGCGACCTTGGCTTCAAGCTGCTCGAGCGCTTCGAGGCCGGCGCCCGCCTGGCCGGCGATGATCTGCGGATCGTCGAACGGATGCAGCAGCGCCAGCCCCTCGGTCTCGGCGATCTCGCGCGCCTTGGCGGCGGCGACTTCCTCACGCGCCCGCTCGCCATGGTCGGTCAGCACGACACGGGCGCCATAGCCTGCCGTGGCGTCTCGCTTGGCGGCCGGCGCATCGATCGGCATGACGATGGTCACGGGAATGCCGAGTGCCTGGCCGGCGGCGGCCAGCCCCTGCGCGAAATTGCCGGAGGAATAGGCAACGACGCCCTTCCTCGCCTCGTCGGGAGAAAGCTGCGTCAGCCGCCAATAGGCGCCGCGCACCTTGAACGATCCGGCCCATTGCAGCGATTCCGCCTTGACGAAGACGCGCGCCGCACCCGTCTCACGAGCCAAGGCAGCCGACTCCAGCAGCGGCGTGATCTGCGTCGCCGTTGATGTGACCGCATAGGCCTGCTGGAGTCGGTCAAGAGAGGGAACGAGCGTGTTTTCCATCATTCGCCTCGCGGATACCGTTTGCTCTCTTCGAGATTGTCGAGGTTCATGTGATTGCGCATGTAGCGCTCCGAGGCTTTCTGCAGCGGCTGGAAATCCCACGGATAGTAGGCGCCATTGCGCAGCGCCGGATAGACGACCCAGCGGCGCGCCTGGCTTTCGCGGACGGCGGCGTCGAAGCCGGCCATGTCCCAGCGCGCCCGGACCTTGTCCATGAAGGCAGCCACCAGCGCCGCATTGGCCGGAGCGCTGGCCAAATTGTCTCGCTCGAGCGGGTCGGACTCGAGATCGAACAGAAGCGGCGGATCGAGCTCGCAATGGACGAATTTGTATTTGCCCTCGCGGATCGCCACCAGCGGCGCGGCGGAACCCTCCGCGGCATATTCGATCAACACCGGCGCCGTGCGAGGCGTGCCGTGGACAAGCGGCAGCAGCGACTGGCCGTCGGTCCACGGCGCGATCGCCTCGATGTCGATGTCGGCGAGGTCGCAGAGCGTCGGTGTCACGTCGAGATTGGAGACCGGTGCCTCGATCAGCCCGGCCGGCACACCTTTGCCGGCGATCATCAGCGGCACCCGCGCCGAGCCCTCGAAGAAGCTCATCTTGAACCACAGGCCACGCTCGCCCAGCATGTCGCCATGGTCCGAGCAGAACAGGATGATGGTGTCGTCGAGCATGCGCGTGCGGCCCAGAACATCCAGCAGTTCGCCGAGCTTGTCGTCGACATAGGAAATGTTGGCGAAATAGCCGCGACGCGAACGGCGCACCTGCTCGGGGGTGATGTCGAAGGACGCATAGTCGCTGGCGCGGTACAGCCTCTGCGAATGCATGTCCTGATCGTCATAGGCGATGAACCCAGTTTCCGGATCCATCGCCTGGCAATGCTCATAGAGGTCCCAATACTGCTTGCGCGCGACATAGGGATCATGGGGATGCGACAGCGAAACGGTGAGGCACCAGGGCCGATGGCTGGTATCGTCCTGGTCGCGCGAAAGCTGGTAGAGTTTCTGCGAGGCCAAGAACACGACCTCGTCGTCATACTCCAACTGATTGGTGGTCTCGGCGACCCCGGCACCGGTCACCGAACCGAGATTGTGATACCACCAATCGATCCGCTCGTCAGGTTTGCGATAATCCGGCGTCCAGCCGAAATCGGCGGGATAGATGTCGGTGGTCAGCCGCTCCTCGAAGCCGTGCAACTGGTCCGGCCCGACGAAGTGCATCTTGCCCGACAGGCAGGTGTAATAGCCGGCGGCACGCAGGTGGTGGGCGAAGGTGGGGATCGACGAGGCGAATTCGGCGGCGTTGTCGTAGACCCCTGTGCGCGACGGCAATTGCCCGCTCATGAACGAGGCGCGGCCCGGCGCACAGAGCGGCGACGCCGTGTAGTTGTTCTTGAATCGGGCCGAACGCGCGGCCAGCGCCTTCAGGTTTGGCGCATGCAGGTACTCCGCCGGCCCGTCCGGGAACAAGGTTCCGTTGAGCTGATCGACCATGACGATCAGGAAATTCGGTCGCTTTGCTGTCACTGGGGGTGCCGCTCGCCAAGTTTGGTTTCAAGATAGTCCTCGACCAGCCGGATCGCCGTTGCCGCGTCGGGCACGCCGTCCTTCAACGCTCGCCGGATGTAGAGCCCGTCGATCAATGCCGCTGTCGTCTCGGCGACGCGATCGGCTTCGCTTCTCGGCAATATGCCGGTCAGCCCGCTCATCAGGTTCGAATGCAGCCGCCGCGCATAGACCCTGAGCAGCCGTCGCAAGGTCGACGACTTCTGCGCCTCGACATAGAAGGCGAGCCAGGCGGCGATGGTTTCCGGCCGGAACTGGATGTCGGAAAAGTTGACGGCGACGACGGCCGAGACGCGATCGCGCGGCGATGCGGCGGATAGCAGGGCGCGCCGCATGTCGATGGTCAACTCGGCGAGGATATGCCGCATCGTCGCCAGCAACAGTTCATCCTTGGCCCCGAAATAATGATGGGCGAGCGCCGAGGAAACGCCCGCGCGGCCGGCGATCTCGGACATCGTCACGTCAAGCGAGCCACGCTCGCCGATCGCCGAGATCGTCGCGTCGATAAGCGCCTTGCGGCGCAATGGCTCCATTCCGATTTTCGGCATGCTGTTCCCGGATTATTGCAGCCGAGATTATTTTTTATTGACGCGTCAATCAACAAAAAAGATCGGCACGATGGCGGCTGTACCAAGCGATTGTCCGGTTACAGCCCCTTCACGACAGGACCGTGATTGTTTATATTTGAACAATAGAGCGAAGTGCGCCTGGACTGCTACGCGGGGAAGGCGCCAAGGAAGGAGACCGCCATGACCGCATGCATCGTTGGCTGGGCGCATTCGCGTTTCGGCAAGCTCGAAGGCGAGACGCTGGAAAGCCTGATCGTCAAGGTCGCCACGAACGCGCTCGATCATGCCGGCATCGGTCCAGACGAGGTTGACGAGATCGTGCTCGGTCATTTCAACGCCGGCTTTTCGGCCCAGGATTTCACCGCCAGCCTGGTCCTGCAGGCCGACGACCGGCTGCGCTTCAAACCGGCGACGCGCGTCGAGAATGCCTGCGCCACCGGATCGGCGGCGGTCAGGCAGGGCATCCGCGCCATCGACGCCAACGCGGCGCGCATCGTGCTGGTGGTCGGTGCCGAGCAGATGACGACGACGCCTGGACCCGAGATCGGCAAGAACCTGCTGAAGGCCTCCTATCTGCCGGAGGATGGCGACACGCCGGCCGGTTTTGCCGGCGTCTTCGGCAAGATCGCGCAGGCCTATTTCCAGCGCTATGGCGACCAATCCGACGCGCTGGCGATGATCGCCGCCAAGAACCACAAGAACGGCGTCGACAATCCCTATGCGCAGATGCGCAAGGATTTCGGCTACGAGTTCTGCCGCCAGGAAAGCGAGAAGAACCCTTTCGTCGCCGGTCCGCTGAAACGCACCGACTGCTCGCTGGTCTCGGATGGCGCCGCCGCCCTTGTTCTTGCCGACACTGGCACGGCGCTGAAGATGCGTCGCGCGGTGGCGTTCCGCGCCAATGAGCATGTGCAGGATTTCCTGCCGATGTCGAAGCGCGACATCCTCGCCTTCGAAGGCTGCGAGCACGCCTGGAACCAGGCGCTGAAGAACGCCGGCGTGACGCTCGACGACCTTTCCTTCGTCGAGACGCATGACTGCTTCACCATCGCCGAACTGATCGAATACGAGGCCATGGGCCTTGCCAGGCCGGGCGAGGGAGCCAGGCTGGCATTGGACGGCTCGACGGCGAAGGGAGGCAGGTTGCCGGTCAACCCCTCCGGTGGGCTGAAGGCCAAGGGCCATCCGATCGGCGCCACGGGCGTCTCCATGCATGTGCTGACCGCCATGCAGCTGGTCGGCGAAGCCGGCGGCATCCAGGTGCCCGGCGCAAAGCTCGGCGGCATCTTCAACATGGGCGGCGCGGCGGTCGCCAGCTACGTTTCCATCCTCGACCGGATCAGGTAAACGGCCCGCATCTAGAGCAATTCCAGGAAAAGTGGGGGCGTTTTTCCGTCCGGAATTGCGTGAAAACAAAGAGTTAGATCAGTTAGCGGTTCTGTGAAACGGTGAACTGATCTAGGGAGGTGTCATGGCGAATCCGGTTCTGGTCGAAGTCCTGCGCGGTGCAATCGTCGAGAGTGCACATCGCGGCGCGGTCGCCGTCTTCGACGGCGACGGCAAGCCGGTCTGGGAAATCGGCGACACCACCAAACCGGTGTTTCCGCGCTCGGCGGTCAAGGCGATCCAGGCCCTGCCGCTGATCGAATCGGGTGCGGCCGATGCCTATGGCTTCGGCAATCGCGAACTGGCGCTGGCCTGCGCTTCGCATTCGGGCGAACCCGCGCATGTCGAACTGGCACGGTCGATGCTGGCCAAGGCCGGGCTGGACCAGTCAGCACTCGAGTGCGGCACGCATTGGCCTTCCAGCCATGACGCGGAGATCGCGCTCGCCCGCGGCGGCGGTTCGCCCAATGCGCTACACAACAACTGTTCCGGCAAGCACGCCGGATTCCTTTGCACCTGCGTACATTCCGGCATCGACCCCCGTGGCTACGTCAAGGCGGGACATGGCATGCAGGAGATGGTGCGTGACGCCATGCAAGCGGTCACCGGCACCGTGCATGGTGCAGACGAGCGGGCGATCGATGGCTGCTCGATCCCGACCTATGCGGTGCCGCTGAGGAGTTTCGCGCTCGGCTTTGCCCGCATGGCCACTGCAACCGGTTTTGGCCCCGAGCGGGCGAAGGCCGCGAAGCGACTGCTTTCGGCATGCATGGCGGAACCGTTCTTCGTTGCCGGCACCGGTCGCGCCGACGTTGCCTTGATGGAAGCCGCCCCTGGCCGGATCTTCGCGAAGGGCGGCGCCGAAGGCGTCCATTGTGCCGCAATTCCGGAACTCGGCCTCGGCATCGCCGTGAAATGCGACGACGGCGCCAGCCGCGCGGGCGATGCGATGGTCGCTGCCGTCCTCGCAAAATTGCTTCATGCGGACGAGGCGCTGTCCGCGAGGTTGCTTGGACTGGCGAATGAAGCGATAGAAAGCCGGATCGGCGCCAAGGTAGGTTCGTTGCGACCAACGGCGGCGATTGGCTAGCCGATGCGTCCGCTACTTAACTGTTGAACAAAAATGCGCTTGGTGATTCGTCTTGGTCATTTAAATTCGATGTCTGGCTTTTGCGAATTTTCAGGCATTTAAGTATAAGTTCGCACTAAATTCCAGATTGCGAGCGGCATTGTGTATCACCGAATTGCACTTGGCCTCCTATACGGACTTCTTTTTACAGGCTTGTCGCTTTTATCCTTTAGCGAGCGGACAGCGCATTGGGTGGCCGACAATGCGGGTCTGAAAGCCATGCTTGCGTGTGTGTTGGCCTACATCGGTATTTTGTGCGGCTTGGTCTGGGCCATCAATAAAATCAACAAGGCCTTTCCGACGTTGGATCTTCCGTCTTCGAGTGCTCATTTCGAGCACGCCTGGTTCGTGAAGCCTGTGGTAGTCGATGTGGAATCGGACGTCTCTGCCGAGAAGTCGCCGCCAATAAAACGCGAGAAGCCGAGCGAACGCTGACTATTCTAGCTGACCTTGTTGCGTTCAACCGTCAGATGCGGATAGCCGGTATCCGTTGATTTGGCGAGGTCGCCGGTCGCCGGCTCGGCCCAGCGCTGGCCGACAATGGCGCCGTGCAGTGTCCCATCGATGACATTGTCCGAGATGACCGCCGTGCCGGCGCCTTCAACCACGCTGACGACAATGCCCGTTCCGGCCTTGCGGATGATGTTTCCCATGGCGACGACGTTGCGCAGATACGGCCCCCAGCCGATCTGCATGCCATAGAGCGGTGCGTTCTCGACGACATTGCTGGAAACAGTGGTGTCGGCCTCGACGCTGATGCCGACGCCAAACCCGGGCGGATCGGCGGGGTAGGGGCCGCTTGTCGACAGGTTGCGCACGATGTTGCCCGTGCAGACACCCATGCGGCCGCCTTCGTTGAAGTTGACGATCGAGATGCCGTTGGCGGCGCCATCGACGATGTTGTTGCTGATGATGGCGCCTTCGAACGAGAATTCGGAATAGATCGCGGTCTCGCCGGAGCGCGAGCAGGTGTTGTCCGATATCCGCAAATTGCCGGAACTGTTGGCACGGATCGCCGAGAAGGCGCAGTCGGAGACGACATTGCCCGAAATGACGACGTTTCCGGCGCGGAAGGCATTGATGCCGTTGCCGTTTTGACCGGTTCCGCCGCTGCGCGCGCCGATCCGTTCGACACGGTTGCCGGTGACCATCGTGCCGTCCTGCGCCGCCTGCCAGCGGTGCACCAGGATGCCGCCATTGGCACAGTCGCTGACCGTGTTGCCTGAGATCGCCAGCCCGCCGGCCTCCACCGAATAGATGCCGGCATCCGCGGCCCCCGATACATCAGAGCGCTCGATCCGGCCTGCCACCCGTTCCAGGGCAAGTCCGTTCTTGCCGCTGCCGGTTACCTGGCAATTGTCGACGACGAGATGCGCGACCCGCCGCAGATCGAGCAGTCCCTGCGCGTAATCACCCATCGGGCGGTTCGTGCCATCGAAGACCAATCCGGTGAGTTCGATGTGGCTGGCCTGTTCGGCCATGAACAGATGGCCGTCGCCGCCATAGACGATCCGCGTTGCGCCCGGCACGCCGGAAAGCCGCACGCGGCCGGGCAGCGAGAGGTTGGAGACGACATAAGTACCTGGCGGCAGGAACACCGGCATATCGCGGTCGTTCGCATCGCGCAGCAGCCTGGCGAAGGCTTTGCTCTGATCGTCGAGGGTGCCGGGTTGGACACCGAGTTCGGCGGCGTTGATCGAACCGCGCATCGAAGCTTTTTCGATTCCGGACAGATTGGCAGCCGCCACCTTGCCAAGGGAAAGGCCCAGGACGGCAAAGCCGGCGGTACCGACAAGCAGGTTTCGTCTGTTCAACATTGGCACGGGACCCCGGCATTCAGCCTGAGATCCGCAGGAATCGTGCCAGATGTTGGCAATTCGGCGCGGCTCGGCGCGGATGGCTTGTGAAGTTTGCCCGTCAGGCCTAAGTTTGGCGGATGAGCAGAGCTTTTACCCGCGAAGAAGACAGCGAAAACGCCATTGCCGGCATTGGCGAGCGGCCGGTGAGCCAACACCGTAACCTGGTGACTGAACACGGCCTGGCACAGATCGAGCAGGCCCTGACTGAGTTACGCGACGATCTCGCCAAAGCAGAGAAGAAAGCCGATCGCGAACGCATCGCGTTGGTGTCGCGCGACTTGCGCTACTGGACCGCCCGACGTGAGAACGCCGAACTGTCCGTGCCGGAGCCGGGCAGCGATCTGGTGCGCTTCGGCATGGGCGTCACGCTGGAAGGTGATGACGGCAAGAAGGTCCACTGGAAAATCGTCGGCGAGGACGAGGCCGATCCGGCCAAGGGTACAATTTCCCACGTCTCGCCAATGGCGGTCGCCTTGTTCGGCAAGAAGGTCGGCGACGTGGCGAGCGTCAACGGCAAGGAATGGGAAATCGTCAAGCTGTCGGATGCCTGACGCCAATGTGCTTCCCTACTTGGTCAGCCTTTGCAAGGCAGTCTGATACTTGTCCATCACATCACGAGCAACGCGCATCTGCCGTTGGACGTCGTCGCTCCCCACCGGACTGACAACGATGCCGTCATCGGTTTCGATGACCTGGAGTTGATCGCCGACTTGCAGGTTCAGGCTGTCGAGTGTTTTCCGTGGCAAGATCACGGCGCCTGATCCGTCGTCGAGCTCAGCCCGCCAGCAGCCTGTCCAGCAAGCGGTCCGCCGCTTCCGGAATGACAGTGCCCGGCGGGAAGATTTCCGCCGCTCCGGCTTGCAGCACCGCTTCATAGTCTTGCGGCGGGATGACGCCGCCGGCCACGATCAGCATGTCGCCGCGTCCGAGCTTTTTCAGCGCATCGCGCAACTCGGGGATCAGCGTCAGATGTCCCGCCGCCAGCGACGAGGCGCCGACGATATGGACGTCCTGCGCCACCGCAAGCCTGGCGATCTCCTCCGGTGTCTGGAACATCGCGCCGACGGTGACGTCGAAACCCAGATCGGCGAAAGCCGTGGCGATGACCTTCTGCCCCCGGTCGTGGCCGTCCTGTCCCATCTTGGCCACGAGGATGCGCGGCTTGCCGCCGAACTTTTTCTCGAAGGCATCGAGCTTTTGCTGCAGCCCGTCGACCACCGCATTGTCGCCAAGCGTCTTGCGATAGACGCCTGAAATTGTCTGCACCGTGGCGACATGACGGCCGAAGGCCTTCTCCAGAGCCATCGAAATCTCGCCCACCGTGGCGTTGGCGCGTGCGGCGCGGATGGCGAATTCAAGCAGATTTTCATTGCCATGCGCAGCACGGGTCAGCGCGTCGAGCGCGCCTTCGACGGCGGCGACATCGCGCGTGCCTTTCAGGCTTTGCAGCTTCGACAATTGCCGGGCCCTGACCTCGGCATTGTCGATCTTCAGCACATCGACCTCGATGTCCGTCCCCGGGCGATAGGCGTTGACGCCGACCAGCATCTGCTCGCCGGAATCGATGCGCGCCTGGGTGCGGGCGGCGGCTTCCTCGATGCGCAACTTTGGAATGCCCTGTTCGGTCGCGGCCGCCATGCCGCCGAGCGCCTCGACCTCCTCGATATGGGCAAGCGCCCGCGCCGCCAAGTCATGAGTGAGCCTCTCGACATAGGCCGAACCGCCCCACGGATCGATGATGCGCGTCGTGCCTGATTCCTTTTGCAGGATGAGCTGCGTATTGCGGGCAATGCGCGCGGAGTGGTCGGTTGGCAGCGCCATTGCCTCGTCGAAGGAATTGGTGTGCAAGGACTGCGTGTGGCCTTGAGTCGCCGCCATCGCCTCGATCATGGTGCGGATGATGTTGTTGTACGGGTCCTGCGCCGTGAGCGACCAGCCCGATGTCTGGCAATGCGTGCGCAGCGACAGTGAGCGCTCGTCCTTCGGCGAGAAATTCTTCGCCATCAAAGTCGCCCACAAGAGGCGGGCGGCGCGCAGCTTGGCAACTTCCATGAAGAAGTTCATGCCAATCGCCCAGAAGAAGGACAGTCGCGGCGCGAAGCGGTCGATATCGAGGCCGGCGGCTACACCGGCACGGGCGTATTCGATGCCGTCGGCGATCGTATAGCCGAGCTCGAGGTCCGCCGTCGCGCCTGCCTCCTGCATGTGGTAGCCGGAGATCGATATCGAGTTGAACTTGGGCATGTTCTTCGACGTGTAGGAGAAGATGTCCGACACGATCCGCATCGAGGGCTTTGGCGGATAGATATAGGTGTTGCGGACCATGAACTCCTTCAGGATGTCGTTCTGGATGGTTCCGGCGAGATCCTTCTGGGCGACGCCCTGTTCCTCAGCCGCCACGATGTAGAGCGCCATGATCGGCAACACCGCGCCGTTCATCGTCATCGACACCGTCATCTCATCGAGCGGAATTCCATCGAACAGCTGGCGCATGTCGAGAATGGAATCGATGGCGACGCCGGCCATGCCGACATCGCCGGCAACGCGCGGATGGTCGCTGTCATAGCCGCGATGCGTGGCGAGATCGAAGGCGACCGACAGGCCCTTCTGGCCGGCGGCAAGGTTGCGCCGGTAGAAGGCGTTGGATTCCTCCGCCGTCGAGAACCCGGCATATTGCCGGATGGTCCAGGGCTGCTGGACATACATTGTGGGGTAGGGGCCGCGCACGAAGGGCGGCAGGCCGGGATAGGTATCGAGATACGGCAATCCCTTGAGGTCGCCCTCGGTATAGAGATGCTTGACGACAAGGCCTTCGGGCGTTGTCCGCTGCCCTTTGACATCGACCTGCGCGCGGCGTGGCGGCACCCAGCCGATTTGACTGAAATCGGGTATCAAGAGCTGGCTCCGAGGGATTGGTCGATGCGGACGGGAAACAGGGGTTCGCAGACGGCGACCCCTTCGGTGAAGGGTGGCCGCCGTTCCGCCGCCAGGGTCTCGACCGGACGCTCGTTTTTCAGGGGATAGAGCGTCGTGCCGATGATTGCCCGCTCGCCTGACCGGTAGGCCTCGTTGCGCCGCGCGGCGGCGGCATGAACGCGGGCCTGGATATGCCCGTCCTGGAGGCTGGACAACACCCCGCCCTCGGCCTCGATCGTCTGCAATTGCGCCCAGGCCGCTTCGCATAGCTCCGCGGTCAGGGCTTCGACAGCGCCGCAGCCATGGGCAGGATCGGCGACATGATCGACATGGCTTTCATTGGCCATGATCAACTGCGCGTTGCGGGCGACCCGGCGGGCAAACCCGGTCGGCAGGCCGTGCGCGGTCGTGTGCGGCAGGATGGAGATCGAATCGGCGCCGCCGGCCGCCGCCGCGAAGCCGGCAATGGCGGTGCGCAGGATGTTCGTCTCGGGATCCGACACCGTCATCATGCGAAACGAAGTCTCCGCATGGATGTTGGCAGTGGAGCTGGGGATCGAGCAGGCCTCCTGAACCCGCGCCCAAAGCCTGCGCAGGGCCCGCACCTTGGCCATCGACAGGAATTGGTCCTGGTCGACGCTGAGCGCGAAGCCGATGTGAGGCGCGGCGTAGATAAGCGGCTGCCGGGCCGTCTCGAACATCCTGAGATAGGAGACGGCCGAAGCGAGCATGATGCCAAGCTCTTGCGCCTCGGTGGCGCCGGCATTGTGAAACACACGCCCATCGGCCTCCAGCACCACGCCGGGAACACCCATCGAGAAGAAATGCGCCAGCGATTGCGGCATCGATGCCTGCAAAGCCTCGATTGACATGCGCAACCGGCCGGTTCCGGCGAAGATCGCCGCCGGATCGATGCCGAAGGAGAGGTTGAGCTTGGCCGGATCGGACCGGCGTTTGCCTAGAAACGCCACCAGCCAGTCGGCGACAGCGCGGCTCCAGGGATGGGCATCGATGCGGATCTGCACGCGGTCGAGGGGTATGCCGTCCAGCACCGTCTCCAGCGCCTGGGTGGTTCTCGGCAGACCATGGCCGAATGCATTCGGGGCGCCTTCGAAGACGAGCGACAGGCCCGTCGCGCCCTGGGTAACGTCTTCCAGCGCTTGGGCCTTGGCGCGGTCGATATCGGGATCGTCGACACGCTGGCTGACGATCCACGGCGACAGCGGATTGGCGCGCACGATCGGGTCCGACCCGGTCGCACGGTCGTAGAGCGGCTCGACGCGAATGCCGTCATCCGTGCGCGAGACCAGCCTTTCCTCGAACGATGCGCCGGCCAGCGCCTTTTCCGCCAGGGCCATCCAACGCTGGCGCTCTGCGTTCACGGGTTCAGCATCCTTGGTCAAGGCTCCGGCGCCCATCCGTTTTCCTCGTTTTCTTGCAGCCGCACCAGGCGATGCGTCAGTCTACGGGTCCCGGTTCATTACCGCAATGCAATGCAGTCTCCATGACTGAAATCGATCCCCGGTTTAGGGGCGGCTGCCTGCCTGAACGATTGCCAAACACGTGCGAAATCCGCAAGCTTCCAAAATCCGATTTCGAGGATTGGCATTGTCGCTCTGCGGCAGGCTGACTATACCTGCGGCGAGCCCTGGTTTTAGAGACAAATAGCATTGCGGAGAGCGTACATATGGCTGACGACACCAGCATTTTCATTGGCGCCAGCCGCAAGCCGGACGACAGCTACCAGCGCGCCGAGCAGTTGCTGCTGCAGTATGGCAACCGCCACGGCCTTGTGACCGGCGCCACCGGCACCGGCAAGACAGTCACCTTGCAGATCCTGGCGGAAGGATTTTCCAATGCCGGCGTGCCGGTGTTCTGCGCCGACATCAAGGGCGATCTCTCCGGCATTGCCATGATGGGCACAGCCCAGGATTTCCTCGTCAAGCGGGCGCAACAGGTCAGGCTCGACCCCTACGACTTCCAGGAATTTCCCGTCATCTTCTGGGATCTGTTCGGGGAGCAGGGCCATCCGATCCGCGCCACGGTCTCGGAGATGGGCCCATTGCTGTTGTCGCGCCTGATGAACCTCACCGAGGCGCAGGAAGGCATCATGAACATCGCCTTCCGCCTGGCCGACGAGGAAGGCCTGCTGCTGCTCGATATGAAGGACTTGCAGGCCCTGCTCGCCAACATCGCAGACCGCGCCGACGAACTGGGCTCGCGCTACGGCAACGTGACCAAGCCTTCCGTGGGAGCCATCCAGCGCACGCTTCTGGTCCTCGAGCAGCAGGGTGCGGCGCATTTCTTCGGCGAGCCGGCATTGCGCATTGCCGACATCATGCGAACGACGCGTGATGGTCGCGGCGCCATCAGCGTGCTTGCCGCCGACAAGCTGATGATGAACCCGCGCCTCTACGCGACCTTCCTGCTATGGCTGATGTCGGAACTGTTCGAAGTGCTCCCGGAAGTCGGCGATCCTGACAGGCCGAAGCTGGTGTTCTTCTTCGACGAGGCGCATCTCCTGTTCGATGAAGCGCCGAAGGTTCTGATCGACCGCGTCGAACAGGTCGTCCGCCTGATCCGCTCGAAAGGCGTCGGCGTGTATTTCGTCACCCAGAACCCCTTGGACATTCCTGAAAAGGTCCTGGCCCAGCTCGGCAATCGCGTCCAGCATGCGTTGCGCGCCTATACGCCTCGTGAACAGCAGGCGGTGAAGACGGCGGCCGAGACGTTCCGTCCAAATCCCGATTTCGACTGCATGACCGCCATTACCCAGCTCGGCACCGGCGAAGCGCTGGTCTCGACGCTGGAGGCCAAGGGCATTCCGTCCATGGTGCAGCGCACGCTGGTCCGCCCGCCGTCCTCGCGCCTTGGTCCGATAACGCCCGACGAGCGCCGCCGGCTCATTCAGGAAAGCCCTGTCGCTGGACAATACGACCAGACCATCGATCGCGAATCAGCCTTCGAAATGCTGCAGAAGAAGGCCAGGGAAGCACAGGATTCCGAAGAACAGGGGCGGCAGGCGGGCACCGGCGGCTCGCGCTGGACCATTCCGGGCTTCGGCACTGACGATGACAAGCCGGAGTCCAGCGGCAGGCGCGCACCGGCGCCGCGCCCGTCCAATCGGCAAACAGTGGCCGAGGCCGCGATCAAGTCGGTGGTTCGATCCGTCGGCTCTTCCGTGGGCCGGGCGATCGTGCGCGGAATCCTGGGCAGCCTGTCCCGCGGACGATGAGACCGGCTTGGAGTCGGCGAACGGCCACTCCGGCGCCGGCTCAGAAGACAGCGTCGTCCGGCACGCCGGCGTCGATCGGGATAGCGCGGCGGTTGGCCGTCGCCACGTTTGCCTGACCAATATCGGCGGTGACAATGACCGGGGTCTTCGACGGAACACGATCGTAGAGATCGATGATGTCCTGGTTCATGAAGCGAACACAGCCTGACGAGACCGACTTGCCGATCGACCTCCATTCCGGAGAGCCGTGCAGGCGGTAGAGCGTGTCCACATTGCCCTGGAAGAGGTACAGGGCGCGCGCGCCGAGCGGGTTCTTCAGGCCGCCGGGCATGCCGCCATTGTCGGCGCTGTATGGCTTCAATTCCGGTTGCCTGGCTATCATTTCATCCGGCGGGGTCCATTTGGGCCACTTCTGCTTCCACTGGACGACGGCGTCGCCGGACCATTCGAAGCCGGCACGGCCGAGACCGACGCCGTAACGGATCGCCTGGCCGCCGGGGCGCACCAGATAGAGATGATGGCCTGTCGTGTCGACGACGATGGTGCCGGGCTGCTGGCCCGTCGGATCGGGAACGATCTGGCGCAGGTACTGCGGGTCGATCTTCTCGAACGGTATGGCCGGAAGGTCGAAGCCGCCATCGCTGACTGCGGCGTACATCGTCGCATAATCCGGCAGAGGCGGTTCGACATAGGCCGGCGGCGGTGGTTCGACCGGTCCCGGACCGGTGGTGGCGCATGCTGAAACCGCAATCGAGGCGGCGCCCAATGCCGCGGCATTGAGGAAGCCGCGGCGGCTCAGGCGGAAAGTTTCGATTTCGGTTATGGACATGTTTGCCTTCTTTAGGTCGCAAATCGCAACAAAGCGTGAATTCGCCGACCGCTGTTGCCGGTGCTGACAACACCTGGCGGGATAGGCGGTTCCGATTCTGGCCCGAACGTGGGCAAAGAAAGGCGAAGCTGTGACCGCACGGCCACTGTGGCATCGATGCCACAGAACGGCCTAGCCGCCGGATACGAGCGCGTCGAGGGATGGCAGGATGAGGGCAGGCGGGAAATCCCGGTACTCTTCGGGCTGGTTGGAGCGGTTTATCCACACCGTGCGAAATCCGAATTTGGTGGCTCCCGCGATGTCCCAGCGGTTGGAGGACTGGAAGGACACCGCGGCCGGATAGAGGCGCCAGCCGGTGGCGACCATGTCGTAGACCGACGGGTCGGTCTTGAATCGCCGCACCATGTCGACAGAATAGATGTCGTCCAGAACCTGATCGAGTGCGGCGGACTTGACCGCCGCCTGCAGCATCTCGGGCGAACCGTTGGACAGGATTGCCAGTCTGGCTCCCGAAGCCTTCAGCGCCTTGAGTACAGCCGGCACTTCCGGATAACAGTCCAGCCGCCAATACGCGTCCAGCAATGTCGCCTTGAGGCTTGGATCGGCGGTTGGAACCTTGCGGAAGGCGAAATCGAGCGCCTGCTCGGTCAACTGCCAGAAATCCACGTAGGCGCCCATCAGCGTGCGCACCCAGGAATATTCAAGCTGCTTGGCCCGCCAGGTTTCGGACAGCAGCTGGCCATCCGGCCCGATCTTGTCGGCGTGGCGACGCACGGCGGCATGCACGTCGAACAACGTGCCATAGGCGTCGAAAACATAGGCGGCGTATTGCATGGCGCTGTTTTGAGGCGAGGCGGCACAAGGTGCAAGCCTTGATTGCATCGCACCGCCGCTGGCCTCAAGAAAAGTCCCTCATGCCGGTTGACGGCGCCCGCCAAAGCATCTTCCAATGGCTGTCACACGAGACCGACCGGACGGGACAACGCGATGACACTGGCGACTGCGGCGCAATCCACGACATGGACTTTCGTCGATGGCGATTGGCACGAGGGCAATGTCGCCATTCTGGGACCGCGCAGCCATGCCATGTGGCTTGGCACCAGCGTGTTCGACGGCGGCCGCTGGTTTGAAGGCGTGGCGCCGGACCTCGAACTCCACGCCGCAAGGGTGAATTCATCAGCGATAGCGCTGGGCCTCAAGCCGTCGATGACCGCCGACAAGATCGTCGGTCTGACCTGGGATGGGTTGAAGAAATTCGATGGCAAGACAGCCGTCTACATCCGGCCGATGTATTGGGCCGAGCATGGCGGCTACATGGGGGTGCCGGCCGATCCCGCATCGACCCGCTTCTGCCTCTGCCTATACGAATCGCCGATGATCCCTCCATCCGGCTTTTCGGTGACCGTGTCGCCGTTCCGGCGGCCGACCATCGAGACCATGCCAACCAACGCCAAGGCCGGTTGCCTCTACCCCAACAACGGCCGTGCCATTCTCGAAGCCAAGATGCGCGGCTTCGACAATGCGCTGGTGCTCGACATGCTGGGCAATGTCGCCGAAACCGGCACCTCCAACATCTTCCTGGTCAAGGACAGCCATGTTCTGACGCCGGCGCCGAACGGCACGTTCCTGTCCGGCATCACCCGCTCGCGCACGATGACACTGCTTGGCGAATATGGGTTCAAGACGACGGAAAAGACGCTGTCGGTGCGCGATTTCCTGGAAGCCGATGAGATCTTTTCGACCGGCAACCACTCCAAGGTGGTGCCCATCACCCGCATCGAGGATCGCAACCTGCAACCCGGTCCGGTAGCCAAGAAGGCGCGCGAACTTTATTGGGATTGGGCGCATTCGACTTCCGCCGCGTGAGCGGATAAAAAGGCCGTCGACGCTTCATCCCGGAGTTGTCCCAACCCATTCCAGACCTATCTTAGTCCGGTATCGACACCGGATTTTCCACGAGGGAGTACCGTCCATGGCTTTTGAATTGCCCGCTCTGCCTTATGATTATGAGGCGCTGCAGCCCTACATGTCGAAAGAGACGCTGGAGTATCACCACGACAAGCACCACAAGGCGTATGTCGACAACGGCAACAAGCTCGCCGCCGAGGCGGGTATGGGCGATCTGTCGGTCGAAGAGGTGGTCAAGCAGTCGTTCGGCAAGAATGCCGGGCTCTTCAACAACGCCGCCCAGCACTATAACCACATCCATTTCTGGAAGTGGATGAAGAAGGGCGGCGGCGGCAACAAGCTTCCCGGCGACCTGCAGAAGGCTTTCGACAGCGATCTGGGCGGCTATGACAAGTTCAAGGCCGACTTCATCGCCGCCGGCACCACCCAGTTCGGCTCGGGCTGGGCCTGGGTTTCCGTCAAGGACGGCAAGCTGGCGATCTCGAAGACGCCGAACGGCGAGAACCCGCTCGTCCACGGCGCGTCGCCGATCCTCGGCGTCGATGTCTGGGAACATTCCTACTACATCGACTATCGCAACGCCCGTCCGAAATATCTCGAGGCGTTCGTCGACAGCCTGATCAACTGGGATCACGTGCTGGAATTGTACGAAAAGGCGAAAACCTGATCGATCTCAAGAAAGGCCCCGGCATTCCCGGGGCCTTTCTTTTTTGCGCAGAGGACTCGTCGGCCGAAAAAAGTCGGATCCGAAGGAATAACCCGCCGGTTGCATCCGTTAACGTCCTGTCCCGAAATGCCTTCATCATGGAGCCTACTGAATGAGAAAGCTTGTTATCGCCATCTCTATGCTCGCACTCGCGGCATCGGCGGCCTTTGCCGACCCGGTCCTCGACCGGCAGGCTCTGATGAAGGAACGTGGAAAGATCGTCGGCGGCCTGTCGAAAGTCGTCAAGGGCGAAGAGGCCTATGATGCCGCTTCCGTGCTGGCGCAGCTCCAGGCGCTGCAGGCCAATGCCGAGAAGTTCGACGTCGACACATTGTTTCCGGCCGGCAGCGACACAGGCGACACCACCGCCTCGCCGAAGATCTGGCAGGACATGGCGGGCTTCAAGGCCGCCGAGGACAAATATCTCGCCGACGTGAAGGCAGCGGTCGCCGCCGCCCCCGCCGACGTCGATACGTTGAAGACGCAATTTGGAGCCATCGCCTCCAATTGCGGCACCTGCCACCAAGCCTATCGGGTGAAGAAGAGCTGATAGCTGGCAATGGCCTTGCTGAAGAAACTCGTCGGCGCCCTGGTCATCCTGGGCGGCATCGGAGCTGCTGCCGGTTGGGTGCTCTCGGCGCCGGTAAGGCTCGACAGCGAGGCCGTGGCCAAGCTCGGACCCGGCGATGCGACCAGGGGCAAGCGCATCTTCTACGCCGGCGGCTGCACCTCCTGCCACGCCAAGCCGGGCTCGCAGGGCGACGCGCGGCTTCAACTCGTGGGTGGTCTCGAGCTCAAGACGCCGTTCGGCACCTTCGTTCCGCCCAACATCTCACAGGATCCCAAGGATGGCATCGGCGCATGGTCCGTCGAGGATCTCGCCAATGCGATGCTGAAGGGCGTTTCGCCATCAGGCGAACATTTCTATCCGGCGTTCCCATACACGTCTTACGCCCGTATGAAGCCGGAAGATATCGCCGACCTTTATGCCTTCCTGAAGACGCTGCCGGCCGTGGCAGGCAAGGCTCCCGGCAATTCGCTGGCATTCCCCTTCAACATCCGTCGCGGCATCGGCCTGTGGAAGCTGCTCTATCTCAGCGACCAGCCCGTTATTGCCTTGAGCGCGGGCACGCCCGATCCGGTGCTGGCGGGGCGTTACCTCGTCGAGGGGCCAGGCCACTGCGGCGAATGCCATACGCCGCGCGACCTTGCGGGCGGCACGAAGCGGGGTGAGTGGCTGGCCGGAGCCGTCGCCGCCGAAGGCAGCGGCATCGTCCCCAACATCACTTCGGGCGAGGGCGGGATCGGCGACTGGTCGCAAGCCGACATTGCCAATTACCTCGAAACCGGATTCACGCCGGATTTCGATTCGGTCGGCGGGGCGATGGTCGACGTCCAGCGCAACATGGCCGAGTTGAAACCTGAAGATCGCGCCGCCATCGCAGCGTACCTCAAGGCAGTGCCCCCGCATTCAAACGGCTATCCGGCACGCCAGAAGACGGCAAACTAGGAAAATATTGAAGCCGCTCAGCTGTCGGATGGCAGGTGGCGGTCGCCCAGGAAGTCGAAACCCGTCTCGAAGAAGTGGTTGTAGTTGCAGGTCAACTCTTCGCCTGGCGCGATGTCGCGCAGTGCGAAAGTTTCCTCGGGCAAGGAGACGTCGCAGTTCGGCTCGTCGGCATGGTTCATGTAGCGCGCATCGTCGGCTTCGAAAACGATGAAGTTCGGGTCGCGCCGGTCGGGGTAGGCGTAGCGGTCAAGATAGCTCTTCACCGGACCGCTTTCACCCTCATAGACATCGACCTCGATGATCCGGTCGAACCGCGGATCCAGCTTCCAGACCAGCGTGCCGCGCGAAATGGAGTTCTTGGCGAAGACACCGATACCTTGGATGGGCGATTTGTCGAGATAGGTATCGACGAGCAGCATGGCGGATCCTGGTGACTGAACTGGCTGTGGCGGCTTTGAAAGCCGCGCATTGGGTAGCCTGAGGACATAGCGATTGCGAGCGGAAAATCCGCTCGCAATCGTGATTTCACCCCGAAAATCTATTACTGGCTTGCAACGCCGGGAGCGTCGCGAAACGCTTCGAACGCAGGGCTCTATCGGCTCACGGCATGATCCGCCTTGGCGGTCACCTTCAGGGCGAAGGAATAGGTGTAGGCGATTTCTTCCAGCCGGGAAAAACGGCCGGATGCGCCGGCATGGCCGGAGTCCATGTTGATCTTGAACAGCACCGGATTGTCGCCGCTCTTGCGCTCGCGCAGCCGCGCGACCCATTTGGCCGGTTCCCAATAGGTGACGCGTGGATCGGTGAGACCGGCGAGCGCCAGGATCGGCGGATAGTCGAGCGCGGCAACGTTGTCGTAGGGCGAGTAGGCGGCGATCGTGCGGTAATCATCCTCGGAGGCGATCGGGTTGCCCCATTCCGGCCACTCCGGCGGCGTCAGCGGCAGGCTGGCGTCGAGCATCGTGGTGAGCACATCGACGAACGGAACCTCGGCGATGATGGCGCCGAAAAGCTCCGGCGCCATGTTGGCGATCGCGCCCATCAGCATGCCGCCGGCGGAGCCGCCTTGCGCCACGATCCGGTCGTGGGCCGTGTAGCGTTCCGCGACCAGATGGCGTGCGACGGCGATGAAATCGGTGAACGTGTTCATCTTGTTCTGGCGCTTGCCGTCGTCATACCAGCCATAGCCCTTGTCCTTGCCGCCGCGCACATGGGCGATGGCAAAGACAAAGCCACGGTCGACCACCGAGAACCAGTTGGTGTTGAAGGCGGCCGGTATGGTGATGCCATAGGAGCCGTATCCATAGAGCAGCAATGGCGCCGATCCATCCAGCGGCGTATCGCGATGATGCAACAGCGAGATCGGCACCAGTTCGCCGTCGGCGGCGGGCGCCATCAGCCGTCTTGTGACGTACAGGTCCGGATCATGGCCGGACGGAACTTCCTGGGTCTTGAGCAGCATCCGCTCGCGGGTGCGCATGTTGTAGTCGAACACCTGAGCGGGCGTCGTCATTGACGAGTAGGAGAAGCGCATGATCTCGGTGTCGTACTCGTAGGAACCCGAAAGGCCGAGCGAGAACGCCTCTTCGTCGAGAAACAGAAGATGCTCCTCACCGCTCTTGCGGTCATGGACCACGATGCGTGGCAGGCCTTCCTTGCGTTCGAGCCGGACCATGTGGTCCTTGAAGCCGATCACCGACAGAATGAGCCGGCCCGGCTCGTGCGCCACCAGTTCCCGCCAGTTGGCGCGCACCGGATCAATCGCCGGCGCCGTCATGATCTTGAAATCCTTGGCGCCGTCGGCATTCGTCAGGATGAAGAAGATGTCTCCGCCTTCCTCCAGGTCATATTGCAGCCCGATCTCGCGCGCAGCGACAAGTTTCGGTTCGGCGAATGGGTCGCTGGCGTTCAGCAGGCGGTATTCCGAAGTCTCGTGATCGTTGATGCCGATCATGATCCATTGATTGCCGCGGGTACCTTCGACATCCATGAAGAAGCCGGGGTCGGTCTCTTCGTAGATCAGCCGGTCGCTGTCCTGATCTTGTCCAAGCGCATGGAACAGCACCTTGGACGGCCGGTGGTTGGGGTCGAGCCGGGTGTAGAAAAACCCGTCATTGCCAGCGTTCCAGACGCCCGATCCGCCGGTATCGGGGATCTGGTCCGCCAACTCCTTGCCATCGGCAAGGTCGCGCACGCGAAGCGTGTAGAATTCGGAGCCCTTGTCGTCGAAGGCCCAGAGCAGCTTGCCATGGTCGGCCGAGTGATCGACGCCGCCGAGGCGGAAATAGGCCTTGCCCTCGGCCTCCGCGTCGCCATCGAGCAGGATCGCCTCGTCGCCCCCGTCCCGGGGCGTGCGGAAATAGCGCGGCTGCTCGCCGCCGAGCTTGAAGGACGATCCGTAGGCATAGGGTCCGTCCTTCATCGGTACGGACGAGTCGTCTTCCTTGATGCGGCCTTTCATTTCCTTGAAAAGACGCTTCCTAAGGTCTTCCGTGTCGGCCATCAGCTTTGACTGATAGGCGTTCTCTGCTTCCAACTGGGCGCGGATGCCGGGATCGAGCAGCGATGGATCACGGAACACTTCCTGCCAGTTGTCCGCCCGTAGCCAGGCATACTCGTCACTGCGGGTGATGCCGTGATGCGTGTCGGTGGCCGGCCGTTTCTCGGGCGCTGGCGGACTGACGATGGGAAATGCGGAACTCATGGTCATTTTAACTCTGGCTTCTACAGGGCAGTCTCATGGGGCCGTAATCGCGGCTTGGCAAGTGGCCGATATGCGTCGCGACCCGGCAAAAGGCGTGCTTCGTCACCTGCTGACACGCGGCAAATGCGTTACGCCAAGGAGCGCGGCAACTGGCTGGTTACTGCCTGCGCGGCCACCGCGGCAACCTGCGGTTTTGTGGACACATGTGAACAACCAAGAATGTCGGCGCGGTCGCCAAGCAAAATCAAGCAATGGACGACGCTTTGTGAGATATCCCTGATGTAACGACTAACTGACCTGGCGTCAGAACGTGTCGGTCTTACGTGCGAAATATCGGAAATTTCAAAACGCACGAAAGATTGAAGCTGAACAGGGAATAGTTGATCAGCACCAACAAATATAGTGAAGAGCGAGAATTGACTTACTTGATAAGCAGGTTCATTGATGTGCCCGCCACGCGAATCGCGGAAGCTCTAGATGCACAAAATTGGTGCAATGCCCTCCCTGTAAAAAAAGGGCACGGAACGAAATAACTCTTGTTGGGGCCGTAAGACCATGGATATCGCCGAAACACCTTCCAGAAACAGCGACGCCTTGATTGAATTGACAGCTGATGTGGTGGCCGCCTATGTCAGCAACAATCCAGTGCCGGTCGGCGAATTGCCGAATCTAATCGCCGATGTCCACGCCGCGCTCGGGCGCGTGGGTGGTGCCGCCGAACAGCCGGCTATCGATAAGCAAAAGCCTGCGGTGAACCCGAAGCGTTCGGTTCACGACGACTACATTGTCTGCCTTGAAGACGGCAAGAAATTCAAGTCGCTCAAGCGCCATCTGATGACCCACTACGACCTCACGCCCGATCAGTATCGTGAGAAGTGGAACCTGGACCCGACCTATCCCATGGTCGCTCCGAACTATGCCGCCGCTCGGTCGCAACTCGCCAAGAAGATGGGCCTCGGCCGCAAGCGCAAGGCGCGGTAATCGCTGCCTGCCAGCTTAACTTCAATGCAGCGGCGCCTTCGGGCGCCGTTTCATTTTGCGTGCAGCGGTTCGATGGATCAGGCGGTCTGCCTGTGTGCCGCGTCGGCATCGCGCTTGACGCGCTTGACCATGGATCGAAGGCCGTTCGCGCGCTGTGGCGAAAGATGCTCGTCGAGGCCGAGTTCCCTCAATGTCGCTTCCGCGTCGGTTTTCTGGATCTCGCTGGCTCTCTTCCCGGAAAACAGTGCGAGCATGATCGCGACCAGGCCTCGCACGATATGGGCATCCGAATCGCCCTTGAAGATGATGACGGGATCGGGCCCAGGCCCTTGTTCAGTGGTCAGCCAGACCTGGCTGACGCAGCCGGGCACCTTGTTGGCGGCGTTGCGCTCTTGGTCCGGGAATGGCGGCAGCGCCTCACCGAGTTCGATGACATAACGATAACGGTCTTCCCAATCCTCCAAGAGTGAGAAGTCGTCGCGGATCGTCTGGATCGAACTCGTCATGATCGGGATATAGTCATGCGGATGTGCCGCGTCACGGAAAAAACAAGGACACCGCAGAGGCGTCGTAAGTGCGAATGGCCCGCGGCGAGATGCCGGACGGCTTAGTTCCGCGCCGGCAGGTTGACTGTCTCGGGCAAGACGATCTCTTCCGGCACGCTCGCGGTCATCGTCGACAGATCGGGGCCGGCTGCGGCCTTGTCGTCCAGCATCGCCGCCGCCATCTTGGCCGTCTCCCTGGCGCGGACGGTGATCGTATGCATGGCCGACTTGCCGGTTTCGCAGACGTCGGGCTTGCGTTCGCAAATGCCGGCGATATCGCCGACGGCTTCGCGTGCCGCGAACAGAGCCTGGATGGGTCCGACGCTTTCCTGCCCAGGTTCCTCAGAACCGACACCGAGCGGCAGCGCCAGCAGCACCAGGGAAAACCAGAAAGCCATCCTTATCAGAAAGAACATGCCTTGCCTCTCGTCGTGACCGGATCATGCGTCATAAGGCATGACCTCTTTTATGGGGACGATATTGGCATATAGGCGCAAAAGACGGCTTGCGCGCAAAGCAAGAATTTTCTTCAAATTTTAGGCAGATTCGAAACGAAGCATTTTGCAATCGGTTTGACGAAAATTCGAGTGGCCATGTTTGCCATTCGGAAACCATCCATCCGCTTGTTCTGTAACGATATTCCGTCAGAGCAAGGCCGACGGGTATCGACCTTGGCCGGCGCACGGTCCAAGGCGCCGGATAACCCTCCGTTTACTATGGCGGCATTTGCCCGGGTTTTCGGCCGCCGGCATCCCGATATTCGCCGCAGCCCGGGCCTTGGTCGGCCCTGCCTTATCCATTCCTTAAACGCTGGATGCGAGTTTCAGTGTTAACCAGAATGATCTGCAAAGCAGAGCTGTCCCGACGAGTGCGAGTGCGTTGAGTTGAGTTCGATCAAGGCCAGATACGTTGAATTGCCCGGCGCGATGGCCGCCGGTTGCGAACGTATGGTCCATCCGTCCATTCTCGGGCGCAGCGAGCGCGAGGCTCAGGGCCGTTTCATCGGCGTGATGCTGGCCGCTCCCTTCTTTGCCGCCGGCGCGGCTGTCACGCTTGTCACGTCAGGCATGGGCGCCGCCGTTACCATGGCCGCTATCTTCTCGACCTTTGGTTTGTGCTGGTTCATCGCCTTGCTGGTGGCCGCGACCGGCAAGATGGCCATGGCGGGTCGAGTTGCGCTGGCGGTCGCCGCCATTGCCTTGGGCTGCCTCATCGCCGCCGCCGGCGGGCTGAGTTCTCCTGTCGCAATGCTTGCCCTGGCGCTGCCGTTCGAGGCCTGGTGGATCGGCGCTTCGCGGCGTGCCGCGCTCTGGGGAGCCTTGGCCGCCGCTGCCGCCATCCTGATCCAGACCTTGGCGGGCCCCATGTTGCCGACCACGGGAGTGCAGGTCGCCGCATGGCATTGGCTGGTGCCGCTGGCGTGGGTTTTGACGTTGATGCCGCGCATTTCGGCGTTTCGCGATACCGACGATGCGGCCAATCCGATGGATACCTCCGCTCGGCTGGAGGACATCATCAATGCGGTGGTCATGCGTGTCGCCCGCCATGGCGAGGTGCTGGACGCTTCCACCAAGACGCGCGCGATCTTGAAGCTGCCTCCGGAACTGCTTTGTGGAAATGGCCTCTTCGACCGCGTCCATCTGTCGGACCGCGTCGCCTATCTCAGTGCATTGGCGGACATGCGTGACGGCGCGCTGTCGCGCTGCCTCGAACTGCGCATCAGGCTGCCCCAGAACGGCAATGGCGTGACGGCCGACAATTATCGCCCGTTCTCGCTGGAAATGCTTCGCGGTGAAGGCGAGACCGAGGCCTTCACTCTCTTGCTGCGCGAGAACGACGAGATTGCCGGTCTGCGCGCGGACCTTGCCATGGCCAATGAAGCGGCCGCGTCCGCCGAGGTGGCCAAGGGGCGTTTCCTGGCGGTGGTGAGCCACGAACTGCGCACACCATTGAATGCCATTATCGGCTTCTCGGACATGTTGCTGCACGAGATGTTCGGCGGCTTCAAGGACCCGCGGCAGAAGGAATATGTTGGCCTGGTCAGGGATTCGGGGCAGCATCTGCTTGCCGTCGTGACTTCGATCCTTGAAGTGTCCAGGATTGAATCAGGCGCCTATGCGACCGAGCCTGAGCCGTTCCGGTTCTCCGAGGCGGTCGACATGTGCCAGTCCATCATGCGGCTGCAGGCGCAGGCGAAGAATATCGAGCTGAGGGCGTTGATCGCGCCGGATGTCGGCGAGATCAACGCCGATCGGCGCGCCGTGCAGCAGATGCTCATCAACCTGCTGTCGAATGCGATCAAGTTCACGCCGGACGGGGGCGACGTCGTCATTGGCGCCAAGCGGATCGGCTCGCGTCTGCATTTCTGGGTCGAGGATACCGGCATCGGCATTGCCGAGGAGGATTTCGCCAATCTGGGCAAGCCATTCACGCAGATCCAGAATGACTATACCCGCAAGTTCGAGGGAACGGGCCTGGGACTTTCACTGGTGAAGGGCCTTGTGGCGCTGCATGACGGCACGATGTCCATCGAAAGCATGCCGGGCGAGGGCACCACGGTGACCATCAGCCTGCCGGTGAACGGACCGAAGGGGCGCCCGGCGGACGGTGCCGGGGTGCTGACGATGCCGGTGGCCATGGGGAAAGGGGACAGAAATGGCTCGCTCCGCAAAACAGCCTAAGCCGGTAAAGCGCCGCCGCAATGCCTTTCAGGGTGGCGCCGTCGCTGTCGGCGCGATGATTTCGCGCAACCCGGTCCTGGTGGGCGGGTCGACGGCATTCCTGGTGACGCTGTTCTACGTGTCGGCGAACGCGTTGTGGTATCAGCCTTTCCCGCATGCCGGCGCGTTCTTCGCGACGCGGAGCATCGAAGGTTTTCCACGCGCCGCGGCGGACGAGCCGGAGACGACGTTCAACATCGTGCGGCCAGCCGGGGCACCGGCTCCGATCAAGGGCGATCCGGTGGTCGAGCAGGTGCAGGGCATACTGAAGGACCTGGATTTCTATTCCGGAACGGTCGACGGCATTTCCGGGCCAAACACGCGCAAGGCCATCCAGGCCTACCAGCAGAAGGTGGGGATCAACGCCTCCGGCGAAATCGACGCCCTGCTGCTGGATCAGCTGGGCGCCACGCCGAAAACCGCTTCCGTCGTGCCCAGGCCGCAACCGCGCCCGGACACGTCCGCCGCCGTTCCGGTCTCCCTGCAGACCACTTCCGGGCAATCCGCTTCCGCGCAGGCGGATACCCCGATGCAGGGGCCCGATCCGCGCATCGTCAAGATCCAGGCGGGGCTGAAGGCATTCGGCAATGAAGACATGCGGCTGGACGGCGTCGTCGGCACCCGCACCAAGGCGGCGATCAAGGAATTTCAGTCCTTGTTCGGGCTGCCGCAGACGGGCGAGCCCGACGAAATCGTCTACGTCAAGATGCGTGAGATCGGCCTGACCAACTAGGGCAATTCCAGAAAAGTCTCTGCGGTCTTTGCAGGAAAGGCTTCGCGCCTTCCCTTGGGAATTGCATGAAAACAAGAAGTTAGGGCAGTTCGCCGTTCCGTAAAACAATAACCGATCCACGGGCTGGAACGATGCTCGCCGAGCGGCGGAAATACGGCTAGAGAACCCGCACGCTTTCCGGAGTTCTCTCGATGCGCGTTACTTCCGATCTTTGGGTGTCGGTCCTGTTGCGCCGGGTTTTCAGCGCCGGCGGATTTGCCGCCGTGGTCAAGCGCGGCGCGACCGAAGCCGGCGCCGTGTTCGTGCTGGCGCGGGCCAGGTCGGGAGAAATCGCCCTGTTCGGCCCGGCGCCGCAGACGAGCTACGATTCGGCCAAACCCGATGATCGCTTCTTCAGCCTGCTTGGCGCCGGCGATGATGCCGCCGCGCTGGACGCGCGGCTGGAGCGGGAAAAAAAATTCGACCCCGACATCTGGGTGGTCGAGATCGAGGCTGGCGCCGTCCCCGTCGAGGAGCTTATTTCCGTGAAGACGCCCTGACGCCGGACGACGCCGGTGCGTCATCGCTGTTGGACGCGGCGTGTGTGACGCTGTTGTCGGCCTTGGGGCCCCGAATCGCCCTCGAAAGGGTTTCCGCCTTCCAGAGCCGCACCTTGTCCTTGGCCACGTCGCGATGCAGCAGGCGATAGCGGTCGAGGAAGGCGCGGATGGCTTGTGGATGTGGGAAATGGCCGGGATAGATGGCAACCGTGATCAGGAATGCCCGGTCTTCGCTGAGGTCGAGCGAGCGCAACGCGGCAAGCAGCGAGGCATAGTTCTGGTTGGCGGTAAGCGATTGCGCGACCCTGAAATCGATGTCGAGCGCGTCGGCCAGCGCCGTCTGGAAGAAGGCGGCGTTTCCGGTCAGCGCCGTCTCGCGCAATTTGACAAAAGTGTCGGCGCCGACAAGGCGAGCGGCGTCCGCTGCCTCGCCTTCGGCCCGCATCATCGACCGCAGCCTGCGTCTTGCATTCTCGGCGCCGATGCCTTGCGCCTGGTGACTCTCTGGGACGTTGGATGTCGTTTGCGTGCTCATCGGCGCGATCTTCTCCGCAACGGTGATATTCATGTTCGAATCCCGCGGCCGCGCCAGGTGCGGCCTTTCGAGTGCCCTGACCAGGTCGGCGATGGTCGGGTTCAAATCCTTGCGGCGCGCGATGGCGCGCGCATGGGGCAGGCCATGCCGCCCGATCAGCGCGATAAGATCGATGTCGCTGACGGCGCGTGAGCGGATGAGCAACGGGGCAGCGATATCGACCGGTTGATCGCACAGCCGACGCACCAGTGCGGCGGGTGCATATTCGCATTCCGAAAGGGCGGCGGCCACGTAGCGCCGCGATTCGACGGACACGGCGTCGAACAGCGGCAGCGTCAGGTCTTCAAGCTGGGCGATCTCGCTGCGTGACGGCCGGGTGAGTGAACAGAACGCCGAAACGGCGGCGCGGAACAGCCTTTCAGCCTTTCCAGAATCGGTTCGCACCGCGATATGCCTGAAGTCGGAAGATGACACGAAGGATACGCCCGATACTCGACACAGCCCTGACCACGCTTGACCGGGACCATGCCGGCCTCGCAATGGCCCCGGCCGAAACCTTCCGGCCTGGGAACAAAGATCAAATTAGCGAGGATCCGTTAGCGCTACGTTAACCCTCTGCCGTCCTTAATGATATTTGGAGGCGTTGCGTTGTGCTCCGGTGAAACCGAGAGGAATGCGCGAGTCATGGGCATGGTACTGTCTTTCGTGCCGCGAACGGCACCAAGCAATCGGACAAAGCAAACCGCCGAGATACCGGCGGCCGTGATCATCTTTCCCGGGATCCGCTACGAGCGGTCCCAGGCCAGTGACATGAGGCCGGCCGATCCCGACAAGCCTGGCTCGCCACGGACGAAGCCGATACCGCATCACTGAGCACGGCGCTCACGAACCGGCGGGCAGGGCGGTTGGCTAGAATTCCTGCAACGCGCAGGAGCTTTGCTCGAAAAAGCGCGATACGATCGGCTTCCAGCTGTCATCGGGCACGAAGGCGCGGATGACGAAGATGCCCTCCTCGATCGGCGCTTCGACGAAGATCGCGCCCTGGAGGTCCTCGGGAAGCTCCTTGCGCACGTCGATCATCTGCGCCGGCGTCAGCACGACGGCGTCCAGCACGGCCCCCGTCGCCGTGTGGTCATTGAAGGAATAGATGTTGTGGCCGTTGCGGTCATAAACCGACACCGACCAGAAGGGGACGTGTCCAGGCGCCTTGACGCGCACCATCCCTTCACCGAGGTCGAACCGGCAGGCTGTCGCGTAAAATAGCGGGTCGACGGATTTCACCACGGGCGCGCCCCCGGCCTCGGCATCGAGCCGCGTCATCTTGTAGAGGTCAGAGGCCATCGAAAGCCGCGACCACGCGTCCCGTTCGGAAAATTGCGGCACCAGCAGCAGCACGACGATGTGCACGATGCCGGCGCCGAGCAGTCCGAGCAGGACGGCATGCAGGAGCCCGCGCATAGCCGGGTAAAGGCTACGCATCGCAACCGGCCCTGACGATCTTCGGCAGTGAAACGTCCGACAGGCCTGTGCTGCTGGCGATCGGCGTGTCGTAGAAAGTCAGCACGAAATACATCCTGCCGGCCCCGTCTGTCAGCAGCCAGTTGCCCGGCATCGGGTGAGGGCTGGCGGAGATGATCACCGAATTGTCGGCTTGGCGCAGCACCCCGTAGGATTGCAGCGCCGCCGGCCGGGTCTTGCCGGTTTCGACCACGCCCAGCGACTGGTCGGCGGCGTAGAGCGTCCAGAATCGTGCGGTCGGGAATCCGCCCTCGATCCTGTAGGTGCATTCGCGCCGGAGCTCGGCGCCGCCCGCGTCGCGCTCGGCGACGAAGGACAGTCCTTCCGCGCGGCCGAGCGCGAGCACGCCCTCGCGTGCCACCCGGGCTTTCGAATAAGGGTCGGCGGACGATGTGCCGATATCGGGAAAGGCCGTCCACTGGCCGATCCGGATGGCGCCGACGCCATCCTGGATTTTCAGCGCATACCAGACGCTGCCGCCACCGCCGCCGATGGCTATGACAAGCGTGAGCAGCGTCAGGAAGGCGTTCTTGAGCATGAAGGGCCAGGACAGGAAAGTTGCCGCCCGGGGATATCGCGGCGGGGGGCCTCGTGGCAAGCGGACCCGTGGATTTGCGTGGGCCGGCCAGCGGGAAAGCGCTACAGCGCCGACAGTGTCTCCGGGGGCTGCGGCGCGTCGAGGGGAGGCGCCGACTGGAAAAGCCTGGTCATCTCCTTCAGGATCGCGGTCGTGCGGCTGGACAGCACCGGCGGGCGTTCGGCCGCCGCATCGGCAGCCGCCTGCTCCTCGTTCTTCTTCTGCGCCTCCTCGGCCTTGGCCGCGATCTGCTCGTCGACGAAGGGCTTGTCGATGCCGGGGATGGGCTTGAGGTCGATATTCTGGTGCGCGTAGACCATCAGGCGCTGCCACACCATGGCCGGCAGCGTCCCGCCCGTCATGTTCTTGGTTGGCGTGAAGTCGTCATTGCCCAGCCACACCGCCGCCGTGTAGTTGCCGGTGAAGCCGACAAACCAGGCGTCACGGTAGGATTGCGTCGTGCCAGTCTTGCCGGCGACGACGATGTCGGGGATTTGAGCCCGCCGGCCTGTGCCCATCACCGGCACCGCCGTCAACATGGTGTTCATGGATTTCAGCGCCTGCTCGGACAGGACGCGGTGCGGCGGCGGCGCATCCTTGGCGAAGTCGTAGACCACCTCACCGGTGCGGGTGACAAGCTGGGTGATGCCGTGCCGTGAACCGACGAAGCCGTCCTGGGCGAACACGCTGTAGCCTGTCGCCTGGTCCATCACCGTCATCCCCGACGTGCCCAGCACCATCGTCTTGTGCCCCTCCAGCGGCGTTTCCACGCCGAACGATTCCGCCATCGCCTTGATCGGCGCGATGCCGAGATAGTCCTTGGCGAGCCGCACCGGCACGGTGTTGATCGACTTGGCCATCGCCATGATCAGCGTGATGTTGCCGGCGGATTCGCCCGAATAGTTGTGCGGCGACCAGCTGCCCCAGCTGATCGGCCCGCCCGAGATCACGGAGGTGGGTTTGAAGCCATGCTCCATCGCCGTGGCATAGACATAGGGTTTGAAGGACGAACCCGTCTGGCGAAGCGCCTTGGTGGCGCGATTGAACTGGCTGGCGCCGTAGTCGCGTCCGCCGACGATGGCGCGGACCGCGCCATTGGTTTCGATCACGACGACAGCGCCTTCGGTGACGTTGTACTCCTTGCCGAATTGCCGCAGGTGGAATTCGACGGACTCCTCCGCGGCCTTCTGGATGTTGGCGTCGAAGGTGGTATGGGCAACCAGCGAGTGCTGTCCCGGCTTGGCGATCTTCTTGACCTCGTCGAACGCCCAGTCGAGATAGTAATCTGGGCTTTTCTGTTCGCCGCGATCGACGACGTCGGCGGGATGCAGCCGCGCCTGAAGCACCTGCCCCTCGGTCATGAAGCCGGCATCGACAAGGTTGGACAACACCACATTGGCGCGCGCGCGCGCGGCCGGCAGATTGATATGGGGCGCATATTTGGTCGGCGCCTTGAACAGGCCTGCCAGCATCGCCGCCTCGGCGAGGTTCAGGTCCTTGACGCTCTTGCCGAAATAGAAATCGGCAGCCGCCTCGATGCCGAAAGTCCCGCCGCCCATATAGGCGCGGTCGAGATAGAGTTGCAGGATTTCCTTCTTCGACAGATTGGCCTCGAGCCACAGCGACAGGAAGGCTTCCTTGATCTTGCGCTCGAAGGTGCGCTCATTGGTCAGGAACAGGTTCTTCGCCAACTGCTGGGTGATGCTCGACCCGCCCTGGACCACGGAATTGGCCCGCACATTTTCGAAGATCGCGCGCGACAGCCCCAGCACGTCGATGCCGTAGTGATCGAAGAAGCGGCGATCCTCGGTGGCGAGCACCGCCTTGATGACCTGGTCGGGCATCTCGTCGACCGGCACCGAATCGCGCTGGATGATGCCGCGCTGGCCTATTTCGTTGCCGTAGCGGTCGAGGAAGGTGACGGCGAAGTCGCCCTGGGCCCGCCAGTCTCCCGTCGTGTCCTGGAAAGCTGGAATGGCCAGCGCCAGCATCACCACGATGCCGCCAGCGCCCAGTGTAAACCCTTCGCTCAACAGTTCGATGATGGCGCGGCGCCAGCCGGTGAGGCGGAAACGCCGCGAGAAGATCGTCGCGGCTTCCCAGAACTGGCGCGCCCTGAACCCGATCTCGTATAGCGAGGAATCGATCCAGGCATCCAGCGCCAGCGCCCAGGCGGCGATCGGACCTCTTCTCTTGCGCGGTTCAGGACTGGCCATTCGGAAATCCGGCTAGGCGATCGCGAGACCTGAGAACCGCAAACCGGCAATTTCAGGGCGATGCGTCGCGGGAGACTTCTCCTCCATTTTTCCAATGCTCACAAGGGCGGCAAGGACACAGCCCAGGGTTTGTTGCCGAGAGGCGGGCAGCCTCAGGCCGCTTCGCGCTTCAGCGCCTGCGCCATGCAGTGGATGCCGCCGCCGGTCTTCGAGATCTCGCTCATGTCGACGGCGGCCACTTCGAAGCCGCGCGCCTTGAGCTGGCCGATCAGCGTCTGGCTGGCGGTCGGCGCAATCACCCTGTCCTTGCCCAGCGACATGAAGTTGCAACCGAGCGCCATCGTGTCCTGGAACGGCACGTCGATGATCTCGTGGCCCTTGCCCTTCAGCCAGTCGACGATGCCGGGCTCCGTACAGGCGAGGCAGACGGCGGTCAGCTTTTCGGCGATCGGCACCACCATCAGGTCAATATGCACATAGTACTCGTCGATGAAGGCGAGGCGCGTTTCCCAGCCTTCCTTGTCGAACCAGGCCTGCACCTGTCGCGCGCCTTCTTCCTGCGTGCGGGCGCCGCCGCAGCCGATCAGCACCACGCCTTCCTCGATGACATTGAAGTCGCCGCCTTCGAACGTGCCGGCGGTGACCATGTCGTAGATCGGGATGCCGAGCTTCTCATAGGTGCGGATCGCCGCGTAGTTCTCGCCGCGCCGCCACCAGTTCGCCATGGCGGTGATAAAGGCGCCATAGGGCGTCATGACGCTGGAATCGCGCGAATAGACCTGCATCGGCAGTTCCGGCGTCGGCTCGTGCCAATGGATCCTGACCCCGAAATGCTCGTAGGCGGCGACCAGGTCCTTGTGCTGCGCCTGCGCGATCTGGACGTTGCAGGGCGCCTCGCGCAGATGCTTGCGCGACAGCGAACTGGTCGACAGATGGCGCAGGAAATTCGGCGAGCCGAGCAGCACGTCGGTCAGCACATCGGTCTCGTTGGCAAAGCCCCAGGCGGTCAGCGGCTTGGTGCCGCCAGCCGGGTTGCGGCGCTGGAGCGAAAACGGCTCTGCAACAATGCGGTCATGCACGGTCATCGGGTTCTCTCCTCGTGATTAATCGGGGTCATGCGGCAGTATTCTTTGGTATCCACCAGTCCCGTCCACGCGCGGTGGTGACATATTCCGGCCAGCGGAAGTGGATCGGCGGTTCGTAGTCGCATAGCGGCGCGATCCAGCTCGATCCGCCAATGCCGCCGCTGGTGCGCTTGACGAATTCATCCATCGCCGCCTCGCGCGCGGCCTTGTCTTCCAGCAGTCGCAGCGCGGCGAGCGCGATCGTCCTGGAGGCGCAAATCACCATCGGGTCGATGGTGGCCGCAATGCCGCCCAGCGCATTCATCACCCAGGATGGCCAGGCGTGCCCGCCGGCGGCCCGCAGGGCGGGGCGCGCGACATAGAATCGTGCCGTGGGCGTGTGCCAGGACATGTCGGTATAGTCGTCGGAGGTCGAATTGGCCTGCGATGGCGGCAGGTCGCGACGCAGGATGGCCTCGGCGTCCTGCGGCGCGATCAGCCGCTCCATCTCGGCGATGAACGGCTCGTCCGTCGCTGTCCCGCCTGCATTGACCTGGATCTCGCGCGCCACCGCGTTCGCCACGTCATCCCAGCGCGGCGGTCCGACCGCCGACAGCGCTTCGAAGGCAATTTCGGCCATGGCATGATTGGCGAGACCCGGCCGCGACTTCGAAACCCAGTGCCGCTCATGGCGGCAGCCGCTCATGGCGGCGGCGGCCTCGGCATTGCGGTCGAGCATGGCGGTGACCTGCTCGGCCATCGCAAGCGTCGGCACGCGGATCATGTACTGGATTTCGGCCAGCCCCGCCGGCAGGTTGTCGGCGGTCGCCTGGCCGGCGGTGAGGATCGCCTCGCTGATCGACCAGCCGCCTTGGTGGGGCAGCATCGAATCGCGCAACGCTTTGGAGGCCATGTACATCATCGACAGCGCGTCGTTGGCCCCGGGCGCCCTGACCGCGGAATGCGCCTGCGGAATCGGCGCGCCATCGCCCGCGCGAACCCAGTTTTCGGGCTCGTCGCAGATGAAGCGATAGATCATCGCGTAGGCGGCGCCGCAATGCGTGTCCCAGCGCGCCGTGTTGCAAAGCGGCAGCATGTAGAAGGGATGGAAGGAAATCATGCCGGCGAGGCCGTCATAGTAGCCCTTGGCGGCATGGATCGGCTTCGACCCGCGAACCTTCTCCGCCGGCTCTCCGGTGAAGCGCAGCGTGCCTCCTATGCCGTGATGCTGCATCGCTGCCTTGGCCGCCAGCAGGCCGCCGAGGCTGGCGACCCCCAGGCCGGAGTGCGGATCGGTATGGCCTCCGGCATGTTCGCCCAGGCCAGGGCGCGGACGCCTGACCGTCGCCGCATCCTGGCAATTGCCGGGCACGGCGTCGTATTCGGCATACATGCCGATGGTTGGCCCGGGGCCATTGCTCCAGTGCGCGCAGAAGGCGGTCGGCATGCCTCCCGAGCCTTCCTCGACCGAGAAGCCTTCCTGTTTCAGCAGCTTCACATACCAGGCGGCGGATTGATATTCGCGCCAGGCGGTCTCGCCGAAATCGAAGATTGTTCGCGTCCACGCCGACAGGGACGATTGGATGTCGTCGAGATGGGCAAGCGCGGTTGCCTGGGCCGAGGTCGTCGCCGGTTTTTCCATTGGACGAGAAGAAAGCAGTGAAGCGCGTCGCCAAAAAGTGATATGTTTTCCCGGTTCATGCAAATTCGGTTCACCTGAGGCTTCTTGCGAATCCCTTCCACACAGGCGCTACGCGCGCTCGACAGCTTTGCCAGGCATGGCAGTGTATGGCGCGCCGCCGACGAACTCCATTTGACCCGCAGCGCCGTCAGCCACCAGCTTCGCCTGCTGGAGCGCGACCTCGGCTTCGACCTGCTCGAGCGCATCGGCAAGGGGGTGGCCCTGACGCCGCGCGGCCAGCGCTATGCCAGCGACGTGCGCAAGGCACTGACCGTGCTGGGCGACGCGGTGGCGCGTGATGCGGGCACCGGCGTCGGCGGTTCGTTCAGCGTCAGTTGCACGCCGGGCTTCGCCTCGCTGTTCCTGTGCACCCACATTGGCGAATTCCGCCAGATGTATCCCGATGTCGCGTTGCGCATCCTGACGCCGCGGCGGCTCGACGATGTCAGCAATGCCGAGGCCGATGCGTTTATCGCTTTCGGCGTTGGCAATTGGCCGAACCGCGCGGTCGAGCTTCTGTGCGAAATCTCCTTCACCCCGCTCTGCAGTCCGACGCTGCTCAACAAGGTCGGTGGATTTTCCAGGCCCGCCGACGTGTTGCGCGCCAACCTCCTGCATCTCGGCGACACCGAGGATTGGGCGCGCTGGCTGGCCCTGTCGAGGGTGGAGAACCCCGACACCGAGGGCGGCATCTTCTTTTCTGACATGAATCTTGTCTTCTCGGCCGCTATTGCCGGCCAGGGCATGGCCATGGGCGACGAACTGACCAGCGGCAAGGCATTGGCCGAGGGCAGGCTCGTGCGTCCCTTCGACATCGCGATCAAGTCGCCGCGCTCCTATTTCCTGGTGTCCGAACACGCCAAGGCGACGCATCCCGTGCTTGACGCGTTTTCCGGATGGCTGCGGTCGAAACTGGTCGAGAGCAACGCCAAGGGCATCGCCGATCACGGGCGCCACCGATTGGAAAGATGAATGGAATTTGCCGATCCTGCGAAAACTATTCGGTTGCGGTGAGGCCGCGCGCTGCCCTACGATTTCGCTCGACGCTACGGCGCCGCGCGTCCCTGGACGCACGAAGAGCCTGTATGGTTTGATTTCGCGCATGATCTTTCGAAATCGAGTTCGATTTACGGGGTCATGCGCCGGGAAAGGGCAGGATGCGGCAACCCGGCCGGGCAGCAGAGATCAAGGCGATCGGGATCGGCAAGAGCTTTGGCTCCTTCCGTGCGCTGGACAATCTGACGCTCGATATCGGCCGCGGCGAGTTCGTCACCCTGCTTGGGCCTTCCGGTTCGGGCAAGACCACCTTCCTGATGATCCTCGCCGGCTTCGTCCAGCCGACCGAGGGCCGGCTGTTCAGCGACGGCACGGACATAACCGATCGGCCGGCCGAGCAGCGCGCCGCAGGCATGGTGTTCCAGGGCTATGCGCTGTTCCCGCATATGAGCGTCGAGGCCAACATCGCCTTCCCGCTCAAGGTGCGAAAGCAACCGGCGGCCGAGATCAAGCGCCGCGTCGGCGAGATGATCGAGCGCGTCGGGCTGGTCGGCCACGGGAAGAAACTGCCGGCGCAGCTTTCCGGCGGACAGCAGCAGCGTGTCGCGCTTGCCCGCGCGCTGGTGTTCGAGCCGGGCGTCCTGCTGCTGGACGAGCCGTTCTCGGCACTCGACAAGGGCCTGCGCGGCCAGATGCAGGCCGAAATGAAGCGGCTGCATCAGGAGACCGGCACCACCTTCGTGTTCGTTACCCACGACCAGAGCGAGGCGCTGGCGTTGTCGTCGCGCGTCGCCATCTTCAACCATGGCAAATTGCTGCAGATCGGCGCACCGGACGAGGTCTATGACCGTCCGGCCAATCGCTTCGTCGCCGAATTCCTGGGCGAGATCAACATGTTGCCATTGAAGGGCGTGCGCAGCGCCGACAATGGCGCGACCGCCCTGTGCGAGGACCGCGCCGTCAGCCTGCGTGGCAGCGCCGACGGCATCGGCGGCAATGCCATCCTGGCCATTCGGCCCGAATACATGTCGATCGCCAGCGAGGCGGCGCCCGGCGAGAACGGCATCGCCGCCACGGCAACCAATTCGACCTATCTCGGCGCCGCGACGCGGCTGGACCTGACGACAAGGCAGGGCGCCAGGGTCACGGTCTCGGTGCCCAACGAGGTTGCCGCGGCCGCGCTGGGCAAGGGCAATTCCGTTTGGCTGACCTGGCCGGCGGAAAAAGGTTTCCTCCTTCCGGATGGAGGACAATGACGAACGGTGTGGCGAGATATCGTCGCAGCGCTTTCCGGTACTATCAACGACAAAAAGGGGAACTGACATGACACACGATACAAGGAAACAAGCGATCGAAACCTTGGCCGGCAGGGCAGGCCGCGGCGAGATTTCGCGCCGGCAGTTCGCGCAGCTGGCGGCCCTGGTAGTGGCCGGCACGCCGATGCTGCTGCGCTCGACGAAAGCCTTTGCCGAGGCGAAGGAACTGGTGCTGGTGAACTGGGGCGGCGACGCCATCACCGCCTATGACGCCGCCTACGGGCAGGCCTTCACAAAGGAAACCGGCATCGTCGTCAAGATGGACGGTTCGGGGCCGACCGAGGGCGCCATCGCGGCGCAATCCAAGAGCGGTGCGCCGACCTGGGACCTGGTCGACGTCGATCCGTTCTCGGCCATTACGTTGGGCGCGCAAGGGATGCTCGAGCCGATCGACTACAAGATCGTCGACAAGACCAAGATGCGGCCCGGTTTCGGCTGGGATTACGCGGCTTCGACCTACTTCTTCTCCTATGTCATCGCCTATGATTCCGAGAAATACGGCAAGGATGCGCCGACCGGCATGGCGGATTTCTTCGACGTGAAGAAATTCCCGGGCAAGCGCTCGCTCTACAAATGGGGCGTATCGAGCTGGGAAGCGGCGTTGCTGGCGGACGGAATAGCGCCGGCCTCGCTCTATCCGCTCGACCTCAAGCGCGCACATGACAAGATCGCCGCCTTCAAGGAAAACGTCGTCGCCTATTGGGGCGGCGGCGCCGAAAGCCAGAGCGTGCTGCTCAACGGCGAGGCCTCGATGGCGATCGTCTGGTCGACCCGCGCCTCGCTGATCGAGCAGGACTCCGGCGGCAAGATCAAGTTCATCTGGGACCAGGGCCTGATCTCGCCCGGCGCGCTCGCCGTGCTCAAGGGCAATCCCGGCGGCAAGGACGCGGCGATGAAGTTCATCGCCAGCGCGCAGGATCCGCAGAAACAGCTGATCATGTTCGACAAGCTGGGCCAGGGGCCGGCCAATCCGGCCGCCGATGCCATGATCCCCGCCGACAAGAAACGCATCAACCCGGTCGATCCGGAGAACATGAAGAAGCAGATCGCCCTCGACATGGATTGGTACGCCAAGAATTATGGCCCGGCGCTCGACGAATACACCAAGATCATCTCCGCCTGACGAGACAGGGATAATCGCGCAGGGATAATCGGCCGGAATGAAAGGCTATCTCTCCGACAGGATGGGCGCGGCGCTGTTGATGGCGCCGCTGCTCCTGTTTCTGGCGCTGGCCTATGCCTGGCCGTTTCTCGGCGTCGTCAAATGGAGCTTCACCCTGCCGACGCCTGGGCTCGGTCAATACGACGCCCTGCTCACCGACGATCTGGTGCAGTCGGTCTTCATCCGCACGCTGCGCATCGCCGCCATCGTCACCCTGGTGTCGGTCGCGGCCGCCTATGCCATCACCGTCGTCTGGGTGCGTGGAACCCCGGCGCAACGGCTCATCGCCGAATTCTGCATCCTCGTTCCGTTTTGGATTTCGGTGCTGACGCGGGCCTTCGGCTGGGTGGCGCTGCTGTCCAATCGCGGCCTGATCAACACCTGGCTGCAGGCGATCGGGTTCATCTCGGAGCCGCTGGCGCTGGTGCGCAATGAGTTTGGCGTCATCGTCGGCATGACGCATTTCCTCATTCCCTTCGCCGTCTTCCCGCTGGCGTCGGCCATGCGCAGCCTCGACGATCGTGTGCTGCTGGCCGCGCGCGGCCTCGGCTCCAGCCGCATGCGCACCTTCTGGTCGGTGTTCGTGCCGATGACCCGCTCCGGCATCATCGGCGCCGCTATGATCGTCTTCGTCTTCTCGCTCGGCTTCTTCGTCACGCCGGCGATCCTCGGCGGCGGCCGCAGCGTCATGGTCGCCGAACTGATCTATCTGCGCATCTTCCAGAGCCCGGACTGGGGGCTGGGCGCGGCGATCAGCGTCGTGCTGGTGCTGTTCGTCGGCGCGCTGATGGCGGTGCTGTTCCGCTATGTCAGACCGAAGCAGCTGATCTGATGCCGACCTATCGCCCTGGGCCCGTCTCGCTGGTCATCGCCGCTTTTGTAGCGCTGTTCCTGCTGATGCCGCTGCTTGCCGTCATCCCGGTGTCGCTGACGCCGAGTCGCATGCTGGCGATGCCTTCGGGCGAACTGTCGCTTCGCCACTACCGCGCCTTGATCGAGGATCCGCGCTGGATCGACTCCATCCTGCTCTCGATCCGCATAGGCATCGTCAGCAGCGCTTTCTCCACCCTGCTTGCGCTGTGCTTCAGCCTCGGCGTGTGGATGTTCCAGCCGCGCTTCACCGCGGCCCTGGTCGGCTTCGTGCTGCTGCCGATGGTGGTGCCGCCGGTGGTTTCGGCGATCACGCTCTACTTCCTGCTGACCTCCATCTCCGGCTTCAGCTCGTTCTTCGGCTACGACACCTGGCTGGGCGTCGCCATGGCCCATTCGGTGATGACCGTGCCCTTCGCCACGGTGCTGATGCTGGTCTCGCTCAGCCAGCTCGACCGCCGCATCGACCTTGCCGCCCGCGGCCTTGGCGCCTCGGTATGGGAGCGCGCCACCCGTATCATCATGCCCAACATCAAGTTCGGCATCATCACTGCAGCGCTGCTCTCCTTCGTGCTTTCCTGGGAAGAGATCGGCGTCACCCTGTTCATCACCTCGGTCAACGCCATCACGCTGCCGCGCCTGATGTGGATGGGCCTGCGCGACAATATTGATCCTGCGATCGCCGCACTGTCGGT
>NZ_JBAZUD010000023.1:0-44007 GCF_041661565.1 Mesorhizobium sp.
GTGATCCGCACGTCCGGCAGATGCGGGACGTGATGCACCTGATAGGAAAAGCGGCTGGTGATCTTGTTGAGCACCCAGGCTTCGCCACAGACGCCGCTGTCTTCATCGGAATAGACCTGAAGATCGGCCGCATGCACCGCCTGCGTGACGCCAAGGGGCGCGGCCAGTGGAGCGCACAGGGCGAGCAGTGCGGCGAGCGCGGATTTAGCGAAGCGAGTCATGGCAGCCTCATTTGAACGATTGCGCGCACTGTGCGGATTCGCTTGGCGGCGGTCAAGCGGTTGTATCGGCGATGGGTTCCCGGTTGAAGTGCCTTTCGGCCAATGCAGGCTCGGGGGAGCCGGAATGCCATCGGCCCGTTCGGATCCAGGAGGGCAAGTACGGCCCGCAACGCTACTCGCCGGCCAGCCACTCCAGCGACCAATGCGCCGGCTTCGCCAGGGCGAGCACTCTGTGCAGCGCCGGCAACAGAACCCTCAATTCGCCCTCCAGCGTGAAGGGCGGGTTGACCACCACCATGCCGCTGCCGTCGAGACTGGGTTCCGAAGAGGCCGGCCTGATCTCGAATTCGATGTCGAGCAGCCTCGGGATGCCGGATTGTTTCAGCGCTTTCCTGAAGGCGATGATCGCCTTGCGGTCCTTGATTGGATACCACAGCGCATAGATGCCGCCGGGCCATCGCCTGTGCGCCCTTGCCAGCCCGTCGACAAGGCGATCGAACTCTCCCGATTCCTCATAGGGTGGATCGATCAGCACCAGGCCGCGCTTTTCCTTGGGCGGAAGATGCGCGCCCAGCGCCAGCCAGCCGTCGAGCTCGATGATCCTGGTCTGGAAATCGCCGGCGAAGAGGGTCCTCAGTTTCGCGACATCCTTGGGATGCAGTTCGATCGCCGACAATCGATCCTGCTTGCGCATGAGATGGCGCGCAATCAGCGGCGAGCCCGGATATTTCTGGATGCCGCCATCGGGATTGAGGGCGCGCACAGCGTCAAGATAGGGCGCCAACAGGCCTGCCACCGGTGCGCCGAGCGGCGCATCGATCAGCCGGCCGATGCCGCCCAACCACTCGCCGGTCTTCTGCGCTTCGACCGAAGACAGGTCGTAGCGGCCAATGCCGGCATGGGTGTCGATGATGCGAAACGCCTTGTCTTTCTGCTTGAGATATTCGAGCAGTCGCGTCAGCACGACATGCTTGACGACATCGGCGAAATTTCCGGCGTGATAGGCGTGACGATAATTCACTTGGATCCCCTGCCCCAGCGCGGCGGTGGCGGCTGCGAGTTCGGATTTTCCGGCCTGCCGCCACCAGAGCGCAGGGTCAGCAGCAACCCGACCAAACCGATGGCCAGCAGGGCGAGACCAATCGGCCGCGCACGCGCGTCGGCCTCGCCCGCACCGGAGCGCAAGATGAGATCGACCGCGCGCATCGGAACGTCCTCCGCGTCGCCCTGGCCGACGGTGAAAATATAGGGGCCAGGACTGACGGTGGCGATCACGCCGGCCTCATCGCGGAAGATCTTGTCGGGCAGTTGCGGGCTGGCCTGCCGCGGGTTGTCGGAATGATTGAATTGAAGGGTCGACGCCAGCACCGTGCGGCCATTGGTGGCGGCGGTCAGCGTCAGCACGGTGCGCTGCTGCGAAACGATGCGTTCGGCGCGAGCCGTCAAATCGACCAGCACCCGCACCGGAGCGTCGCCGCTGGCGAGAGCCACCGTCACCGGTTTGAAGCGACCCTGCTCGTAGACCCGCCAGGTGCCGATCTCACGACCGGAGAAATTGGTCATCGCCCAGGGATAAATGACACCAACGCCGGCGCCGGCAAGCAGGATCAGGACAAAGAGAAAGCGCATTCACATCACCAAACAGTGTCATAGCCTTGCCAATACCGCCTGAATGAAAAAAAGGCGATGGAGACAACGCCGGACGCAAATTCGCCGGCGATCCCTGCATGAGCCGCACCAGCGTCAAGGTTCTTTGCAAGTTGACACGTTCTGGCAAGGGTGAGGACGTCGGGCGGTTGGAAACCTCTATCGCCAGGACCAGCCGGTCGGAACGAAAATCAACAAGGTGACGGCGGCCGTTGGCGCCTCAGGCTTTGCGCTCCCAGCGCCGATCGGGCGTCTGCTGCCAGTAGGTAACCGCGTGGCCGGCCTCCTTCATCAGCTTCCAGTGTCCCCGCGCGGCCCCGACCTGAGCCGAGTCATGCCCGTCGAACAGGAACACCGCACGTTCGTAGCCGCTGAGGTCGGACGGCGACGCGCCGTCGACGAGGAATCGTATCCTGGCCCCGTTGGGGTTGGCGTCGCCAGTGGTCAACAGGATCGGCTGGTCGCCGGGATAGGCCTCGCGGTCGGTCGCGTGCGCCAGGAACGAATCGTCGCGGAAGGTCCACAGATGCTGGTCCAGCGCGTCGCGCCGTTCCTCGGTGCCGGTCTGCACCACGGCGCGCCAGCCACGGTCGACGCTGCGTTCCAGCAGGCCGGGCAGAGTCTCCTCCAGCGTCGATTCGGTCAGGTGGTAGAACAAGACGTCGGCCATCGCTTCCGCCTATGTCGGCTCCCCGCGCTCACTGTTCATAATTGTCGCGCACCAGCCGGTCGAGCAGCCGGACGCCGAAGCCCGAACCCCAGGACTGGTTGATCTCGCTGGACGGCGCGCCCATGGCGGTGCCGGCGATGTCGAGATGCGCCCAGGGCGTGTCTTTGACGAAGCGCTGCAGGAATTGCGCGGCGATGGTGGCACCGCCATAGCGGCCGCCGATATTTTTCATATCGGCGTTCTTGGAATCGATCAGCTTGTCGTATTCGGCGCCGAGCGGCATGCGCCAGAGCCGCTCCTGCGTAGCCTGCCCAGCCGCCGCCAGCCTTTCCGCCAGGTCGTCATCGTTGGAAAACAGGCCGGCATAATGCTGGCCAAGAGCCACCATGATGGCGCCGGTCAGGGTCGCCAGGTTGACCATGAATTTCGGCTGGAAGCGGTCGTTGCAGTACCAGAGCGCATCGGCCAGCACGAGGCGGCCTTCAGCGTCGGTGTTGAGCACCTCGATGGTCTGGCCCGACATCGAGGTGACGATATCGCCTGGACGCTGGGCATGCCCGTCGACGGCGTTCTCGACAAGGCCGATGATGCCGACGACATTGGCTTTCGCCTTGCGGGCTGCCAGCGCGTGCATCAGGCCGGTGACGGCCGCCGCACCTCCCATGTCGCCTTTCATGTCCTCCATGCCCGAGGCGGGCTTCATCGAATTGCCGCCGGTATCGAAGGTGACGCCCTTGCCTACGAAGGCGATCGGACTGTCCTTCGGCTTGCCGCCATTCCACTGCATGACCGCCATGCGGGCGCCGCGCGGCGACCCCTGGGCGACGCCGAGCAGCGAGCCCATGCCGAGCTTCTTCATCTCCTTCTCGGCCAGGATCTCGACCTTGACGCCGAGCGCCTCCAGTTCCTTGGCGCGGGCGGCGAACTCGACCGGGCCAAGCGTGTTGGCCGGTTCGTTGACCAGATCGCGCGCCAGCAGCACGCCATCGACTATCGCCTCGCTCTCGGCGAAAGCCTTCTTGGCGGTCGACGGATCGGCGGTATGGATGGTTATCTTGACCGGCTTTTTCGATTCGGCCTTGCCGTCGTCCTTGTCCTTCCTGGTCTTGTACTTGTCGAAGGAATAGCCGCGCAGCAGAATGCCCGCCGCCAGGCTCGCGGCGTCCTTGCCGCTCGGCGAGGCGCCGACCAGGTCGAGCACAATAGCCACATCGGCGGCCTTGCGCAGCGATGCCGCGATGGTGCCGCCAAGCTTCAGCCAGGCATATTCGTCGAGCCCCGATACCTTGCCGACGCCGATCGCAACCAGCCTGTCGAGCGAACTTGCCTCGGGCGCCAGCACTTCCACGACAGCGGCGAACTTGCCCGTGAATTCCGCGACGGGAAAGGCGCGCTCCAGCGTATTGCCCGGATCGCAGGCCTTGGCCGCGTCGCTCGGTCCGCCCTCCTCCGCCGACAACACGAAGACGCTGCCCTTCCTGGGTACGGAAATCCTGGCAAAGGCGATCGACGGTCTGTGATTCATCATGTCCTGCTTTCGGGGAAAACCTGGCCTGCGGCGAAGCGGTTCGAAGCGAAGCGCGACATTTGGTCGTTTTCGGTCGTTTGGCAAGACTTTGCCAAATCCGCATCCCATATGACCAACGGAATCGATGGCGATTCTTGGCGACCCGGCCCCGCTTTTGGCCGCAACATGTTGTTAACCATCGATGTTCTCCCTTTCTTATCCATTGACGCCGACACTCCGGCTGCCTGGGCGGGTGACGTGGAACGGGACCGGATCGATCACCTGATGGAGCCAGTTGTGCAGGCGACGCCGGACAGCTACCCTTGCGCGGTGGCATGATGCCGTTCGAAGAAAATCGAGAAAAGCCTTCATGAAGGTTATTGAACGCTACATCATGCGCCGCGCTTTCGTGGTCTTTATCGCCGCGCTCGTCTGGACGCTGGCGATCGTGTGGACGACGCAGGTTCTGGCTAAGATCGATCTGGTCACCGACAGCGGCCAGTCGGCGCTGACCTTCTTCGAGGTTGCAGGCCTGATCCTTCCCTCCATCATCCCGATTGTCGTGCCTTTCGCGCTGGTGGTGGCCGTCGCCCAGACATTGAGCGTCATGAATTCGGATTCCGAGCTCGCCGTCGTCAACGCTTCGGGCGCCTCGCGCTGGACGATCGTGCGGCCGATCATCCTCCTGGCGCTGGCGGCGAGCGTCTTCTCCTTTGCCGTCGACAACGGCATCGACCCCTATGCCCGCCAGAAAAACCGCGCTTTGGTAGCGTCGTCTCGCGCCGACCTGCTGTCGCTGATCATCCAGGAGGGGACGTTCCGCAAGATCGAGGACGGGCTGTTCCTGCAGATCGGCGAGCGGCTTCCCAACAATCGGCTGGGCGGCATCTTCGTCGCCGATTCGCGCGAGGAAGGCGTCAATCTCGTTTATTACGCCAAGAGCGGCAGCATCATCGAACGCGGCGGCGAAAAGGTGCTGATGATGAATGACGGCGTCATCCATCGCAAAACCCTGACCGGCGACCTCAGTGTCATCCGGTTCACCTCCTACGCGTTCGACATGTCGGCTTTCATGGCGGCCGCTTCGGCGGTGACGCTGCTGCCGAAGGACCAGACGACACAGTACCTGCTTAACCCGAGCGCCAACGACAAGCACTACCAGCAAAGTCCCAACGAGTACCGGGCCGAGGTTGACCAGCGTTTCTCGGAATGGACCTATTCCATTGTCTTCGCGCTCATCGCGCTTGCCGTCGCCGGCGACGCGCGCTCGCATCGCGAGGCGCGGGTCAACCCGTTGATCACGGCCATCGCGATATCGCTGTTCGTTCGTTGGCTGGGCTTCTTCGCCGCCAGCAAGGCCGATGAGATCCCGCAATACGCCTATATGGTCTACGGCGTGCCGATCGTCGCGGCCGCGGTGGCGATCTGGTTCATCGTCTCGAACCGGACCATGGAGTTGCCCGTGGCCTGGGCGGACTGGATGACAAATTTCGCCAGCCGGATCGGCGACAGCTGGAATGCCGTCAAACTGCGTCTTTCCCGGCGTGACGCTTCTGGTCAGGGAGCCGGCTGATGGGCTGGACGCTGGGCCGCTATTTCTTCTTCCGCTACGTGACGATCACGGTCTGGTTCTTCATCGGCCTGCTCGCGCTGGTGTTTCTGATCGACTTCACCGAGCTTTCGGGCCGCACCACGGGGCTGCCCGGCTTCACCTACGGAACGGCGGTGGCCATTTCGGGGCTTCGCATGCCGATGATCATGCTGCAGACGGTGCCCTTCGTCGGCCTCTTCTCGGCGATGGCAACGCTGGTCTCGCTCAACCGGCGCTATGAACTGGTCATCGCGCGCTCGGCCGGCGTTTCCGCGTGGCAATTCCTGTTGCCTTGCTGCATCGGGGCGCTGCTGTTCGGGGTGCTTTCGGTGGGCGTCATCAATCCGCTCGCGGCGCATGCCTTTTCCTGGTCCGAGCAGATCGAGACCCAATTGCGCTCCGGCAAATCGAATACGGTCTCCGCCGACGCCGCCCCGTGGATCCGGCAGAAAACCAGTGCGGGCGACACCATCATCGGCGCGCGGGCGATCCTCAACCAGGGCCTCGAGATGGCTGATGCCGTGTTCTTCATTCTCGACCCGCAAGGCAACATCGTCGCGCGCAAGGACGCCGAGCGCGCCTTCCTGCGGGACGGCTATTGGGAATTGCAGAACGTCAAGACTTTCCAGAATGGGACGATCCAGGCAACCGCCAACGAGCGAGTGGCCACCAATCTAAAGCCGGAATTCGTGCAGGAGCGTCTGGCGCGGCCCGAAACAATCCCCTTCTACGACCTGCCCGGCAAGATCGAGGTTGCCCGCTCGTTCGGCCTCAAGGCAAATGCCTTCGCCATGCAGTTTGATTCGCTTGTGGCGTTGCCGTTCCTTCTCGTCGCCATGACGCTGATTGCGGCAACAGTTTCAATGCGATTTGCTAGGATGGGGCAGTCGGCGACGATGATTCTGGGTGGCATCGTGGCCGGGTTTCTGCTTTATGTCGTTTCGGTCCTGGTCAAGGCATTCGGCATCGCGGGGTTTGTGCCGACTGTTGTAGCCGCCTGGGTGCCGGTCGTGGTAGCTATGTTCTTCGGGGTGACTTTCCTGCTATACAAGGAAGACGGCTAGTGAGGGAGGCGTTTTTGCCCAGCAACAGGCAGCCCGTTTTGGCGCGCCTCTACGCGGCGAGCGCCTTGGCGTGCCTGCTTGCCTGCGCGGTCCCGTTGCCGGCTCTCGCGCAGGACGTTTCCGAGATGGCGGCCAAGGTCCCGTCGGGCTCGCAGATGTTGCTGGCCGCCGATACGCTGGTCTACAACAACGACAACCAGACCGTGACCGCTGTCGGCGCCGTGCAGATCGACTACGGCGGCAATCGCCTTGTCGCCCAGCGTGTCGAGTACAACCGTAAGACCAAGCGGCTTGTGGCCAGCGGCAATGTCGAGGTCGTCAACAGTGACGGCACCAAGATCAATTCGCAGCATGTCGACATCACCGATGATTTCGCCGACGGCTTCGTCAACGCGTTGCGCGTCGAGACCATCGACAAGGCCTATTTCGCCGCCGAAAGCGCCGAGCGCATGGGCGGCGTGCTGACCACGTTCCACAATGGCGTCTACACCGCTTGCGAACCGTGCGAGGACAAGCCCGACAAGGCGCCGACATGGCGCGTCAAGGCCAGGAAGATCATCTGGAACGGTGAGAAGAAGACTGTTCGCTTCGAGAACGCGAATTTCGAATTCTTCGGCTTCCCGCTCGCCTATCTGCCCGCATTCGAGATCGCCGACCCGACCGTGAAGCGCAAGAGCGGCTTCCTGATCCCCGGCATCGTCTACCAGAGCGATCTCGGCGTCGGCGTCAAGATCCCCTATTACCTGGCGCTGGCACCGACTTATGACCTGACCGTCACCGGCACCGGCTATACCAAGCAAGGCTTCCTCGGCGAGGCCGAGTGGCGCCAGCGGTTCAACAATGGCGAGTACACCCTGAAGATCGCCGGGATTCAGCAGCAGGATCCCGATGCCTTCGTCGACCAGCAAGGCTTCCCCGGCAGCTTGGGCCACAACGTCAATTCGGGAGAAGTCGGAGATCCGAACAAATTCCGCGGCATGATGGGCACCCAGGGCAATTTCGCCATCAATCCACGATGGGATTTCGGCTGGGACGTGCTGCTGCAGACCGACAAGAATTTCTCGAATACGTACAACATCGAAAAATACAATGCGTCCGTCCACCAGTCGTCGGTCTACCTGACGGGCCTCAATGGCCGGAACTATTTCGATGTGCGCGCCATGCATTTCGAGGTTCAGGAAGACACGCTCGACAGCAATCCCGCCGCGCGAAATGGCCAGCAGCCCTGGGTGCTGCCTTCGCTGGACTACGCCTATATCCCGGATGTCTCGGTGGGTGGCGGCCAGTTGTCGCTCAACGTCAACGCGCGCGTTCTTCGTCGCGACGATCTCGATGAGACCTACTTCGACCCATACGTTCCCGCGTCTGGCACGCAGCGTGTGCGCGGCATCGAAGGTGAATCCGGCCGCCTCACCGCCGAGGCCGAGTGGAAGCGGACATTCATCACCGATGGCGGGCTGGTGCTGACGCCTTTGCTGGCCCTGCAAGGCGACGCAGACTACGTCAACGCCTCATCCGGTTCTCTCGCCGCCATCAATCAGATGGCGACCAATCTGGGCGAGCAAGATGACACGCGCTCGTCATTTTCGCGCTACATGGCGACCGCCGGGCTCGAAATGCGTTGGCCGGTGCTGTTTTCGGGCATCAGTTCGAGCCATGTGTTCGAGCCGATGGCCCAGGTCTTCGTGCGTCCCAACGAACAATATGTCGGCGGCCTCGCCATTCCCAACGAAGACGCACAGAGCATGGTCTTCGACGCCACCACATTGTTCGAGCGCGACAAGTTCTCCGGCTACGACCGCATCGAAGGCGGTTCGCGCGCCAATGTCGGAGTGCGCTATTCCGGCTCGTACAACAATGGCTGGGGCACCAACGCCATTGTCGGCCAGTCCTACCAGATTGGTGGCGACAACTCGTACGCCGCGCCGGACCTGGTCAATGTCGGCGCCTATTCCGGGCTGGAGAACTCCAAGTCCGACTATGTCGGCCTGTTCGGCATCAACAGCCCCAACGGCTTCGCAGCCTCGGTCAGCGGCCGTTTCGACGAACAGACCTTCGAGGTTCGCCGTGCCGAGGTGAAGGCCGCCTATTCCGGCCTGCCAGTTTCGCTGAGCGCCAAATACGCGTTCATTGAAGCCCAGCCCCTTTATGGCTTCACGACCGATCGCCACGAGGTCACGCTGGGCGCTTCGACGCACCTTGCCGAGAACTGGCGCGTCTTCGGGACAGGAACCTACGATCTGCAGGAGAGCCTGCTGGTCAAGGACGGCGTCGGCTTCGCCTACAATGATTCCTGCTTCACCTATCTGATGACTTACTCGCAGTCGCGCGACCTGAACACCAGGGAGGTGACGCAGAGCATCGGCTTCAACCTGTCGTTCCGCACCTTGGGCGATTTCGGCTCGTCGACCAATGCCGTCGACACGATCCAGTAGTCGGCGACATCGTTTTGCCGCATAGGGCTGGCACCGGTTTCGCGCGCCGGAAACGATGAAATTGGGCGGAGCCGGGATAAAATTGGGATGCCAACGATGAGGAAATACGTCTTTTCAGCCGGGTTCGCGTTGCTTGTGGCAGCGACATCCGTGTCGATCACGGTGATGACGCCGCCGGCTTTCGCCAGCGAGATCAAATACGTGGTCAACGACATTCCCGTCACCACGGGCGACATCGCGCATCGGGCCGCTTTCCTGAAGCTGCAGCGCAAGAAGGGCGACGCCGGCCAGGAAATGATCGACCAGACCTTGCGAATGGCCGAGGCCAAGCGACTTGGCATCCGCATCAGCGACGCTCAGGTCGAGGCCGCTTACCAGCGCTTTGCAACCAACAACAAGATGCAGCTCAGCCAGCTCGACGGTGTGATGGAGAAATCCGGCGTCACCAAGGGCCATTTCAAGGAATTCATACGCGCGCAGATGGCCTGGAACCAGGCCTTGAGCGCGCGCTACCGGTCCGGCGACGGCACGGGTAAGGTCACCGAACAGGACCTCGTCCGGAAGATGCTGGAGAAGGGCGGCTCCAAGCCGAGCGCCACCGAGTACATGCTGCAGCAGGTCATTTTCGTCGTCCCCGCCGCCGAACGCAGCGCCACGCTGGCCAAGCGCAAGCGTGAGGCCGACGCCATGCGCGCCCGCTTCAATGGCTGCGGCACGACGCATGAGTTCGCCAAGGGCCTGATCGACGTCACCGTTCGCGATCTGGGCCGCGTGCTGGCGCCGCAACTGCCGTCGGACTGGGCAGAGCAGATCAAGGCAACCAAGGTCGGTGGCGCCACTGTCACCCGCGAGACCGATCGCGGCGTTGAATTCATCGGCATCTGCTCGTCACGCGAAGTGTCGGACGACAAGGTGGCACAGATGGTGTTCCAGAACGAAGGCTCCAGCGACAAGAACGCCGACGAGCTCAGCAACAAATATGTCGAAGAGCTGAAGGCGAAAGCCCGCATCGTCAAGCGCTGACGTGGGCGATGCGATGACATCGCTCGCGCTGAGCGCCGGCGATCCGTCCGGGATTGGGCCTGAAATCGCCATCGCGGCCTATATGGCGCGCGACCCCGCGGGCCTGCCTCCGTTTTACCTGCTGGCCGATCCGGCCCTGATCGCCTCACGGGCGCGCCGCCTCGGCATTTCGCTGCCGATCGTCGAGACCACGTCGGCGGAGGCGGCGCGGGTCTTCGCGCGAGCCCTGCCGGTCGTCGCGCTGGCCGCCCGTTGCATCGACAGCCCTGGCATGCCGGAGCCGGCCAATGCGGCCGCCACCATCGAGGCCATCGACCGCGCCGTCGCCGACTGCCTTGCAGGCGAGGCGGCGGCCGTCGTCACTTGCCCGATCGCCAAGAAGCCGCTCTACGATGCCGGCTTCCGCTTTCCCGGCCACACCGAATATCTGGCGCATCTGGCGGCCCGCCACAGCGGCGTCGAGGCGATGCCGGTGATGATGCTGGCCGGTCCCGACCTTCGCACCGTTCCCGTCACCATCCACATAGCGCTGGCCGAAGTGCCGAAGGCGCTGACCACCGACTTGATCGTCGCCACCGCGCGCATCACCGCCGCCGACCTCGTCAGCCGCTTCGGCATTGCCAGGCCCAGGCTGGCCATTGCCGGGCTCAACCCGCATGCCGGCGAAGGCGGCGCCATGGGCCTCGAGGATGAGCGCATCGTGCGGCCGGCCGTCGACATCTTGCGCGCGCAGGGCATCGATGCCTTCGGCCCCCTGCCCGCCGACACGCTGTTCCACGCCCGGGCTCGGGCCGGCTACGACGTCGCCCTTTGCATGTACCACGACCAGGCATTGATCCCGGCCAAGGCGTTGGCCTTCGACGAGGCCGTCAACGTGACGCTCGGCCTGCCCTTTATCAGGACGTCGCCCGACCACGGCACCGCCTTCGACATCGCCGGCAAGGGCGTGGCGCGCCCCGACAGCCTGATCGCGGCGCTGAAACTTGCCAGGCTGCTGGCGGACACCGACGCAAAGGCCGCCGCCGCGTGAACGCCTCCTGCCCGGACCTCGGCGCATGAGCATCGACGGCCTGCCGCCGCTGCGCGACGTCATCGAGCGCCACGGATTGCAGGCGAAGAAGGCGCTCGGCCAGAACTTCCTGTTCGACCTCAATCTCACCGGCAAGATCGCACGGACAGCGGGTGACCTGACCCGCTGCACGGTGATCGAGGTCGGGCCCGGACCCGGCGGCTTGACCCGGGCGCTGCTCTCGCATGGCGCGCGCCGCGTCATCGCCATCGAGCGCGACGAGCGCTGCCTGGCGGCGCTCGCCGAAATCTCGGATCATTATCCGGGCCGACTGGAGATCATTGCCGGCGATGCGTTGAAGACGGATTTTTCGGCGCTGGCCGGTACGCCGGACGGTGGCGGGCCGGTCAGGATCGTTGCCAACCTGCCCTACAACATCGGTACGGAACTGCTGGTTCGGTGGCTGACGGTCACGGAGTGGCCGCCCTTTTACCTCTCGATGACACTGATGTTCCAGCGTGAGGTGGCTCAGCGAATCGTCGCCCCGCCCGGCAGCGATGCCTATGGCAGGCTTGGCGTGCTCGCGGGCTGGCGCACGCAGGCCAGGATCGCCTTCGACGTGCCGCCACAGGCGTTCACGCCGCCGCCCAAGGTGACCTCCTCTGTGGTGCATCTGGAGCCGCGAGCGATGCCCCTGCCCGCCGATGTCAAAAAACTCGGCCGCGTCACCGAAGCCGCCTTCGGCCAACGCCGGAAGATGCTGAGGCAGAGTGTGAAAAGCCTGGGCGGCGAGGCGTTGCTCGAACGCGCAGGCATCGATCCGACGAGGCGGGCCGAGACCTTGAGCGTCGAGGAATTCGTTCGCCTCACCAACACGGTCTGACAGCACGCTGGCGAGAAACGCCGATCGTGACGGGCTATATGCGCTATGTCTGTGACGGCGATGTCAGCCGAACGACCATCGTGTGGGTCACGCGCTGCACGCAGATGCCGCTCGCCGAGGCCGCGCAATTTGTCGGTCGCGCCAGCGAATGGACAAAGGATGTCATGCCTTCAGGAATGCGGGAGTACTATCCGAACATCGAATGGACCGACAAGGTGCAGATCGTCGAACATCTGACTCCTGCCGACAGCGTGCGCCTGCCCGGCTATCGCGCCGGCACCCCATAGCGGGTTCAGTTCGTCTGCTCGTCCAGCAGCCCCGACACGAAATCGAACAGGCCCGGCCGGCGGTCCCGTCGCAGACGCTCGGCAATAACGATACCGCGCACTTCCGCGAAGGCACGGTCGAGATCGTCATTGATGATGACGAAATCATATTCCTTCCAGTGCTCGATCTCGTTGCGGGCGTTTTTCAGGCGCGTCTCGATCACCGCTTCCTGGTCCTCGGCGCGGCGTTTCAGCCGCGACTTCAATTCCTTCATCGACGGCGGCAGGATGAAGATCGAGACAATGTCGGCGCGCATCTTTTCCTTCAGCTGCTGCGCGCCCTGCCAATCGATGTCGAACAGCATGTCGCGGCCTTGCGCCAGCGCCAGTTCGGCCGGCTCGCGCGGCGTCGCGTAGCAGTTGCCATGCACCTCGGCCCATTCGAGCAGCGCGTCCGAATCGCGCAGCCGCTCGAACTCGCGCATCGTGCGGAAATGATAGTGAACGCCCTCGATCTCACTGCCGCGGCGGGGCCTTGTGGTGACCGAAACCGACAGTTCGAGGCTGGAATCGCTTTCCAGAAGATTGCGCGCGATCGTCGACTTGCCGGCGCCGGACGGCGACGACAGGACGAGCATCAGGCCTCGCCGGCGAATGCGGGACCCCAAATCCTTGGCAACCATCGGCTACTCCAGATTCTGGACTTGTTCGCGAAACTGGTCGACCACCGCCTTCAACTCCAACCCGATCGCGGTGACGGCCGCAGCGTTGGACTTCGAGCAGAGCGTATTCGATTCGCGGTTAAATTCCTGTGCCAGAAAATCGAGCTTGCGTCCGACAGCACCGCCTTGCCCGAGCAGCGCGCGAGCGGATGCGACGTGCGTCTTCAGCCGATCGATCTCTTCGCGAATGTCAGCTTTGGTGGCAAGGAAGGCCGCCTCCATGTGCAGGCGGCTGGCGTCCAGGCCGGCTGAAGCGTCCAACAACAGGCCGACCTGTTCGGCGATCCGCTCGCGGATGGCCGCCGTTTCGCGTGACGGATCCGCCTCTGCCCGCAGTGTCAGCGCCTCGATCGTGTCGACATGTCCGAGCAGCAAAGTGGCCAATGCCGCGCCTTCGCCCTGCCGCGCTTGCTCCAGTCCATTCAGGGCCCGCTCGAGCGCGGCCGTGATCGCGATATCCAGCGCTGCCCGCGCCTCTTCGGTCTCGACGGTTTCGGGAATGTCGAGGACGCCGCGCAGCGAAAGCAGCCCGTCGGCCGTCGCTGGCGCCACGCCGAACTGCTCCTGCAAGCGTTTGGCGAGCCCGGCCAGATCCTTCAGAAACGCCTCATTGACGACCGGCTGCGCCTGGGAACCGGCGGCGCGGCCGATTGTCAGCGTGGCCTGGAAATTGCCGCGCGAAAATCGCTTCTGCAGCGTCTGCCTGACGGCCGGCTCCAGCTGCTCGAACCCTTGCGGCAGCCGCAGACGCACTTCGACGCTCTTGCCGTTGACGGACTTGACCTCCCAGGCGATCGACGTGCCTTCATGCTCGGCAACGGCACGAGCAAAACCGGTCATGCTTTGCAAATTCATATAGCCCACAAACCCCTGGCGCATCACCCTCGACCGGTCACCGGAAAGGGAAGCAATGCTGCTTGAAAAGTAATCCAGCGCGGGCGCGTCCACATCGGAACGCGGCGCTCTTCCAAATGTCAGGGCATTGCGGTCAAGGCAACGCCTTTCGTCATCTTAATCGGCAGCGCCAGCATCACCGGCGTCGTCACTGCCATCGGCCGGCTTGTCGGCGGTGCTGGCGTCGGCCGGCTTGTCGCCATTGCTGCCGGCGGCCGCGGCCGCCTTGGCGGCGTCATCGGCCTGCTTCTTCTGCAAGGCGCGATAGCGGGCTACGTTCTCGTTGTGCTCTTCCAGCGTCGCCGCGAAGACATGCCCGCCGGTCCCATCGGCAACGAAATAGAGATCGTCGGTCTTGGACGGATTGGCGACGGCCTCGAGCGCGGCCCGGCCAGGATTTGCGATCGGCGTCGGTGGCAGGCCGCTGATCATGTATGTGTTGTAGGGCGTCTGCTTTTGGATATCCGACTGGTAGATGGGCCGGTCCGCTGGCTTGCCCTCGCCGCCGAACAGGCCATAGATGATGGTTGGGTCGGATTGCAGGCGCATGCCCTTGGCCAGCCGGTTCAGGAAAACGGCGGCCACGCGGGAGCGTTCGTCGCCCTTGCCCGTTTCCTTCTCGACGATCGAGGCCAGGGTGACGAACTCCTCGATGTTGGCAAGCGGAAGATCGGATGCGCGCCGCGCCCAGACGTCCTCGACCAGGCGCTTTTGATCCGCGAGCAGCTTATCGACCATCTGCTGGCGCGTCGCGCCGCGGGTGAAGCGCAGCGTGTCGGTGGCAAGGCTGCCCTCGGGAGGGGTCGCGGCCGGCATGTCGCCGGTCAAGGCTGCCTCGTCGGCGATGCGCTTCAGCGCCTGCTCAACCGTCAGCCCTTCCGGGATGGTCAGCGAATACATCACCGACTTGCCGCTCTTCAGAAGCTCCATGATGTCGCGCATGGAAGCCCCGGGCTTGATCTCGTACTCGCCGGCCTTCAGCGCCGAATCATTGCCAAAGGCACGCACGCCGAGGCGGAAGACGCGGGCGTCGCTGATCAGTCCGCGGCGTTCGAGCTGGTCGGCTATATCCTGGACGCCGGTATTGGGCTTGACCAGGAACGTGTCGCCATTGGCGGACGGACCGGACTCGGTGAACGCTTGCTTGCCGAGATAAAGGGCGACGCCGGCAGCCAGAACCATCAGCATCACCGAGGAGATGACGAAGTTCATGAACACGACGAACTGGCTGCGCGATGCACGCGAACGCTTCGGCGGCGGAGTCCCGGCTTCCGGGCGCAAAGCCTCGTTGGCCGTCTTTGGCACGATCGGTCCCGACGTCGGACCTCGCCCGAATTCCCCGCTGCCCGCCGGATTTGTGTTCATCTTGCCCTGCCGTTTGATCGCCCAACGAATCCCCTGCGGCAGAGTAGGGGCGAATATGGCAAAATTGACGACACGCCACCGCGTCGCCCGGCGGCTCGACGGTCAGCCATTGTAGCGCTGGAAGACGAGCGAAGCGTTGGTTCCGCCAAAGCCGAAGGAATTGGACAGCGCCACGTCAATCTGGCGGGCCCGCGGCTTGTTTGGCACTAGGTCGATCGCGGTTTCGCGCTCCGGATTGTCGAGATTGATGGTCGCCGGCGCGACATTGTCCCGGATGGCGAGGATCGAAAAGATCGCTTCGGCGGCACCCGCCGCTCCCAGCAGATGGCCGATCGACGACTTGGTCGACGACATGGAAATCTTCGAAGCGGCATTGCCGACGAGCCGCTCGACGGCACCGAGTTCGATCGTATCGGCCATGGTCGAGGTGCCGTGCGCATTGATGTAGTCGACATCGGCCGGCGTCAGCTTGGCCCGGTTCAGCGCCGCCGTCATGCAACGGAAAGCGCCATCGCCGTCCTCCGCTGGCGCGGTGATGTGATGGGCATCGCCAGTGAGGCCGTAACCGGTCACCTCGGCGTAGATTTTCGCGCCGCGCGCCTTGGCGTGCTCGAGTTCCTCGAGCACGACGACGCCGGCGCCTTCGCCCATGACGAAACCGTCACGATCGCGATCGTAGGGACGTGACGCCGTTTCCGGCGAATCATTGCGATCGGTCGACAGCGCCCGGCACGCGGCGAAGCCGGCGATGGACAGCCGCGTCACCGGCGCCTCGGCGCCACCCGCCACCATCACGTCGGCATCGCCCCACATGATCAGCCGAGCGGCGTCGCCGATGGCGTGCGCGCCGGTCGAACAGGCCGTCACAACGGCATGGTTCGGGCCTTTCAGCCCGTGCCGGATCGAAACCTGGCCGGAGACGAGATTGATGATCTGGCCCGGAATGAAGAAGGGGCTGATGCGGCGCGGGCCACGCTCCTTGAGGATCATCGCGTTCTCGGCGATGCCCTCGATGCCGCCAATGCCGGAGCCGATCAGCACGCCGGTGGCGCACTGTTCGGCATGAGTCTTGGGTTCCCACCCGGAATCCTTCAGCGCCTCGTCGGCGGCGGCAATCCCGTACAGGATGAAGTCGCCGATCTTGCGCAATTCCTTCGGCTCGAGCACTGCCTCGGGATTGAAGGTGGCATTGGAGCCGTCACCGCGCGGAATGACGTGGGCGATCTTGCAGGCAAGATCCTCCACCTCGAACTCGGTGATTCGCTTGGCGGCGCTGCGGCCAGTCAGAAGTTCCTTCCAGCTGTGCTCGAAGCCCATGCCGAACGGCGACAACAACCCAAGGCCCGTGACGACGACACGCCTCATCGCAGGTCCTCCCCGGTGATGACTGCGGAAAGCGTCAGGCCGAAGCCTTGTCGATGTACTTCACTGCGTCGCCGACCGTCAGGATGGTCTCGGCCGCGTCGTCGGGAATCTCGACGCCGAATTCTTCTTCGAACGCCATGACGAGTTCGACCGTGTCGAGGCTGTCGGCGCCCAGATCGTCGATGAAGCTCGCCTGCTCCGTCACTTTGTCGGCATCGACACCAAGGTGCTCGATGACGATCTTCTTGACGCGCTCTGCGGTGTCACTCATTTGGGGCATCCTCGTCTTGTGTTTGTCTGTCTTCGTTAGCGGGCGGAATGCCGCTAATCAAGCTGAAAGATGGTCCTGCCGGAAACGCAACGGCCGCGGACCGGTTTTTGCCCGAACCGCCGGGTTGCGGGCCGCCTTACACGAAAAACGGCCCTCGTCCAAGGCGAAATGGCTCTTTTCACAACCCGGCAGGATCGCTGCAGGACCGCGTTCAGATCATCGCCATGCCGCCGTTCACATGGATGGTCTGGCCCGTCACGTAGGCCGATTCGTCGGAGGCGAGATAGGCGACGGCGGACGCCACTTCGGCACTGGTGCCCATGCGGCGCGTCGGGATCGCCGCCATGATCGCTTCCTTCTGCTTGTCGTTGAGCTTGTCGGTCATTGCCGATTCGATGAAGCCGGGAGCAACGCAGTTGACGGTGATGTTGCGCGTGGCGATCTCCTGCGCCAGCGATTTGGAAAAGCCGATCATGCCCGCCTTGGAGGCGCAGTAATTGGTCTGGCCCGGATTGCCGGTGACCCCGACCACAGAAGTGATGTTGATGATGCGGCCGTGGCGGCGGCGCATCATTGGATGGGTGAGTTCACGCGTGAGCCTGAAGACGGCGGTGAGATTGACCTCGAGCACCGTGTCCCAATCCGCGTCCGCCATGCGCACGAAGAGGCCGTCCTTGGTGATGCCGGCATTGTTGACGAGAATGTCGACGCCTTCGAGGTCGGCCTCCGCCTTCTGGCCGAGCGCCTTGACCTCGTCGCGGTTCGACAGGTTGGCCGGGAACAGCTTGACCCGGTCGCCAAGCTCCGCGGCCAGCGTCTCCAGTTTCTCGACACGCGTGCCATGCAGGCCGACAGTGGCGCCTTGCGCATGCAGCACACGCGCAATCGCCTCGCCGATGCCTCCCGAAGCGCCGGTGACGAGCGCCTTGCGGCCGGTCAGTTCGAACATGTTTTTTCCTTCTCTCAAGTCGGACAGCCGTCGAGTTTGGCTATCTGTAGACGTCGCCGCGGTGACCTATTGTCACCACCAGAATTACGAGCCGGTTTTCCTGTACATCACAGATAATTCGATAATCCCCAACCCGATATCTCCAAAAGGTCGCAAGCGGACCGTTCAGCGGCTTGCCAGCTTCACGCGGATCGTCGAGCACCGCGATACGGTTCTCAATGAAATCCCTGATGCGATGACGCGTTTGCGGATCCAGCTTTTCGACGAATTTGCGCGCCGAGCGGGCATATTCAAGCGTCCAGGCCACGCCAGAAGTCCTCGCCCTTCACAACATCCTCTTCGCCACGCCTGATCCGTTCCACAACTTCGGCGGCGAGATAGTAATCTTCCATCTCCTCAATACCGCGTTCGATGAGTTCGCGCAGATAGTAGGCCTTGCTGCGGCCTGTTCTTGCCGCGAGGAAATCCAGACGCTCTTCGATCCCAGGGGCCAGGCGTATAGAGGTTGGCATGGCAATTCTCCATGAATACATGTATTCATGTACAACTGTGCAATCAGGAATTCAAGTCACAATGCGGCTAGCGCCGCCTCGACATCGGCCGAGGTGCCGACGGCTGATGTGGCGATATCGCGGTTGATGCGCCGAGCCAGGCCGGACAGCACCTTGCCGGCGCCGATCTCGTAGAGAGTGGCAACGCCGTTGGCGCCGAACCATTCCACCGTTTCGCGCCAGCGCACGCGGCCGGTTATCTGCTCGACCAGGCGCCGCGCGATCTCGTCGGGATCATTCGTCGGGGTTACGGTGACGTTGGACAGCACGGGCACCGCCGGAGCATGCTTCGTTACCCCGGCGAGCGCGTCGCTCATGACATTGGCGGCCGGCGCCATCAGCGCCGAATGGAAAGGCGCCGAGACCTGCAGCATCAGCGCCCGCTTGGCACCCTTTTCCGTACATCGCTTCGCCGCCAGCTCGACCGCGGCCTTGGCGCCGGAAATCACCAGCTGGCCGCCGCCATTGTCGTTGGCGACCTGGCAAACCGACCCTTTCGCCGCCTCGGCGCAGGCGGCTTCGACCTCGGCCTCTTCCAGCCCGATGATGGCCGCCATCGCACCCTCTCCCGCCGGCACTGCCGCCTGCATGGCATTGCCGCGGATGCGCAGAAGCCGGGCAGCGTCCGCGACCGAAACGAAACCGGCGGCGGCGAGCGCGGAATATTCTCCAAGCGAGTGGCCGGCGACATACGCGACCTTATCCTTCAGCACGAAACCTCGCGATTCCAGCGCCCTGATCGCAGCCAGCGACACCGCCATCAACGCCGGCTGTGCGTTGGAAGTCAGCGTCAAAATCTCCTCGGGGCCCTCCCACATCAGCTTCGAGAGATTCTCGCCGAGAGCGTCATCGACCTCCTGGAAGACCGCGCGCGCCTCGGGAAACGCGTCGGCAAGATCCTTGCCCATGCCGACAGCCTGGCTGCCTTGTCCGGGAAAGGTGAATGCAACGGTCATGCGCAGGCTCCGAACGGCTGGTTATGCTTGTCTGAAAGGCGAGTTTTTCTTGCCTGTGACGCAAGGCGGCACGCCAAGTCAAGTCACTTCGGCCTCGATGATGGCCGCGTTGCTGACGCAATGCGCGCTCCAAAGGACGTTTTTGCCGATCACTCCTGATGAAAACCGCTCACGAATCGTTTGCTGGCTCTTCTTATTTGCGCAACAGGCGCTAGTTTCGCGTGACAGTTCCATGACAATCGCGTGACGGGCGGTCGCTGGGTGGGGAAGTTGCGGTGGTAAAGAGTTCGAAAAGCGTCGGCAAGGTCGCGCCTCAGTTCCTTGAGGACGACCCATCGACCGGTTATCTGCCCGGCAGGACATGGCCGATGCTTCGTTACGGGCTGATCAGCCTGGCGATGTCGGCCGTCCTGGTGTTCGCGATCGAACTGATCGTGCGCGGCGATTTCGCGGGCACCGTCTCCTTCTTCCTTCAACCGCTGAAGCCGGGCTGGACGACGATCGTGGTGTTCGCGCTGATCCTGGTCGGCCTCGACGCGGTCCTCGGCCGCAGCCACCAGAGCCTGATGATCGTCGCGCCGCTGACGCTCGCCCTTGCCTTCGTCGGCCACCAGAAGTCGCATTATCTCGGCGACCCGCTTTATCCGACCGACTTCCTTTATGCGCGCCAGATCTTCGCTCTGCTGCCGCTGCTGGTGCGCGACAGGCCGATGACCGCCCTGGCGATGGTCGTCGGGATCGTCGCCGGCCTGTCGCTGCTCGCCTATGGCTGGAGGCTGTGGCGCCGCAAGGTGCCGGTCCTCAGCCGCAAGGGGCGTCTCGCCCGGCTAACGCTGGCGGTGCCGCTGCTCGCCTTCTTCGTTTCAATCATGGATTATGCGACTTTCTCCTGGACCAGGGATCGGCTGCAGATCATCCCGATCATGTGGGACCAGAAGGAGAATTATGCCTCCAACGGGTTCGCGCTGGCCTTCGCGCTCAACGTGCCGATGGCCCATGTCACGGCTCCGCCCGGCTATTCCGAAAAGGCGATCGCGGCGATTGCGCGGCCGCAGGTCGCGGCCTCGGTGCCTGATGAAAAGCCCGACATCATCATCGTCATGAGCGAATCCTTCTGGGATCCAACCCAGCTGCCCGGCGTCACCATCTCACCCGACCCGATCCCGAATGTTCGGGCGTTGCGTTCGGGTTCGATGTTCTCCCCTGAATTCGGCGGCATGACCGCCAATATCGAGTTTGAGGCGCTGACTGGTTTTTCCAATGCATTCCTTCCGGCCGGTAGCATCCCCTACCAGCAATATGTGCGCACCCCGACGCCCTCGCTGGCAACGTTCCTGAAAAGCGAGGGCTACGAGGCACGCGCGATCCACCCCGGCACCAACTGGTTCTGGAACCGTGGCGCGGTCTACGCCGATTTCGGCTTCAGCGACTTTAAGTCGGAAGAGACGTTGCCGCCCTTGGCAAAGCGCGGCCCGCTGGCATCCGATGCGGCGATGACCGACGAGATCATCAGCGAGGCCGATGCCAGCGTTGAGCCCGTATTCTTCTTCGCGGTCAGCCTGCAGAACCACGGTCCCTACGAACCGCGCCGGTATGACAACCCAACCCACGCGGTACAGGCGCCGATCAGCCAGTGGGCGCGCGAATCGCTGCTCAGCTATGCCGAGGGATCGGCGGACGCGGATCACGGCCTTGAGCGGCTCATCGAATGGGCGAAGAAGCGCTCCCGCCCAACGGTGATCGCCTTCTTTGGCGACCATCTGCCGCCACTAGGACCGGTCTATGTGGAAACCGGTTTCCTCAAGGACAATGTCGCGCCCCGCAAGGAAGCGTCGGCGGATGCTGCCCTCCTGCATCACGACACGCCGTTGGTCATCTGGTCCAATCGCACCGGTCCGGCCCAGGACCTGGGCACCGTCAGCCCGGCCTTCCTGCCCTATCACATCCTGAAATCAGCCGGGATCAGCCACCCCTACTATACCGGCTTCCTGGGCGAGATGCGCGAGCGCTACCGGGTCGTCGACCGCAACCTCTTGCTGACGCCGGCAGGCGGGGCTACGCCCGATTGGGCACGGCAGAAGCAGGTCGATCCGGCGATCAACGATTTTCGTTTGCTGCAATATGACATGATGTTCGGCAAGCGCCACGCTGCGCCCGACTTCTTCCCCGAAACGGTCGACAAGGTTGTCGCCCATACGAGTTGAGAAGATTGGGGCCGCCTGAGTTGCTGGGTTCCTGAGAGGCAGCGAGCTTTGCGGTTTTTGACGCTGGATGTCCGCATCCGCGACACCCAGCGCCCTGTTCACCCTTGCGCCGCGGCAGAATTGCTGTATAGACGCCCGCAATCTGCCGGTCCCAGCTGGGGGCTGAACGGAGGGCCGGAGGTTTTCTCGAAAACCTTCGTGTGAAGCCAGAAGTGCTTCCGCCTCCCGTGTCTCCGCTCTCGACCGTCTCGTAATGCTCCTTTCTTCCCCGTGCCTTCACAGGATCGCGGGTCAGAGAAGTTGCAGAGGCTTTTGCCGCCGGGAACCGGGAGAGAAACGAAGAAAGGCAAAGAACCATAATGGCTCTCTACGAACATGTGTTTCTTACCCGGCAGGACCTCTCGCAGCAGCAGGTCGATGCGCTTGTCGAACAGTACAAGGGCGTCATCTCCGCGAATGGCGGGTCCGTCGGCCGGGTCGAGAACTGGGGACTGAAGTCCCTCACCTACCGGGTCAACAAGAACCGGAAAGCTTACTACACACTGATGGACCTCACCTGCCCGCCAGCCGCGCTCAACGAGATGGAGCGTCAGATGGGCCTGTCCGAGGACGTGCTGCGTTTCCTGACCATCAAGGTCGAGGCGCATGAGGAAGGCCCCTCGGCGATGATGCAGAAGCGCGAAGAGCGTTCGGAACGCGGCGGCTTCGGCGACCGTGATCGTGGCGACCGTGGACCGCGCTCGTTTGGCGACCGTGATCGTGGCGACCGCGGCGATCGTCCGCCTCGCTCATTCGGCGACGCCGGTGCCGATCGTGGTCCGCGCCGTCCGCGCGAAGGCTTTGAAGGGGGTGCAGAATAATGGTCGACATCAATCAGATCCCGACCCGGCGCCCTTTCCATCGCCGTCGCAAGACCTGCCCGTTCTCCGGCGCCAATGCGCCCAAGATCGATTACAAGGACGTGCGTCTCCTGCAGCGCTACATTTCCGAGCGCGGCAAGATCGTGCCTTCGCGCATCACCGCCGTCAGCCAGAAGAAGCAGCGCGAACTCGCCAAGGCGATCAAGCGCGCTCGTTTCCTCGGCCTGCTGCCTTACGTGGTTCGCTAAATTCACCGGAGCGGGCGGTTCGCCGCCCACCTTTCCCGACCGTGACGGGCGCGGCCGGTAGAATACAAAATCCCAAGTTGGATTTCATGCTGAAATCCTAACTGCCGCGACAGGCAGGACAGCGATACCGGCGCCATGCGCCCCAAGCTCCCTGACCTGTTCCAGAGATACCCGGCGTCGATCCCCGATCGCGCCCAACCGAAGGAACAAAACCATGGACGTCATTCTTCTCGAGCGCGTATCGCGCCTCGGCCAGATGGGCGATACCGTCAAGGTCAAGGACGGCTTCGCCCGCAACTTCCTGCTGCCGCAGGGCAAGGCGCTGCGTGCCAACGAAGCCAACAAGAAGAAGTTCGAAGGCCAGCGCGCGCAGCTCGAAGCCCGCAACCTGGAGCGCAAGTCGGAAGCCGGCCAGGTCGCCGAAAAGCTCGACGGCAAGAGCTTCATCGCCGTCCGCTCTGCCGGTGAAACGGGCCAGCTCTACGGCTCTGTCTCGACGCGCGACATCGCCGAGCTGCTGACGGCGGAGGGCTTTACGGTCAACCGCAACCAGATCCTGCTCAACCAGCCCATCAAGACCATCGGCGTCACCAATGTGGCCATCGCGCTGCACCCGGAAGTCGAAGTCACGATCTCGCTCAACATCGCCCGCACGGCCGACGAAGCCGAGCGCCAGGCCAAGGGCGAGACACTGACCACGGCCGAAGCCATCTATGGCGACGACATCAACGACAATGCGCGGCCGGAGAACTTCTTCGACCCGAACACCGAGTTCGACGGTGACGAGGACAACGCCTGATCGGCAGGCCGAAGGGCCGCATCGGCGCTCCCATTGGTTGTCGGGTCCAGTCACTCTGGACCAATGCCCGGGTCTCACGACCCGGGCATTTTTGTGCCAAAAGGAACTTCCCGAAACCCTATATATTGATGCAGAATAGGCAGCCTGTCTGACCGAGAGGGGACATTTGGTCATGAATATCCTGTTGACGCGCGTTCTCGACCGCCTGGTGCGCACAGGCAATCTCAAGGTCACCGGACCGAAGGGCGTGTCGACGGTATTCGGAGATGGCAGCGGCGAGCCGGTCCATCTGCACATCAAGACCAGGCATGCCGAGCGCGCCATCACCTTCGATCCGATGCTGGCGGTGCCCGAATCCTACATGGACGGTGAACTGGATATCCTCGAGGGCGGCGCCCTCGGGCTGATGCGCATCGCTTTCCAGAACATGGGCAGCGGGGGCATAGACGCCACCTGGTCGAAAGCCATCGAAGGCCTGCGCCACGCCCTGCGGCGGCTGCAACAGATCAACACCGCCGCGCGCTCGCGCCGCAACGTGCAGCGTCACTACGATTTGTCGGGCGATCTCTACCGGCTCTTCCTCGACGAGGACATGCAGTATTCCTGCGCCTATTTCGAGCAGCCGGACATGACGCTCGACGAGGCCCAGGCGGCCAAGAAGCGCCATATCGCCGCCAAGCTCAGGCTGAAGGCCGGCCAGACCGTACTGGACATCGGCTCGGGCTGGGGCGGGCTCGGGCTCTATCTCGCCAAGGCATTCGACGTCGACGTGCAAGGGGTGACGCTATCGACCGAACAGCATGGCGTCGCCACCGACCGTGCGCATGCGCAGGGGTTGGAAAGCCGCGTCCATTTCGAGCTCAAGGACTACCGCGAGCTCAACGAGCGGTTCGACCGCATCGTCTCGGTCGGCATGTTCGAGCATGTCGGCGTCAACCATTTCCGCACTTTCTTCGACAAGAGCGCCACGCTGCTGAAGCCAGACGGCGTCATGCTCCTGCATACGATCGGCCGTTCGGGCGTGCCGTGGGCGACAAGCGCCTTCATCCGCAAATACATCTTCCCCGGCGGCTACATCCCCTCGCTGTCCGAGGTCATGCCGGCGATCGAGAAGTCGGGCCTTGTCGTCACCGATGTCGAAATCCTGCGCCTGCATTATGCCGACACGCTCAAGCACTGGGGCGAGCGATTCGCCGCCAACCGCGACAAGGCAAAAGCGATCTACGACGAGCGTTTCTGCCGCATGTGGGAGTTCTACCTGGCGGCCTCCGAAGCCGCCTTCCGCTGGCAGGACTTGGTCATCTTCCAGATCCAGATCACCAAGAAGAACGATACGCTGCCTGTGACGCGCGACTACATGGCCAAATGCGAAAAGGCGTTGGAGATGCGCGACATGGGCCATCGTGAAACGACGTCCGTCAAGAAAAGCGTGGCGGCCAAGCCAACTCGCCGCCGCAGGGTTGCTGGACAGGAATAGCATTGCCGCTTGCCATTGCCGGCCGATGTCCCGAAAAGGCTTTGTGACCATAAGGCCTTTTTCATGACTTATATCCTCTATATCGCCGCCGCACTGGCCGAGATCGCGGGCTGCTTTTCATTCTGGGCGTGGTGGCGGCTGGAAAAGTCACCGCTGTGGCTGCTGCCTGGCCTCGCGTCACTCGCCGCGTTCGGATTCCTGCTTGCGCTGGTCGAAGCCAATGCCGCCGGCCGTGCCTACGCCGCCTATGGCGGCATCTATATCGCGGCATCGCTCTGCTGGCTGTGGCTGGTGGAAGGCGTGCGCCCCGACCGCTGGGATCTTGCCGGTGCCACGCTTTGCATCGCCGGCGCCTCGGTGATCCTGCTCGCGCCACGGGGAGCCTGATCCGTGGAACTGCCGGCCCCGCTTCGCCAGGGCGTCGAGCGCCTGCTGGAAGACATTCCGCTCGCCTCCTTGAAGCAGGCAGCGAAGACGCTCTCCGACCGTTACCGGGCCGAACTGCGCGACGGCCGTCTGCACATGGCGCAGGATGAGGCCGTGCAGGCCTATCTGGCGACGCGGCTGCCGGCGACCTATGCCGCCATCCGCGCCAGCCTCGACGCGCTGAACGAGGCCCGGCCGGACTTCATGCCAAAAACCCTGCTCGACATCGGCGCCGGCCCTGGCACGGTGCTTTGGGCCACGACGGACCTGTGGCCCGACCTTGAACAGGCGGTTCTGCTCGAAGCCAGTGCAGCTGTGCGCAAGGTTGGCCAGACGCTGACGGCCGATACAATTGCCGCCCAGATCACATGGCTGGCCGGTGACGCCACCACCGATCTCGCAGAACTCAAGCCGGCTGACCTGGTCACCTGCGCCTATGTGCTCGACGAGATCGTGCCCGCCTCCCTGCCGAAGCTTGTCGCACAGCTCTGGCAACTCACCGCCGACACGCTGCTGGTCGTCGAGCCGGGCACACCCGCTGGTTGGCAACGCATCCTGGCCGCGCGCGGGCAATTGATCGAGGCCGGCGCTCATGTGCTGGCGCCCTGCCCGCATCAGGCGCCCTGCCCGTTGGCGCCGCCAGACTGGTGCCATTTCTCCCGCCGCGTCGCCCGCTCGCGCCTGCATCGGTTGGCCAAGGATGCCGACGTGCCGTGGGAAGACGAGAAATTCATCTTTGTCGCCGCCTCGCGTCAGCCCGCTCCCTTGCGTTCGGCCCGGGTGATAGCGCCGCCGAGATCCGGCTCAGGCAAGGTTTTGCTCAAGCTTTGCCAAGAGAACGGCATTGCCGAGGAAAAGCTGTTCACCAAGCGTGACGGTGAGTTGTTCAAGACCGCGCGGCGGCTGGACTGGGGCGACGCATTTCGCAGCTGACGCCACCGGGTGCCCACAAGCAACTTTCCTGTTTTGTTCCGGGCGTGCTTTCGCTAGATTTGTGACTTCGATTCGAGTCAATCGGGATTCTTTCCACCGATTTTTTTGCGCTGTGAACAAGCAGGAAAGAGCGACGATTCTTCACCTGCCCTTAGTGCTGTCTGCTACGGCAAGGTTGGATCAAGATCGGGGATATCATGGCAGAAGCAGCGCGAAAATTCGGCGTCGCGGAAACACCGCTTTATCGCGAGGCGCCGAACAACATCGAGGCCGAGCAGGCGCTGCTGGGCGCCATCCTTGTCAACAACGATGCCTTCTACCGCGTCTCCGACTTCCTCAAGGCTGGCCATTTCTACGAGCCGCTGCACCGCAAGATCTTCGAGGTCGCGGCCGAGCTGGTCAGGATGGGCAAGGTGGCGACGCCGATCACGCTCAAGACCTTCCTGCCGGCCGACGAGAAGGTCGGTGACATGACCGTCGCGCAATATGTCGTGCGGCTGGCGGTGGAAGCCGTCACCGTCGTCAACGCCACGGACTACGGCCGCGCCATCTATGACCTGGCGACACGGCGCGCGCTGATCACCGTCGGCGAGGACATGGTCAACATCGCCTTTGACGCTCCGGTCGACATGTCGCCCTCCGAGCAGATCGAGGATGCCGAACGCCGCCTGTTCGAACTGGCCGAGACCGGGCGTTACGATGGCGGCTTCGAGAGCTTCACCGACGCGGTCAAGACGGCCGTCGACATGGCCAACGCCGCCTATATGCGCGACGGCCATTTGTCCGGCCTCGCCACCGGCATGCGCGACCTCGACCGCCGCATGGGCGGCCTGCAGGCATCCGACCTGATCATCATCGCCGGCCGCCCCGGCATGGGCAAGACATCGCTTGCCACCAACATCGCCTTCAACATCGCCGAGGCCTACGTGCCGGCACAGCAAGCCGATGGCTCGTTCAAGGCGGCCAATGGCGGCGTCGTCGGCTTCTTCTCGCTGGAAATGTCGTCCGAACAGCTCGCCACCCGCATCATCTCCGAACAGACGGAAATCTCTTCCTCGAAGATCCGGCGCGGCGAGATCACCGAAATGGACTTCGAAAAGCTGGTCGCCTGTTCGCAGACCATGCAGAAGATCCCTCTGTTCATCGACCAGACCGGCGGCATCTCGATCGCCCAGCTCTCGGCCCGCGCCCGACGGCTGAAGCGCCAGCGTGGCCTCGACCTGATCGTCATCGACTATATCCAGCTGATGCAGGGCTCGAGCGCCAAGTCGTCGCAGAATCGCGTGCAGGAAATCACCGAGATCACCACCGGGCTCAAGGCGCTGGCCAAGGAACTGGCGGTGCCGATCATCGCTCTTTCGCAGCTGTCGCGTCAGGTCGAAAGCCGCGACGACAAGCGGCCGCAGCTCTCCGACCTTCGCGAGTCCGGCTCGATCGAGCAGGACGCCGACGTCGTGATGTTCGTCTACCGCGAGGAATATTACCTCAAGAACCGCGAGCCGAAGCTTGGCACCGAAGAATATGTCAAGTGGGAGAACGAGATGAACGAGATGCGCGGTAAGGCCGAGGTGATCGTCGCCAAACAGCGTCACGGACCGACAGGGTCGGTCACTCTCGCCTTCCAGGGCGAATTCACCCGCTTCTCCGACCTCGCCGAGGAACATCATATCGCCGAAAGGTTCGAGTAGCTTTTTGACCCAAAGTCGCGCTCCGTCACACTGCCCTCGGCCCTGCCGGACATCCCGCTTGCAAGCAGGGTGGGCTGGATCCGCATCTGGGATCGGCGAACTGCAAGCCGGGCCCGTCTGATGGCCAAATCCCGCGTTCAGTTCATCTGCCAAAATTGCGGCTCCGTGCATCAGCGCTGGGCGGGCAAATGCGATGCCTGCGGCGAGTGGAACACGCTGGTCGAGGAAGGCACGTCGGGCGGAATCGGCTCCGGGCCGGCCAACACGCGCAATGCGCGCAAGGGCCGTGCGGTGGTGCTCACCACGCTGTCGGGTGACATCGAGGACGCGCCGCGCATCATCTCGGGCATCGGCGAGCTCGATCGCGCCACCGGCGGCGGCTTCGTGCGCGGCTCGGCGCTGCTGGTCGGCGGCGATCCCGGAATCGGCAAGTCGACCCTGCTCACCCAGGCCGCCGCCGCGCTGGCTTCGCAGGGCCACCGCATCGTCTATGTCTCGGGCGAAGAGGCGGTCGCGCAGATCAGGCTGCGTGCCCAGCGGCTGGGCGTCGCCTCGGCGCCGGTGGAACTTGCCGCCGAGACCAATGTCGAGGACATCCTCGCCACGATCGCCGACGGCAAGCGGCCCGATCTTGTGATCCTCGATTCGATCCAGACGCTGTGGACCGACCTCGCCGATTCGGCCCCGGGCACCGTCACGCAGGTCCGTGCGGCGGCCCAGGCGATGATCCGCTACGCGAAATCCACGGGCGCGGCGATCGTGCTTGTGGGCCATGTCACCAAGGAGGGCCAGATCGCCGGGCCGCGCGTGGTCGAACACATGGTCGACGCCGTGCTCTATTTCGAAGGTGAAGGCGGTCATCACTACCGCATTCTGCGCACCGTGAAAAACCGCTTTGGACCGACCGACGAGATCGGCGTCTTCGAGATGTCGGACAAGGGCCTGCGCGAGGTCGCCAATCCATCCGAACTCTTCCTCGGCGAGCGCCACGCCAAATCGCCGGGTGCCGCCGTTTTCGCCGGCATGGAAGGCACAAGACCGGTGCTGGTCGAGATCCAGGCGCTGGTCGCCCCCTCCTCCCTCGGCACGCCCCGCCGCGCCGTCGTCGGCTGGGACGGCGCCCGGCTGTCGATGATCCTGGCGGTTCTCGAAGCCCATTGCGGCGTGCGCTTCGGCAGCCACGACGTCTATCTCAACGTCGCTGGAGGCTATCGCATCTCGGAGCCCGCGGCCGATCTGGCGGTGGCAGCGGCCCTGGTTTCCTCTCTCACCGGTCTTGCCCTTCCCGCGGATTGCGTCTATTTCGGCGAAATCAGCCTTTCGGGCGCGGTGAGGCCGGTTGCGCATGCGCAGCAGCGCCTCAAGGAAGCCGAAAAGCTGGGTTTTGGAAGCGCGGTCCTGCCCTCGGGCAGCGGGGAACTTGTTGGTGCCAACGGGTCCGGGGGGATCGGGGCCGGCGCTTTCCAGCCGACCGAGCTTGCGGACCTCGTGGCACGCATAGCCGGCTCACGCCGAAGCCGCGTGGACGAGCAGGACTGACGCGGCTGATGGAGTGGGGCGAAAGACATGCCAATTACGCTGCTTGACGGAATTCTGGTCGGCTTCACCCTGGTCTCGGCGATGCTGGCCATGGTGCGCGGCTTCTCACGCGAGATTCTATCCGTCATCTCCTGGGCGGCGGCTGCGGCGGCGGCATTCTTCTTCTACAAGCCGGTCCTTCCTTACCTCACGCCTTACATCGACAACGAAAAGATCGCCATGGCGGCCGCCGCCGGCATCGTCTTCATCCTCGCCCTGATCGTCGTTTCCGTCATCACCATGAAGCTGGCCGACTGGATCATCGATTCCAGGATCGGCGCGCTCGACCGCACCTTGGGTTTCCTCTATGGCGCGGCGCGGGGCATTCTGGTGGTTGCCGTGGCGCTGTTGTTCTTCAACTGGCTGGCTGGAGCCAAGGCGCCGGCCTGGGTTACGGACGCCAAGTCGCGGCCATTGCTGGAATCGATTGGCGCCAAGCTCGAGAGCCTGCTGCCCGAGGACCCGGAAAACGCGATCCTCAAGAAGCTGAACCCGAATCAGCCCGCTACCGAGACGCCCGCGGCTCCTGACGCCCCGGCGGCGGACGCTCCGGCGGGTAACGACGATGGCAGCACGCCAGCTCCCGACGACAGTGACACGACGACGCCTCCAGCCGACAGCGCACCGGCCAGTCCAGCGCCGGCGAACTGACGTCGAGTTTGACGATCATGTGAACGGCGGCACGGCGCGCGTTGCTTTCGACGCGAACCCGCACTATATGGCGATTTTAGCGGAGCTTATGATGGCAGACGCAGACGACGTGCTTTCCGCCGAGGCCGATGACCACTTCCATGACGAATGCGGTGTGTTCGGCATTTTCGGCCGGCAGGATGCAGCCGCCATCGTCACACTCGGCTTGCATGCGCTCCAGCATCGCGGCCAGGAAGCCGCCGGCATCGTTTCCTATGACGGCAGCCAGTTCCATGTCGAACGCCATGTCGGCCTGATCGGCGACACCTTCACCAAGCAGCGTGTCATCGACAGCCTGCAGGGCAACCGAGCCATCGGCCATACGCGCTACGCCACAACCGGCGGCGCCGGCATGCGCAACATCCAGCCCTTCTTCGCCGAACTCGCCGATGGCGGATTTGCCGTCGCCCACAATGGCAACCTTACCAACGCCATGACCGTGCAACGGGCGTTGCAAAAGCAGGGCGCCATCTTCTCGTCCACCTCCGACACCGAGACGCTTCTGCACCTTGTCGCCACCAGCAAGGAGCGCGATCTCAACTCGCGCTTCATCGACGCGGTGCGGCAAGTCGAGGGTGCGTTCTCGCTGGTGGCAATGACGGCCAAGAAGATGATCGGCTGCCGCGATCCGCTCGGCATCCGTCCGCTGGTGCTCGGCGACCTCGACGGCGCCTGGATCCTCGCCTCCGAAACCTGCGCGCTCGACATTATCGGCGCGCGTTTCGTGCGCGACCTGAAGCCCGGCGAGATGGTGGTCGTCACCGCCAAGGGCATCGAGAGCCTGTTCCCCTTCGAGCCGCAGAAGACCCGTTTCTGCATCTTCGAATACGTCTATTTCGCACGGCCGGATTCGTCGGTCGAAGGCCGCAATGTCTACGAGGTGCGCAAGCGCATCGGCGCCGAACTGGCGCAGGAAAGCCCGGTCGAAGCCGACATCGTCGTGCCGGTGCCAGATTCCGGCACGCCGGCGGCGATCGGTTTCAGCCAGGCGGCGGGCATCCCGTTCGAGCTCGGCATCATCCGCAACCACTATGTCGGCCGCACCTTCATCCAGCCGGGCGATTCGATCCGCCATATGGGCGTGAAGCTGAAGCACAACGCCAATCGCCGCATGATCGAGGGCAAACGCGTCGTGCTGGTCGACGACAGCATCGTGCGCGGCACCACCAGCCAGAAGATCGTGCAGATGGTGCGCGATGCCGGCGCCAAGGAAGTGCATATGCGCATCGCCTCGCCGCCGACGCGCGCTTCCTGCTTCTATGGCGTGGACACGCCGGAAAAGTCGAAGCTTTTGGCATCGCGCATGTCGATCGAAGAGATGGCCGAGTTCATCCGCGTCGATTCACTCGGCTTCCTCACCATCGACGGGCTTTATCGCGCCGTCGGCGAGGCCAGCCGCGACAATGACCAGCCGCAATTCTGCGATGCATGCTTCACCGGCCAGTACCCGACCCGCCTGCTCGATTTCGAAGGCCACGACAATGTGCGCACGCTGTCGCTGCTGGCGACGAACGGCGCGTAGGCCAGACCTCCTTACGGAAATTCTCGCATGACCCTCGACCTCACGGGCCGCGTTGCGGTCGTCACCGGCGCCTCGCGGGGCATCGGCTATTTCATCGCCAGGGAATTGGCGGCCGCCGGCGCCCATGTGATCGCGGTTGCACGCACCGTCGGCGGTCTGGAGGAACTCGACGACCAGATCAAGGCGGCAGGCGGCCAGGCGACGCTGGTGCCGCTCGACCTTGCCGACATGGCCGGCATCGACCGGCTGGGCGGTGCTATCCACGAACGCTGGGGCAAGCTCGACATTCTCGTCGCCAATGCCGGCGTGCTCGGCGTCATCTCACCCATCGGCCATGTCGAGGCAAAGACCTTCGAGAAGGTGATGACCATCAACGTCACCTCGACATGGCGGCTGATCCGCTCGGTCGACCCGCTGCTGCGGCTCTCCGACGCCGGCCGTGCGATTCTGCTTTCCTCCAATGCAGCACATTCGGCGCGCGCCTTCTGGGCGCCCTATGCGGCATCCAAGGCGGCGGTCGAGACGATGATGCGCTCATGGGCGCATGAAACGGAAAGCCTGCCGCTGCGCGTCAACGCCGCCGATCCCGGAGCCACCCGCACCGCGATGCGGGCGCAGGCTGTTCCCGGCGAGGATCCGACGACGCTTCCACACCCCTCCGAGATCGCCAGGCGCATCGTGCCATTGGCCAGCCCGGACCTGAAAGAGACCGGGCTGATTTTTCAGGCCAAGCACAATCGCTTCGTCGCCTATCGTCAGCCGGAATAGTCACATCCTCCCCGCGGGGAATTCCGCAACTCTCCAATTGCTGGCGTCAATGGACGGGCGAGGAATTATCACGCTGCTGTGAAGTCCTCCTGGATGCCAGCGCGGCGGTCATGCTTTCGTCATTTCGGAGGAGTTGATAAGATCGCAGCGACTCCCCTAGCAAGCGCCCAACCGGGCAGAACAAGGAAATCCCCATGGCTTCGACCGTAGCGTTGGTCTGGTATCTGGTAATCGCTGGTCCGCAAGGCGGCATGGTTGTGCTGCCCAGCACTTTCGACAAGCGCGAACAATGCACCGCCGCCATCACCGAATATCAAAAGCAGCCGACACCGGCCGGTTGGTCGGTACAGTGCGTGCCAAGCGCCTCGCCTTTCACCGACGAGGGCGATGCCGAAGAACCGGCGGCGCAGTAACCATCAGGCGCAGTGAGATCCGCGGCCGTCGGCCGGGATTTCATCGCGGTTCAGCGCTTTGCCCTCACGGTCAATTCGGGCTTCTGGTTGATGGTCTGGAACACCACGCAATAGCGCTCGGTCAGCTTCAGCAGGGAATCGATCCGCTCCTGCGGTTCATCGGTGTCGAGATTGAAAACGAGCCGGATGGCTTGAAAGCCAACCGGCGCGTCCTTGGCGACACCGAGCGTGCCGCGAAAATCAAGGTCGCCTTCGGCTTCCACCGTGGCGGCGCCAAGCTTGAACTCGAGCGCCGTGGCCACTGCTTTCAGCGTCACCCCGGCACAGGCCACCAGAGCCTCCAGCAGCATGTCGCCCGAACAGAGCTCAAGTCCCGAGCCGCCGGTTGCCGGATGCAGCCCGGCGATGGCGATCGCCCTGCCCGTCTCCACCTTGCAGGCAACCGACTGGTCGTCGATCGAGCCCCTCGCCCTCAGCGTGACCAGCGCCCGCGAAGCGTCGTCGCGATAGGCCTCCTTCAGCGGCGCCTGCATGGCCTTCAATCCCGTGGCGTCCATCTACGCTCCCTTTTCGTTTTCGTGACCGGCAGCAGGCACGGCCTGCGGATATAAGTGCCGATCGCCTCGCGCAAGCAAGATCGGCAAAGTCCTGCGCCAACGCAAGCCCAGGGCTGGCGTAGCGCTGGAGCGACTTTCGACCGTATAGCTTGGTAAGAAGGCCTGACCTTCCTCACTCGTGCGTCCCTTTACAAGCACGTCTTTCGCCTCTCGCACCACTGGTCGCGCGCCTTATGGCCGATATTGCCATTCTCGATACACGCGAAAGAGTTCTCGCCGGAATCCTGCTGACAGGGGGCGCCTATTTCCTGTTTTCGACGCAGGATGCCTCGATCAAGCTGCTGGTTGTCGGCATGAGCGTTTGGCAGATCATGTTCTTCCGCAGCATCACCATTCTCGGCGCGTGCGCGGCGATCGGCGGACGGCGGCTGTTTGCCGACGCGGTTCGCTCGCCGATCGTGCGGCCGATGCTGCTGCGCAGCGCCTTCACGCTCGCCGCCTGGCTCTGCTACTACAACGCCGCGCGCAGCCTGCAGCTGGCCGAACTGACCACCGTCTACTACGCGGCACCGATTATCGTCACCGTGCTTTCGGTTCTTGTGCTCGGCGAAAAGGTACCAGTGCTGCGCTGGCTGGCGGTCTTGATCGGCTTCGTCGGCGTCTTCGTTGCCTGCGACCCCACCCATCTTGGCCTGTCCGTGCCGGTGCTGCTGGTGCTGGCGGCCGCCTTCTTGTGGGGCATAGCCATCGTGCTTCTGCGCAAGACCGCCCTTGCCGAGCGCTCGATAATCCAGCTCCTTCTCAACAACTTCTATTTCCTGCTGTTTTCGGCAGTGCCGGCACTGTTGTGGTGGCACACGCCGAACTGGAGCGAGTTTTTGCTGCTCGCCAGCGTCGGTGCGCTCGGCGGCTTTGCGCAGTATCTTCTCTTCGAAGGCATGAAGCGAACTCCGGCTTCGATCCTGGCCCCTCTCGAATACACCTCCCTGCTATGGGCGTTCGCACTCGGCTTCGCGATCTGGGGCGACGTGCCGCGGAGGGAAGTTTTCCTGGGCGCTGCCCTTATCGTCGCTGCCGGACTGCTGATCGTCGGCACCGAGCATTTCCGCAAACGGCTATGATGTGGATGGCCATCCCTGCTGACACCACGGTGTCATGACCGAACGACTTAGGCTGGCGCATGACTGACACTGCAACCACCACCGACAGCGCGGAACGTACACTTGGCATCCTGCTGGTGTCGTCATCGGCGGCCGTCTTCGCACTCACCGGCGTTCTGACAAAATCGATCCACGCCGACCCGCTGACCATCATCTGCTGGCGCGGCTTTGTCGGCTCGATCCTGATCACGCTTTATGTTCTGTGGCGCAGCCGCCGCTCAGGCGGACGCGAGAGCCTGCGGCTGGGCTGGCGCGGCTGGCTGCTGGCCGCGGAAGGCGCGCTCGCCAGCATCGCCTTCATTTCGGCGTTCAAATTCACCTTCGTTGCCAATGTCGCCGTCATCTACGCCACTGCGCCTTTTGTCACCGCGCTGCTGGCCTGGGTTCTGACGCGTGAGCCATTCCGCCTACAGACCATGGCGGCTGCCGCCGTGTCGCTGTGCGGCGTGGCCATCATGGTGTGGTCCGGCTTCGGCACGGGAAATCTGTTTGGCGATGGGCTGGCTCTGCTGATGACCATCGGCAGCGGGCTTTACATGATCATGGTGCGCGCCTTCCGCGATACGCCTGTGGTCTGGGCCGGCGCGGTGTCGGCCTTCCTGCTGTTCATACTCGGCTGGCTCGTCACCGATCCGCTGGCTGTTTCGTCGAGGGACGCCGTTCTGCTGGTGACGTTCGGGGCATCCTTTGCGCTGTCTTCGATCCTTTGGACCGAAGGCGCCCGGCTCATCCCCCCGGCTGAATCCGGGCTGCTCGGCTCTGCCGAAGTACCGTTCGCCATCCTGTTTGCCTTCCTGTTCCTGAGCGAGATTCCTCCGGCCGCCAGCTTGCTTGGCGGTGTCATCGTCCTCTGCGCGGTGTTTGCCCATGCCGGCCGCGACTGGCTGGTCGCGCGCTCACAGAGGACGGCGGAAAATTCTTTTTAAAAAAGATTTGCGGAGTGCGGAACCATTGTGGCCGTCGGACATTTATGGTGCGACGGGCCACCCCAAAGTCCCCCCAAACCCCTCGGCCCGTCCTACTCCCAAGCCGACCGAAAGGTCGGCTTTTTCTTTGCCGTCGAGCGACCTCAAGGTAGACTTTTGCTCCGGCTCAGCCGGAGGCGGCCGTCAAGGCAAGATTGCTGACCAGCAGCGCGGACAGATCCCTGGCAGGCGCATCGGCCTGCGCGCGCAGCCGTATCGCAAACTCCGCCACAGGAACCGCCGGCAGGTCGAAATCCCTCGGCGCCTCAACGATGCCGGAATGGGCAAAGCGCGCCGTGCGAAGTGTCAGAGCGATGCCGGCATTCACGGCCGTGCGCAGTCCGGCCAGGCTGGCGCTGCCGGCGGCGATGCGGTAGCGGCGACCTGCAGCATCGAGCGCGGCTATTGCGGCTTCACGAAAGCCGCAATAGGGATCGAGCAACGCGAGCGGCAAGCCGTCCTGCTGCGAGGCCAGCCCTTTTTGTGAACACAGCCATATCATCGGCTCGCGCAGGACCCCAACTTCATCCGGTGCCGCCGTCCGGCGCATGATGATCGCCAGATCGAGGTTGCCAGCCTGCAGAGCCTGCGCCAGCTCGGCGGAGCGGCCGACACGCAATTCGATCCTGACGCGCGGATGACTCGCGGCGAAGGCACGCAGCAGGTCGGGCAAGCCGCTGTCGGCAAAATCCTGCGTCGTACCAATGGCAACATGCCCGGCAGCCCGCGCACCCCTCAGCGCGAGCCACGCCTCACGATGAACAGCGAGGATGCGCCTGGCATGGCCGACGAGGTTCTCGCCGGCCGGCGTCAGGCCCCGGCCTCTGCCCTGCGGCGCCAGAAGCGGTTCACCGACGATCTCCTCCAGCCGCTGCATCTGAGCGGTGACCGCCGAGGGGGAACGAGCGACACGGGATGCCGCCTGCGCCAGCGAGCCGCTATCGACGAAGGCGAGGAATGTTCTGAGCAGGTCTGGGTCGAGTGTATCCATAGTTCGATATTATCGAATCCTCATTTCAAAACAATTCGATTTTTTTGATCAAAGCAGGGTGACATGGTCTCTCTCGCGGCGATCGATGCCGCTCAAACCAAGGAGAAGAAAAATGCCGATCATCAACATCAGCGTAACCGGCATGCCTGACGTCGCTCTCTCCGCCAGCATCGCCAGGGAAATAACCGAGATCACCGCCACGCAGCTGCGCAAGGACCGGACCCTTACCGCGGTTGCAGTATCCTATATCGATCCGCAGCACTGGTTCGCCGGCGGCAAGTCGCTGGCCGAACATGGCACCAATACGTTCTGGCTTGACATCAAGGTGGTCGATGGCACCAACACCAAGCTCGAACTGGAAGCCTATCTCAAGGCGCTCTTCGATGCCTTCGGCCGCCTGCTGGGCGGCGTGCATGAGGAAAGCTACGCCTTCGTGCACGAAGTGCCGGCCGCCGCCTATGGTTATGGCGGCAAGACGCAGGAGTTCCGTTTCATCAGCGGACGGCTGAAAGCCGCGTAGCGAGCAAGTCCTGCAATCATTTCATATTTTGGTGTCGCGTTTCTTCCAGCGCCCCTGATCCGGCGGCGCTGCGCGCCGACCCACATCCCCCACGAGGGAGGAAGGCAAAAAGCTCCGCATTGACCTCGCGCCCACTTCCGCTACCCTCCCCTTCGAAGCGGCCACAGAGCCACGATGACAATAGTCGTTGGGAGGAATGCGGCGATGATCCTGACACTGGCGCTGCTTGCGGGTCTGGTCCTGGCCTGGCTGCTGATAGGGATGGTGGAGAAATTCCGCCTTGGCGTGCGTTTCACCCAAGCGCTGCTTTACGTGCCGTTCAAGCTCACCTACCGGATCGGCGACAGCCGCATCGCGATCGCCCGCAAGGCGCGGTTCCCGGTCATATACGTCATCTCGCATCAATCGCGCATCGAGCCGGCGCTGATGCTGTCGCTGCTGCCCGATGACACTTTGCATATATTGGACGAGGTATCGGCGCGGGCCCCCTGGCTGGAACCTTGGCGCGAGCTTGGCCGCACCATTGCCTTCAATGCCGAACATGTCTTCGTCAGCCGACGGCTGGTGCGGGTGCTGAAGGGCAAGGGTCGTCTCGCCGTCTATTTGCCGGACGCGGTCGAGCCTGACGTCAAGGCCTTCCGGCTGTTTCGCGCCGTCACCCGCATCGCCATGCAGGCCGATGCCCAGATCGTGCCGATCTTCATCGCCGGCGCGCGCAGCCTGCCTGTTTCGCTGACACCAGCAGGCAAGGCGCCGCGGCAATGGTTTCCCCGGCTGTCGATCAGCGTGCTCGAGCCGATGACCATCGCCGAACTGGTGACGCGCAATCCGGATCAGGCGTCGAACACCAATGCACTGTTCGATCGTTTCGCCGAGGCCCGCCTTTTCGGCACCGACCTCGATCGTGGCGTTTTCCTGGCCATGCGCGATGCCGCGGCCACGGTCGGCGCCTCACACCCGATCATCGAGGATGTCATCACGGGCGCGTTGAGCTACCGCAAGATGTTCATCGGCGCGCGGGTGCTGGGCCGACGCTTCGAGACGGTGACGGCGCCGGGTGAAGCCGTCGGGCTGATGCTACCCAACGCCAATGGCGTCGTGCTGTCGCTCAGCGGACTCCTGTCGGCTGGCCGGGTGGCGGCGATGATCAACTACACGGCCGGCCCAGCCAGCGTCACGGCGGCCGTGCGCACGGCCGTCATCCGCACCGTCATCTCTTCGCACGCCTTTGTTGAGAAGGCCGGTCTCGCCGATATCGTCGCGGCGGTCGAAAAGGGCGGGGCCAGGCTCCTTTGGCTGGAGGACATCCGGACCAGCGTCACCGCGCCGGAAAAGCTAGCCGCCGCCCTGCTGTGGCGCTGGCCACTGCGACGGCAGGATGCCGCCCAGCCAGCGGTGATCCTGTTCACCTCCGGCTCCGAAGGCACGCCCAAGGCGGTGGTTCTGTCGAACAGGAACCTGCTCGCCAATGCCATGCAGGCCGCGGCCCGGATCACCATTTCGCCGGCCGATATCCTGCTCAACGTCTTGCCGGTGTTCCATTCCTTCGGCCTGACGGGCGGCACCATCTTGCCGCTGGTCACCGGCGTGAAGCTGTTCCTCTACCCCTCGCCCCTCCACTACAAGATCATCCCCGAGATCGCGCGAAAGGTGAAGCCGACCATCATGTTCGGCACCGACACATTCCTCGCCAACTATGCGCGTACCGCCAAGGATGGCGACTTCTCCAGCCTGCGCTTCGTCGTCGCCGGCGCCGAGGCGGTAAAGCCGGAAACCCGCCGCGTCTATCGCGAACGCTTCCAGGCCGAGATCATCGAGGGATACGGGCTGACCGAGGCCGCCCCCGTTGCTGCCGTCAATACTGCCACCCACAGCCGCGACGGCAGCGTTGGCCGGCTGCTGCCAGCAATGCGCATGAGACTGGAGCCGGTCGAAGGCATTGCCGATGCCGGCCAATTGTGGCTCGACGGACCAAACCTGATGATGGGCTACATGACAGCGGACCGCCCCGGTGAATTGCACCCGCTGACAGGCTGGCATGACACAGGCGATATCGTGGCCGTCGACCGCGAAGGCTTCATCACCATTCGCGGCCGCGCCAAGCGCTTCGCCAAGATCGCCGGCGAGATGGTGTCGCTGGGCGCGGTGGAAATGCTGGTTCAATCGCTGTGGCCGGAGGAGCGCCACGCCGCGGTCGCGGTGCCGGACAAGCGGCGCGGCGAACGGATCGTACTGGTCACCACCGCCGACGAAGCCAATCCCGACGAGTTGCGCAAATTCGGCAAAAGGGCTGGCGCGGCCGAATTGATGGTGCCCAACGATATCATCAAGGTTGAGGAGATCCCGGTGCTGGGATCCGGCAAGACCGACTATGTTTCGACCAGGCAGTTGGCGCTCGACAGGCTGGGCCTCGGCATCGCCGCCTGAATCGGATCAACAACTTCGGCGAATCTTCTAACCTATGTCGGAAGGCGGAACCCTCTCGCCCTCCCGCTTCGCGCGCTTGGAATAGGCGAGCACGCTGAAGGGCAGGAAGACCAGGTATCCGGCGACGGAGGCAGTCAGCGTGTACCAGGGATAGGTCATCAGCAGGAGAACGTAGAGAACGACGCCGAGGATGATCGGCAGCACCCTGTCGCCCGGTACCTTCAAGCTCTTGCCGGAATAGACTGGCAACCGGCTGACCAGCAGGAATGCCACCAGCACGGTGAAGCCGGAGGCGACAAAAGCGGCCGCGCGGCTGGGCTCCAAGCCGGTACGCAGAAAGTAGAGATAAAGCGGCAGCATCACCAGCACGGCGCCGGCCGGCGCCGGCACGCCGACGAAATATTCGGACTGCCAGACAGGGCGATCGGAATCCTCGTCGAGCACGTTGAAGCGTGCAAGCCGCAGCCCACAGGCTATGGCAAACAGAAGGGCGGCGATCCAACCCGGCGATCCGGCACGATCAAGCAGGAAGGCATAAAGCACCAGAGCCGGCGCCACGCCGAAATTGACGATATCGGCCAGCGAGTCCATCTGGGCGCCGAATTTAGACGTCGCCTTCAGCATCCGCGCAAGGCGCCCGTCGATGCCGTCCAGGAACGCCGCAAGCAGCACCATCACCACAGCCGGTTCGAAGCGGCCTTCGAAGCCGAAGCGGATGCCGGACAGGCCGGCGCAGATGGCAAGCACGGTGACCAGATTGGGCAGCACCATGCGCATCGGGATTTCGCGGATGCGGGGGCCGCCGCTGCCATGGGCTTCGAACTTCTTGTATTGCGTTCCCACCGTTCAGGAAATCCGCACGAGGGGCGTGCCGGCGACGCCGCCAAATTCGGCCAGGACGGTTTCACCGCCGACCGCCGTCTGGCCAACGGCGACACGCGGCGTAGCGGTCAAGGGCAGGAAGACGTCGACGCGCGAACCGAAGCGGATCAGGCCGAAACGCTCGCCAATGGCGATCGAGCCGCCGGCCTCGGCCCAGCATACGATGCGGCGCGCCACCAGGCCGGCGATCTGGACAGCAGCCACGGTGCCGTTGGGGCTCTCTATCACCAGCCCGTTGCGCTCGTTCTCGGTGCTTGCCTTGTCGAGCTCGGCATTGAGGAATTTGCCCGGCCGATGTTCGATCTTGGCGATACGGCCGCGCACCGGGGCGCGGTTCACATGGCAGGAAAAGACGTTCATGAACACCGAGATGCGGGTCATCTCGACATTGCCGAGGCCGAGTTCGCGCGGCGGCACCGCCGGCCCGACCGCCGAGACGATGCCGTCGGCGGGACTGACCACCAGGCGGTCATCGACCGGCGTGACGCGTTCGGGATCACGGAAGAAATAGACGCACCAGGCCGTCAGGATCAGGCCGATCCAGAACAGGATGGACGAGAAATAACCAAGGAAAAGCGTCGCCGCGCCGAAAGCCGCGATGAAGGGATAGCCTTCGCGATGGATCGGTACGAATGTGTTCTTGACCGTATCGACAAGGCTCATCGGGCTGGGGCGGCTCCGTTTCAAGTCCGGCCTCAATAGCCCAAAGCCCCCTTCGCTGCAACGCAACAATGGTCGGCGCCTCATTGGCTGCGGCAGGGGGCAGGCTGACAGGAAGGCCAGAAATTACAGTTTCACGCCGACGCTCGCCAGGAAGCTGTCGATACGGTTGTCAACCTCAGCCTTCGTCTCCGCCCACTCCGGGACCGACTGGAGGAGATTGTCGTGCCAGGCCATGAGGTTTGGATAGTCCCGGAGGGGAGGCTTTGAACGATCGATCTGGGAGAAGGGCCCCGCAATATCGAAATCAGCAAGGGTCAGAGCTTGGCCGACCATGAACTTGCGGCCTTCAAGATGCTGGTCGAGCACCTTCGCTGCGGCGCGAAACTTGCCCTCGGCGAACGCGATCACCGGTTCGTTCTTCGGTAGGCCCATGACCGTCTTCCCCACCCGCTCATCGAACAGGGTGGTTGCGAAGATGCGCCATTGTTCGCCCGACCAGAACATCCACTGAAGGACCTGGAAGCGATCTTTCTCTGTGGTTCCGACCAGCGGCGAGTTTACCTTGCCAGCCAGATAAAGATTGATCGCGGCGGCCTCATAGAGAATGAGATCGCCATCTTCGAGTACCGGCGTCAAACCGTGGGGGTTGAGACGTGATTTGAACTCGTCGGTCTGGCTTTCGCCCTTAAAAAGATCGACGTTCGCGCGTTCAATTTCAATGCCCATTATCTTCGCTGCGGTGGTCACGCGACGCAAGCTGCCCGAGCCGGGATCGCCGTAAATCTTGATCGTCATAACTCTTCCTTTCGGTTCGAGGCCTGTGAGCGGGCCGTCGAAGGAAGATTCTCACATTCCTATTGAGAATGATATTGACCAATATGGAATGCCATCTATTACTAATACGAATGAATAAGGGATCGTAGACGTGGCGAGGCGTGGCGTTGGAGACTCGGCTCACTCGGCACTCAATCGGATCACAGTGAGATATCCGGCGATGTCGCCAGCCCGGAACGGAATTGATGGATAAGCTCGATGCAATGCGGATATTCGTGCGCGTGGTTGAAAGCGGAAGCTTTTCGCAGGCGGCTCGGGATCTAAACGTCAGCCAGCCGACGGTCAGCAAACAGCTCGCTGCGCTCGAAGCGCGGCTAGGGACGCAACTCCTCGCGCGAAATTCTCGTGCCCTTGCCGTGACCCCCGCAGGACAGGACTATTATGAGGCCACCGTCCGTATTCTGCAGGATCTCGAGTTCGTCGAAGAGAGACTCCTAGAGGGGCAGTCGGCCCCTTCGGGGCTGGTCCGCGTTACGCTCTCTCCAGCCTTCGGGAGGATGTTCGTTATCCCTCGGCTACCGGATTTCAGGGACCGCTTTCCCGATGTCGCGATCGAGATGGAAGTCTCCGGGCGGCACGTTGACCTGATCGAGGAGGGAATGGATGTCGCAATCCGTATCGGTTGGCTTACGGATTCGGCACTCGTCGCCCGGCACATAGGCGACATGCGGATGATAACCTTGGCCTCCGCCGGCTATCTTGCCCAATACGGCACGCCGCAGACCTTGGATGAACTGCGCAGCCACCAGCGTATCAGCTATGTCTACCAGGGGGATATCATCGGCTGGGGTTTCCACGTGGACGGCCGGCAGGTCACGGTCGACAGTGGGGGAGCGTTCCGAACGAATGACGCCGAGCATGTGCGCGGCGCCGTCCTCGCGGGCCTCGGCATCGCCCACCATGCGAGTTGGCTGTTCACGGATGTGCTGGCTTCCGGCGAGGTCGTACGTATTCTTGACCAGCATGCGCCGCCGCCCTTTCCGATCAACGCAGTTACCGCTGCCGGAAGGCGCATGCCCTCCCGAGTGCGGCAGTTCATCAATTTTCTCGCTGCGATTTGCGCCGAGGAGCCGGAACTAAAGGTAGGCGACGGCTAAAGAGTCGGGGAGCGGACGTCCGGGTTGACCTCGCACGGGAGAACGCTGAACAGGCCCTTATCGTCGGTCCAGTCGGCCATGGGCGACCATCCCGCTTCGCTACCGTCGGCCACGCCTTCAGCCGATGCTCCGCGCCGACAACGCGGAAAGATCAGCCTACCTCGGACGTCCGGCGCCGAACGATGACGCCGAGTTCGTCGCCCTCGCGGGCAATGCGCAACCGTTCCTCGGCTTCGGTCGCCTCGCGCTGGCGGTCCCACATCGAGGCGTAGAGACCATGCTTGCGCATCAGATCGGCGTGCGTGCCGCGTTCGGCGATCTGGCCATCCTGCAGGACGATGATCTCGTCGGCGGAAATCACGGTCGACAAGCGGTGGGCAATGACGATGGTGGTGCGGCCACGGCTGACCAGATCGAGTGCCGCCTGGATTTCCTGTTCGGTGTGGCTGTCAAGCGCCGAGGTCGCCTCGTCCAGCATCAGGATTGGCGGTGCCTTGAGGATGGTGCGGGCGATCGCGACGCGCTGCTTCTCGCCACCTGAGAGCTTCAGCCCGCGCTCTCCGACCATCGATTTGTAGCCGTCTGGCAGGCGCTCGATGAAAGGGCCGATCTGGGCGAGCTCGGCTGCCTTGCGCACATCGTCCTCGCTGGCGCCGACGCGGCCATAGCGGATGTTGTAGGCGATCGTGTCGTTGAACAGCACGGTGTCCTGCGGCACCATGCCGATAACCGCCCGCAGGCTTTCCTGCGTCACGTCGCGGACATCCTGGCCGTCGATCAACACCTGACCGGACTGGACGTCATAGAAGCGAAAGAGAAGCCGCGATATGGTCGACTTGCCGGCGCCAGACGGCCCGACGATGGCCACCGTCTTGCCGGCCGGAACTTCGAAGCTGACACTCTTCAGGATCTTGCG
>NZ_JBAZUD010000024.1:0-43613 GCF_041661565.1 Mesorhizobium sp.
ATATTCGTCCGGCGCGCCTGGGCGCCGCCTTGCCAGCCAACGACCTGCGCCAGGACTATGTGCGCTCAGTGGTCCGCGAAGATGACGGCGCCCTCGTCGCGACGCCGTTCGGCATCCAGGATTCCTCGATGCTGCGGATGCTGGCGGACGCCAACGGGCTGATCGTGCGGGAGCCGTTTGCCCGCGCTACGGCCCCCGGCGAGCCCTGCCGGGTGTTGATGCTACGCTGAAGACCGGACAGACAAGCTATTGATGATAAATAGTTCTCGGGTTTTACTCCGAGAGCAACGTCCGCGTCAGCGCATGCGCCGGATCGGCGAGGCCGTCGACGACATCGAAATGGTGACGATCAGGCTCTATGACGGTGCTGGTGGTGGCGCCAAGGCCAGTCCAGATATTGGCGAGCAAAACGGTCTGGCGCAGGAACTCGGCACGCTCGCCGCCACCGGCCCAGCACGTGATGCGGGTGCCATCCATCGGCCGCAGCAGCGCCGGGCTTTCAGCCAGCCCCTCCTCCTCGTCGAGCGCCAGCGTCGTGTTCATCCCGGTGCGCATGAGCGGACGCAAATCGTGGACGCCTGAAATCGAGACGACGCGGCGAATTCGCTGTGCCACCTCGCCCGCCAGCGGCGTGGTCGTGGTCACCATGCGGCTGGCGAGATGTCCGCCGGCAGAATGCCCGGTCAGCATCAGCGGGCCTTCGACCAATCCCGCCGCCATGGTGATCGCGGCACCGATTTCCCCGACGATGCCGGCGATGCGGATGTTCGGACACAGGGTGTAGGAGGGCATCGCCACGGCAAAGCCGCTGCTGACCGCGCCACTGGCAAGGTGCGACCAGCCGCTCTTGTCGGACTGCAACCAGTAACCGCCGTGGATAAACACCACCAATCCCTTGGGCGCGGCAACGGGAAGGAAGAGATCGAGCCGGGTGCGCGGTGCATCCCCGTAGGGGATATCCAGCCTTGCCCGGCCGTCGGCCGAGAGCGCATCGCGAAAGGCCTGCGCCGGTTTCGCCCAGGCGGCTGGCCAGCGGTCGCTGTCGGCGATGTTCGCGCCATTGGCGTAGGCATTATCCCAATCGGCGATGTGACGTTCGAACATTGGCCCCTACCCCAAACGGCATTTGTCGCGGCACCAGCAATGGCCATCGGCACGCCAAGCGTCAATGCTTCAGCGCCAAAACATTTTAGGCTTGAAACAAATTTCGACCGGTGCGATCCTCTGCGACGGACAGCGACAATGGGAGGTCCGCCGCTCTGCCGTAAACCGAGGACGCTTGACGTTCTGAGGCAAGGTGTAACAGCGGCACGCGACGCCTTCCTGGAAAGCAGCACTCTCAGATCCACCCTTCGGGCCAGGTGCACTGGCAAGGCGGCAGATAGGACAATGGCGACATGCTTGGGCCTTCAGCGCATATCGACACGTTCACGCGCGATAACCTGCCGCCGTCCAAGCAATGGCCTGATCTCCTGCTCGATGGTTTTGACTATCCAGAACGCCTCAATGCAGGCGTCGAACTGACCGACAGGCTGGTCGAAAAGGGTCTCGGCGACCGCACCGCCCTAATCGGCAACGGCCGCCGCCGCACCTACAAGGAACTATCGGACTGGACGAACAGGCTGGCCCACGCGCTGGTGGAAAATTACGGCGTCGTGCCAGGCAACCGGGTGCTTATCCGCTCGGCCAACAACCCCGCAATGGTCGCCTGCTGGCTGGCCGCCACCAAGATCGGCGCCGTGGTCGTCAACACCATGCCCATGCTGCGCGCGGGCGAGCTTGCCAAGATCGTCGACAAGGCCGAAATCACGACCGCGCTTTGCGACACCAGGTTGATGGACGAAATGACGGCCTGCGCCAAGGACAGCGTGTTCCTGAAGCAGGTCATCGGCTTCGACGGTACCGCCAATCATGATGCCGAACTCGACCGTGTCGCCCTCGACAAGCCGGTGACATTCACCGCCGTCGACACCGGGCGCGATGACGTCGCCCTGCTCGGCTTCACCTCGGGCACGACAGGCGTGCCGAAAGCGACGACGCATTTCCACCGCGACCTCCTGATCATCGCCGATAGCTACGCCCGCGAGATCCTGCAGGTGACACCGGAAGATGTCTTTGTCGGCTCGCCACCGCTCGCCTTCACTTTCGGCCTTGGTGGCCTCGCCATCTTCCCATTGCGCTTCGGCGCGGCGGCGACCTTGCTGGAGCAGGCAACGCCGCCCAACATGATCCACATCATCGAGACCTACAAAGCCACGATTTCCTTCACCGCGCCGACTGCCTATCGCGCGATGCTCAAGGCCATGGACGAAGGCGCCGACCTGTCTTCCTTGCGCGTCGCCGTGTCTGCCGGCGAGACCCTGCCCGCTCCGGTCTTCGAAGAGTGGACGAGAAAGACCGGCAAGCCGATCCTCGACGGCATCGGCGCCACCGAAATGCTGCACATCTTCATCTCCAATCGCCTTGACGACATGAGACCGGCGTCGACCGGCAAGCCGGTGGGTGGCTACGAAGCGCGCATCGTCGACGACGAGATGAACGAACTGCCGCGCGGCATGGCAGGCAGGCTGGCCGTCCGCGGGCCGACCGGTTGCCGCTATCTGGCCGATGACAGGCAGAAGGACTATGTCCGCGACGGCTGGAACCTGACCGGCGACACGTTCATGCAGGACGAAAACGGCTACTTCCATTTCGCCGCGCGCTCCGACGACATGATCGTCGCCGCCGGCTACAACATTGCGGGGCCCGAGGTAGAAGCGGCGCTGCTGTCGCATCCGGACGTCGCCGAATGCGCTGTGATCGGCGCCGAGGACGCCGAACGCGGCCAGATCGTCGAGGCGCATGTCGTCCTGCTGCAAGGTGTGGCGCCGGATGCCTTGACCGCCAAGCGCTTGCAGGACCACGTCAAGGCAACGATCGCGCCCTACAAGTATCCGCGATCGGTCAAATTCCTCGCCGCCCTGCCCAAGACCCAGACCGGCAAGATCCAGCGCTTCCGGCTGCGCACGGAGAAGATCAATTGACCGAGCCGTACGATCCGGCGTCCGAAGGCGCGCAGATGTCGTTCCAGGAGCGCATGTCCTACAGCGACTACCTGCACCTCGACAAAGTGCTCGGCGCGCAGGCGCCGCTGTCTTCGGCGCATGACGAAATGCTGTTCATCATCCAGCACCAGACCTCGGAACTCTGGATGAAGCTGGCCTTGCATGAGATCGGCGCCGCGATCCGTTCCATCCGCGCCGACCGGCTCGAGCCGAGCTTCAAGATGCTGTCGCGTGTTGCCCGGATTTTCGAACAACTGAACAATTCCTGGGATGTGCTGCGCACGATGACGCCCAGCGAATACACCGAGTTCCGCGAGGCGCTCGGCCAGTCCTCCGGTTTCCAGTCCTGGCAATATCGCGCCATCGAATTCATGGCCGGCAACCGCAACCTCGCCATGCTCGGCCCGCACAAACACCGGCCCGACCTCAGCCAGAAGCTGGAGGCGATCCTGGCCGCGCCATCCCTCTACGACGAGGCCCTGCTGCTGCTCGCCCGCAACGGTTTCGACATCGGTGCCGATGCCACGCGCAGCGACTGGCGCGAGACCCGCGTCGAAAACGAGGATGTGCTGGTCGCCTGGCAGACCGTCTACCGCGATCCGCGACGCTATTGGATGCTCTACGAACTGGCCGAGAAGCTGGTCGACTTCGAGGATTATTTCCGCCGCTGGCGCTTCAACCACGTCACGACGGTTGAGCGCATCATCGGCCTGAAACACGGCACCGGTGGCACCTCCGGCGCCTCCTACCTCAAGAAGATGCTCGAGGTCGTCCTATTTCCCGAGCTGTGGACGGTTCGTACCAGGCTCTGACTACGTCGCGATGAGACAGGCAACCGAAGCAGCGCTTGTCGCGGAAACCTTCGGCAATAACCGAGGATAGACCGAAAATGAGTGGAATTCCCGATCTGGCCGCGATCGAAGCGATGGATGCCACGGACCCGCTGCGCGCCATGCGCGATCGTTTCATCCTGCCGAAAGGCGTGATCTATCTCGACGGCAATTCGCTTGGGGCGGCGTCGCATGCCGTCCTTGGCGAGTTGAAGCAGGCGGCGAGCCACGAATGGGCCCAGGATCTCATCCGGGCCTGGAACACCGCCGGATGGTTCGATATGCCGATTGAACTTGGTGACCAGATCGGACGCCTGATCGGCGCGGCGGCCGGCCAGACCGTGGTGTGCGACACGACGTCGATCAACATCTACAAGGTCTTGCATGCGGCGCTGGAGATACGGCATGGCAGGACGGTGATCGTCGCCGAGGGCGACAGCTTTCCCACCGACCTCTACATCGCCGAAGGTGTCGCCTCGACCCGTGATGGCGCCTCGCTGCGTCTTGCGGGCGTCGATGCGCCAACGATCGAGGATCTGATCGACGAAAACGTCGCGGTGATCCTGGTCAATCACGTCAACTACAAATCGGGTGAACTGCGCGACATGGCGGCGTTGACCAGCAAGGCCCATGCCGCCGGGGCGCTGATCATCTGGGATCTTTGTCATACCGCCGGTGCGCTGCCGGTCGAACTCGACCAAGCGAATGCCGACTTCGCCGTCGGCTGCAGCTACAAATACCTCAATGGCGGCCCAGGCGCACCGGCCTTCATCTATGCCGCGCAGCGCCACCATGGCGATATAAGGCAACCGCTCAGCGGTTGGTGGGGACATGCGCGGCCCTTTGCTTTCGAGCGAGCTTATGTCGCCGGCGACGGGATACGCCGTTTCCTGTGCGGTACGCAGCCGGTGCTGTCGATGCGAGCACTCAAAGGCGCGCTTGCCATCTGGAACGACGTCGACATGGCGGCACTGCGAAGGAAGAGCGTCGCGCTGACCGAACTGTTCATCCAACTCGTCGAAGCCAAGTGTGGCGCCTACGGCCTGACCCTCGAGAGCACCCGCGACCCGACCAGGCGCGGCAGCCAGGTGTCGTTCCTTCACGATCATGGCTACCAGATCATGCGGGCCTTGATCGAGCGCGGAATTATCGGCGATTTCCGCGCGCCCTCGACCATCCGTTTCGGTTTCACGCCGCTCTATGTCGGCTACAAGGATGTGTGGCAGGCCGTCGAGGTGCTGGAAGACATTCTGCGCACCGATGCATGGAAGGACCCGCGTTTCGCCATCAAGGACGCAGTCACCTGACCTTGTCGCCGACGGTATATCCAAGTCGCGGCATTCATATCCGCCATAGGGTTGGCGTTTTGTCTTCGTTTCGTTCACGGCAAACCTGCGCGAACAAGGGCTGACGGCTTAGGGCGCGGAGATCTGCGAGGGGTGGTGGCAAGCGCAAGCGCAGGACCGTTTACCAGCTATTAACCAAACAATTTCAACGGCGGCACTTCGCGTCCGCGGCGGGTTCGTGCCGCTCTGCCCCATTGCCCGGTTGGAGATAATTTCCGCCAGCTTAACAAATTCATTAAACTTTAAACGGTTGCGGAACACAACTGGAACAGATAGTGTTTGTTCTGGGTTTGTTTTTCCGATTCCGTTGCAGACCTTCGTTCACTCCGTGGGGGCCGCCATGCTGACGCGCAAGCAACATGAACTGCTGATGTTCATCCATGAACGCCTCAAGGAGAGCGGCATCCCGCCATCCTTCGACGAGATGAAGGAAGCGCTCGACCTTGCTTCCAAATCGGGCATCCACCGGCTGATCACGGCGCTGGAGGAGCGCGGTTTCATTCGCCGGCTGCCCAACCGGGCACGCGCGCTGGAAGTGTTGCGCCTGCCGGACTCGATCGCGCCCGGGCTCAACGCGGCGAAGAAGTTCTCGCCAAGCGTCATCCAGGGCAGTCTCGGCCAGAACGGATCTGGGCAGGGTGGACTTGGCAGGCAAATCAAGCCGGCGTCGTCGCGGATGCCCGCTGGCAATGATGACGACGCTGTCGCCGCTGTGTCGATCCCGGTGATGGGTCGCATCGCCGCCGGTGTGCCGATCGACGCCATCCAGCATCAGACACATTCGATTTCGGTGCCGCCTGATATGATCATGGGCGGCGAGCACTATGCCCTGGAGGTCAAGGGCGACTCGATGATCGAGGCCGGCATCTTCGATGGCGATACCGTCATCATCCGCAACGCCGACACCGCCCAGCCTGGCGAGATCATCGTGGCGCTGGTCGACGAAGAGGAAGCGACGCTGAAACGGTTTCGCCGCAAGGGCGCTTCGATTGCATTGGAAGCCGCCAATCCGGCATATGAGACGCGCATTTTCGGACCTGACAGGGTCAAGGTGCAAGGCAAGCTCGTCGGGCTGATCAGGCGCTACTGAACAGGGGCTGTCGGCCTTTCCGGTTTGCGGTAGGGAGGCAGGCCCCTCGCCTCGCGTGAGAATGCGCGCTGGGCATGCCAAGGCCGATACGGGCTGTCGACCGCGAAGCTCACGGTCGCAGGCGCGATCGCCGATTGTCGATCGAAGAACACGGCAGCACTTCCCTTGCGGGCGAGTTGCCGCTTGGTGATGACGAGAACCAGCGGGTTGTGACAGGGGTCATAGGCGGTTGCATCGTCGATGACGATCAGGTTCGCGAAGGCGCAAGCTTTCCACGCGTCCTTGCGATCCTCGACATGCGCGATGATGGCTCCGGAAGGATGTCTGGCGAGACAGACGCCTTCGGTGCAATAGAAGGGCGCGCCAGGCGGCAGTTCGGCGGCATCCGCCAGGTTGAACTGGCCTTCACCCTTGCTGAACACTTCCGGCACGACGATGCTCTCGGATTTCAGCGCGCGTTTCCAGTTGTCGACGGTGAATTCGTTCGGACGTGGCCGGCTGACGGCGAGTTCGCCGCCACCAATTGGCAGTGCAATCAGCCGGGCATCCTCTGAGATCAGCACGTCCGGCGTTCGCGTCTGCGAGACGGTGAGCAGTCCGGCAAGCGCGACTGGAAGGGCGGCCAGCCGCAACCAGGTCGTCGCCGTCGTCGCAATGACCAGGGCTATAGCCACCAGAATGACGGACTGGCGCGAAATCAGCCCGACCGCGTCGACCGGCGACCGTTCGGAAATCCACGCCGATATCGCGATCATCGCCGTCAGGCCTTTGCCCATCAAGTAGAGGGCTGGCCAATCCAATCCGAACGGCATCAGCAACGCGCTCGCAACCGCCAGGAACATCACGACGGACACGATCGGCATGATTGCCAGATTGGCAAACAGACTGAGCGGCGACACACGCTGGAAATGCCAGATGGCAAACAGCGCCGTGGCACTGCCGGCAATGATCGAGGTCATTGCCAACCCACCTGCCGAGTGCAGGACTTTCCGTGTAAGGAAGCCTGGCAACGACCGCTTCGGCGGCGGCGATCTTGTCTGGCCCGCCCGGTGGTCCGCCCAGCCGGCATAGGCGCCGACCAGGGCCGCGGTCGCGGCGAACGACATCTGGAAACTCGGGCCGATCACTTCATGGGGCGACACCACGATGACGGCGATCGCCGAGATCGCCAGATTGCGCATGGTCAGCGCCGCCCTGTCGAACAGCACGGCAATCAGCATCACCGCCAGCATGATGAAGCTGCGCTCGGCGGCAACAACCACGCCCGAGATGACGAGATAGGCGGCAATCGAGAACAGGGCCGCTGCAGCGGCGTATTTCTTCACCGCACGGCGTGCGGACAAGTCCGGAAACAGCGCCAACGCGCCGCGCAGCAGCCCCATGACGGTCCCCGCGACCAGGGCCATGTGCAGACCGGAAATGGAGATGATGTGGTAGATGCCGGTGCGCCGCATCGATTCGTTGATCTCGTCGGGAATACCGGCTCGCACGCCGACGATGAGTGCCGCGGCAATCTCGCCTTCCGCGCCACCCACAATGCTCCTGATATGGTCAGCTATGGCCTCCCTGGCATTCTCGATCGAGGAGGACAAGCGCAAGGACAAAGGCACATCGTTGTCACCGGCGGCAACAATCCTTGGATTGCCCAGAAAGAACCCGCTGCCGCCAATGCCGGCGAAATAGCTATCGAAGGAGAAGTCGTAGCTGTCGGGCCGCACCGGACCGGTTGGCGGCAACAGCTTGGCGTAGCCCGATATCAGCGAGCCGGCCGTCATGTCCGCCGGGATCCTGCGTGCCGAAAGCCGAACCCTCGTCGGCATGTAGCGCAGTTTCGGCCGGGCCGTCGACACAACGTCGATGGTCAGCCGGATGCGGCCGGTCTCCATCTGGTCGAGCGAGACGACGCGGCCGGTGATTTGGGTCGAGATCTCCGAACCCAGCACTTGGGTCCCTGCCCGCCATGTCTCGACCTTCGCGGCCAGCAGTCCGAGTGTGCACAGAAATGCCGCCATGAAGCACAGATGGGTTTTCGGCCAGGACCGCGAGACAAGCGCACAAAGCCCGGTCAGCACAACGACCGCAATGAGCCTTGCGAAGTCAGGCTCCGCGGCCAGCGAAAAATAGGCGATCGCCCCAACTGCGAGGCAGACGGGCACCAGCAGGAAGCCGATGCCCCGGTCCAGTTCCAGATCGGCCGCCACGGCCACGTCGTGGCGCAGGCGAGGCAGTGATATCGGACCGATCCACCGGCGCACACGCTCGACCACACCGGCTTGGGCAGGCGGGCTAGACGCCGGCATATCCACCCGAGACGGGTCGTTGCCGGGGCGATTCGCCGGCGGCAATGCCGGCAGAGGCGGGCCCGGCATAGGCGCAAACAGGGATCGCTCGCTGACGCCGATGACAGCGTCCTCGCCCTGATCCGAGCCCCGGCCTCGTCCAGCCATCGGGTCTGCCCCTTGCACCCTTGACGCCCTATGCTACATGAACGCCACCAGCGCGAAAGCCCGCGCATCCGCACCCCATCTCAGACGCTTTCCGAGAGTTCCATGTCCGACAAGGTCGTCACCCGTTTTGCCCCTTCACCCACCGGCTATCTGCACATAGGCGGTGCGCGCACAGCGCTGTTCAACTGGCTGTACTCGAAGCACACGGGCGGCACGATGCTGCTGCGCATCGAGGACACCGACAGGGAACGCTCGACCGACGCGGCGACGGCAGCCATCCTCGACGGCCTCACCTGGCTCGGTCTTTCCTGGGACGGCGAGCCTGTATCGCAGTTCGAGCGCGCGCCGCGCCACCGCGAGGTGGCCGAGGAACTCGTGCGCATGGGGAAGGCCTATTACAGCTACGAGACGCCGGCCGAGCTCGAGGCGATGCGTGAAGCAGCGCGTGCCAAGGGCCTGCCGCCGCGCTACAACGGCCAGTGGCGCGAGCGCGATGCCTCCGAGGCGCCAGCAGGCGTCAAGGGCGCGATCCGCGTGAAGGCGCCCACAGAGGGCGAGACGGTCGTCCATGACCGCGTCCAGGGCGAGGTACGCTTCCCCAACAAGGATCTCGACGATTTCATCATCCTGCGTTCGGACGGCAATCCGACCTACATGCATGCCGTCGTCGTCGACGACCACGACATGGGCGTCACCCATATCATCCGCGGTGACGATCACCTGACCAACGCGGCCCGCCAGACCGTGATCTACGACGCCATGGGCTGGAAGGTGCCCTCCATGTCGCATATCCCGCTTATCCACGGTGCCGATGGCGCCAAGCTGTCGAAGCGGCACGGGGCGCTCGGCGTCGAGGCCTATCGTGCCATGGGTTACCTTCCGGAGGCGCTGCTCAACTATCTGGCGCGCCTAGGCTGGAGCCATGGCGACGACGAGATCATGTCGATCAAGGACATGATCGCCTGGTTCGACATCGGCGATGTCAACAAGGGCGCCGCCCGTTTCGACTTCGCCAAGCTGGAAGCGATCAACGGCGCCCATATGCGCCGCATGGCCGATTCGGACCTGTTCGATATCTTCATTGCCACCTTGCCCTATCTCGAGGGCGGGCCGGAAATGGCCGCACGCCTGGACGACCATAACAAGGCACAGTTGCTCGCAGCACTTCCCGGCCTGAAGGAGCGCGCCAAGACGTTGGTCGAGCTGGTCGACGGCGCCGCGTTCCTGTTCGCCAGGCGGCCGCTCCCGCTCGACGACAAGGCCGCCCAGCTGCTGACCGACGACGCACGCAAGATCCTGCGCGGCGCTCACGAAGCTTTGAACGGGCTTTCCGGCGACTGGTCGGCCCCGGCGGCGGAGGCCGCGATCCGTGACTATGCGCAGGCCGGAGGGCACAAACTCGGCGGCGTAGCCCAGCCTTTGCGGGCCGCCCTGACCGGCAGGAGCACCTCGCCTGGCGTGTTCGATGTGCTGGCCGTGCTCGGCCGGGAGGAAAGCCTGGCGCGCATCGCCGATCAAATCGATTAGCGCCAAACTGGCCCAAGAAGATTGGCATTGAAAGGTGGGTTTCGCAGTGCAACATTAGGCCTTGGCCCAATCTGACACGCACTCCCGAAAAATGCGGTGGCGACTACGCGCATTGCGGTAGTTCCGATGTGTCGCTTCGCGGAATGTGCCGTTGCCGGCATGAGGAAACAATAAGGAGTTTGCAATGACCGAAGCTGCGACAAAATTGGAATTTGGCGGCAAGACCCAGGACGCCACGGCGAAGCTGGAGTTCGGCGGCAAGACTCACGAATTCAAGGTGCGAAGCGGCTCGGTCGGGCCCGATGTCATCGACATCGCCTCGCTTTACAGCACGACCGGCGCCTTTACCTACGATCCCGGCTTCACCTCGACCGCGAGCTGCGAGTCGGAAATCACCTTCATCGACGGCGATGCCGGCATACTGCTGCATCGCGGCTATCCGATCGACCAGCTGGCCGAACACGGCGACTTCCTCGAGGTATGCTATCTCCTGCTCTACGGCGAATTGCCCACCAAGGCGCAGAAGGACGATTTCGACTATCGCGTGACGCGCCACACCATGGTGCACGAGCAGATGTCGCGCTTCTTCACCGGCTTCCGCCGCGACGCGCACCCGATGGCGGTGATGTGCGGCGTGGTCGGCGCGCTGTCGGCCTTCTACCACGACTCCACGGATATCACCGATCCGTACCAGCGCATGGTGGCGTCGATGCGGCTGATCGCCAAGATGCCGACCATCGCCGCCATGGCCTATAAATACCATATCGGCCAGCCGTTCATTTACCCGAAGAACGAGCTGAATTTCGCGGCCAACTTCCTGCATATGTGCTTTGCCGTGCCGTGCGAGGAATACAAGATCAACCCTGTGCTGGCGCGCGCCATGGAGCGCATCTTCATCCTGCATGCCGATCACGAGCAGAACGCCTCGACCTCGACGGTCCGCCTTGCAGGCTCGTCGGGCGCCAACCCGTTCGCCTGCATTGCCGCGGGCATTGCCTGCCTGTGGGGCCCCGCGCATGGCGGCGCCAATGAGGCGGCGCTGAACATGCTAGGCGAGATCGGCCATGTCGATCACATCCCGGAATTCATCGCCCGCGCCAAGGACAAGGACGATCCGTTCCGGCTGATGGGCTTTGGTCACCGCGTCTACAAGAACTACGATCCGCGCGCCAAGATCATGCAGAAGACCGCGCATGAAGTGCTGGGCGAGCTCGGCATCAAGGACGATCCGCTGCTCGACATCGCCATGGAACTGGAAAAGATCGCGCTGACCGATTCCTATTTCATCGAGAAGAAGCTCTACCCGAATGTCGACTTCTACTCCGGCATCACGCTGAAGGCGCTGGGCTTCCCCACCACCATGTTCACCGTGCTGTTCGCCGTCGCGCGCACCGTAGGCTGGATCGCGCAGTGGAAGGAAATGATCGAGGATCCGCGCCAGAAGATCGGCCGCCCGCGCCAGCTCTACACCGGGGCGCCGGAGCGCGACTACGTGCCGATCGCCAAGCGCTGATCGCGCGCTTTTGTCTGACTTGAAAGGCGCCGTCAGGGCGCCTTTCTTATCTGACGCAGCACCACGCTCGCCGCGATGTCGCCGGACGGTTTTTCCGTCGCCATGCGCCGTCTGATCTCGTCAAAGCCCTGCTTCTGCCAGGCGCGCATGCCGCTGTCGGCGAACAATGCTTCCAACTGTCGGCACAAATTGTTCGGCTTGACGTACTCGTTGTAGAATTCCGGGATCAACGCGCGATCCGAGATCAGATTGGGCAGCAGCGCCGACCAGACGGACACCAGATACGGCGCGGCGGTGCGCGCAACGGGGTCGAGCCTGTAGCAGGATATCATCGGCACACCGGCCAGCGCCAGCTCCAGCGAGACGGTTCCCGATGCGATCAGCGCGGCATCAGCCTTGCCGAAGGCCTGCCATTTGCGCTGGGGATCAAGGATGATCTCGGGTTTTTCATCCCACCTTGTTACCCCCGCGCGGATGAGTTCCGCGACATGCGGCACCGTCGGCAACATCAGCCGAAGGCGATGCCCTCGAGCCCGCAACAGCGACACGGTCTCTCCAAACGGCTCCAGCAGACGCCGCACCTCGCCGCGCCGCGAACCGGGCAGGACAAGAAGCGTCTTCACCCGGTCCTCTGCAAGGTCGCGCGGGAGATCCTGCGCCTTGGCCGCCGCGAGTACACCGGCATCGTGCATGAGGCGATGCCCGACATAGGTGCCGGGCGGCCCGCCCAGCCGTTCCAGCTCCTTCACCTCGAATGGCAGGATGCACAGGATATGGTCGACATAGGGCTTCATCGCGGCCGCCCTGCTGGGACGCCAGGCCCACACGCTGGGGCAGACATAGTGGATGATGGGGATCGACGGATTGGCTGCACGCACCTTCCTGGCGACGCGCAATGAGAAGTCCGGACTGTCGATCGTGATCAGGCAATCCGGCTTTTCGTCGGCGATGGATTTGGCCAGTTGGTTGATGCGCCGCATCAGGCGCGGCAGGTCGCGCAGGATGGCGCTGAAGCCCATCAGCGCGATCTCGCCGGCATCGAATGGTGGAACCAGCCCCAACGCCTGCAAGTGGCGGCCGCCGAGACCAACCAGTCGCACCTCCCGACCGGTCGCCTTGCCGAGCGAGCGCACAATGTCGGCGCCAAGCAGGTCGCCGGACTCTTCGCCGGCCACGATGGCGATCTTCAACGCCTTGTCAGCCATGATGCGGCTCCGCGCCAGGAGGCAAACCGATCACGAACAGGCCGAGCGCATTGGCACGCGCCATGGTCGCGGGACCTTCGAGAACCAGGGAGCGTCCCGCCTCGACGGCAATGCCCGCAAGCCCGGCGGCGTGCGCCGAATCCACGGTTTGCGGACCGATGGACGGGAGATCGGCGCGCAACTCCTGACCGGGCTTGGCGCATTTGACCAGTACGCCCCGTGTCCTTCCGGCGATGCGGCCGTGTCCGCGAAGCAGCTTCGCCCGGTCGAGCAATCCGGCCGTTCCTTCGATGCCTTCCAGCGCAATGGTCCTGCCGCCCACGGCGATCGCCGCCTGGCCGATATCCAGCGCTCCTATGGCCTTTGCCGCCGCGAGGCCCGCCTCAATATCGAGCCAGTCGGATTTCGTTGGCGCAGCTTCTGTCAGCACACCTTCGCCGGCGACAAGGTTCGGCACGATTTCGTGGGCGCCGACGATCTTTATGCCGCGCGCTTCGAGGCCCCGCGCCACCACTTTCAGCAAGCCGTCATCACCGCGCGCCAGCGCCTTGACCACCAACGGAATGACCGCGAGCAGGCTGAGACTGGGGCGCAATGCAAGCAGGTGTGGCCTGCGCTTGATTTCGCCGGCCAGCACCAGATGGGTGACGCTGTGGCGTCTCAGCAAAGGTATCAGCGAGCCGATGCCTTCCAGGGCCAAGCTTTCGTGCTCGTAGCGGGAGAGTTCCGCCATGCGGTCGACCTCTCCCTCCATGATGATGACAAAGGGAGGATAACCTTGCTCCGCGGCACTCGCCGCGACTTCCACCGGCAGGCTGCCGCCACCGGCAATGATGCCGACCCTGGAACCCGGCGGAAGAAGGAGATCCGTTGTCGCCCTCTCAGTCTTCGTCATCGACATCGTCGCCGTCGCCGCCCTTGAGCGAAGGCACAGCATAATGCCGCTTGCCGCGGCTGCTGATGAAATCGATGATCTTCATCGCGGTCGGTGATGACGCGAACTCCACCTTGGCGAACTCTATGTTCTCGCCGACGGTGCGCGAACGATCGAAGATCATTCGGTAGGCCTTACGCAGCAGCTGGATCTCCGACCTGGGCAGGCCGGACCGCTTCAGGCCAATGATGTTGAGCCCGCGCAGGCTGGCCCGGTTGCCGACGGCGATGGCATAGGGAATGACATCGCCGACGATCGCCGAGCAACCGCCCAGGAACGCGTTGTCGCCGATGCGCACGAACTGATGCACCGCGCTCAGGCCGCCGATATAGACATTGTTGCCGACCTCGCAGTGGCCGCCCAGCGTCGCTCCATTGGCGAAGGTCGCGTTGTTGCCGACCACGCAGTCATGGGCGATGTGCGCATAGGCCAGGAAATTGCCGTTGTCGCCAACCGTCGTCTCGCCCCTGCTTGAATCGGTGCCGAGATGCATCGTGACGCCTTCACGAATCGTACAGCCCGTGCCGATGACCAAGGTGGTGCGGCCACCCTTGTGCTTGGTGTTCTGCGGCGGCCCGCCCAGCGTCGCCATCGGATAGACCTTGGTCGAGGCGCCGATGGTGGTCGCGCCCAGAACCGAGACATGACTGACCAGTTCGACGCCGTCGCCGATCACCGCATCGGCGCTCACATAACAAAACGGCCCAATGCGCACGCCTTGCCCGATTTGAGCGCCTTCTTCCACCACGGAGGAAGCATGGATTGTTGTGTTGATTTTCATAAGCACTCGATCGTCAGTCGCTGGTCACCATCATGGCCGAAATCTCGGCCTCGGCAGCCTTGGCGCCGTCGACCATGGCTTCACAAGCGAATTTGAGCAGGTTGCCGCGTTTCTTGATCTTCTTTACATAGATTCGCAACTGGTCGCCGGGCACGACCGGTTTTCGGAACTTGGCATTGTCGATGGTCAGGAAATAGACCAGCGAAGGCTTTTCCGTGCCAAGGCTGCGAATGCAGATGGCGCCGGCCGTCTGTGCCATCGCCTCGACGATCAGCACACCCGGCATGACCGGCTGATCAGGGAAATGGCCCTGAAAATGCGGTTCGTTTATGGTCACGTTCTTGATGCCGACGGCAGACTCGTCGCCGTCGATGTCGATGATGCGGTCGATCATCAGGAAAGGATAACGATGCGGCAGGAGCTTCATCAGCCCCATGATGTCGACCGCTTCAAGCGTCGTCGCCGCGATCATGTCAGCCATTGCCTCCCTCGCCCTGTTTGCGGTTCCTGGCCAGCTTGCGCAGCATGGCTATCTCGCGCATGGCTTCCGCCATCGGCTGCGCCGGGTAACCGCCCCAAATCTCGCCCGCGGGGACATTGCTCATAAATCCGCTTCTGGCGGCAAGCTTGGCCCCTGCCCCGATGGTCAGGTGATCCGCCAGCCCGACGCCGCCGCCCATGGTGACATTGTCGCCCACGACCACGGATCCCGAGATACCCGAAAGCCCGGCTATAATGCAATTGCGGCCGATGCGGACGTTATGGGCGATCTGCACCAGATTGTCGATCTTGGTGCCCTGGCCGATCACCGTATCGGACATGGCGCCGCGATCGACGGTGGTGTTCGAACCGATCTCGACGTCGTCCTGGATCACGACCCGTCCGACCTGCGGGACGCGTTCCGGGCCCTTGGCTCCGCCGACGAAGCCGAAGCCATCCTGACCGATCCTGGCGCCGCCATGGATGATGACGCGGTTGCCGACCAAGGCATACTGAATACTGGCGCCCGGGCCGACATAGCCGTCGCGGCCGATCTGGCAGGAGCGTCCGATGACAGCATTGGGGGCGACGACCGTGCCGCTGCCGATCGAGGCACCTGGCCCAATGACCACGCCGGCCTCAATGATCGCCCCGGCCTCGACGTGAGCTGTCGGATCGACAAAGGCATGCGGTGAGACACCGGTTTCACTTGTGACGGCGCCCGGCGTCGCGGCCGTCGGGAACAGCAGGCGACCGACCAGCGCGAAGGCCTGTTGCGGACGCGGATGAACCAGAACGGCCATGCCGGCCGGCGCCTTGGCGGCAAACTCAGCCGTACACAGCACCGCGGCCGCGCGCAGCGACGGCATCAGCGCGGAGTTGCGCCTGCCGTCGACAAACACCAGGGCGTGCTCGCGGCTCTCATTGGCGGGAGCGAGCGCTTCGATCGCAATATTGGAGTGGCCGGAATCGACAAGCACCGAGCCGGTCAGATTCGCGACTTCGCCCGCCGTATACCGGCGTGATGGCGCGAAGAACACCGGATCGGTCATTCCAGAAGCTATATCCAGCTAGGTCGGAACATTTCTCCCGGACCAAGAAAATCCGGGAGCATCGTTGGCCGCCGATCAGAAGCGGGTCGATATGCCGAAGTTGAATTCCTGCACGTCGTCGCGAGCCTGCTTCTTGACCGGGATCGCATAGTCGATCCGGATCGGGCCGAACGGCGAGGCCCACATCAGACCAACACCGACCGATGCCCGCAATTCCAGGTCAGTAGACTCCTGAGCGACGCTGGTGACCTTGCTGCCGTAGAGTGTGGCAGCGTCCGCAAACACGGCGCCACGCAGGCCAAAGCTCTCGGGAACGACCGGCAGCGGAAACTGCGCTTCCGCGGAGGCATTGAAGTAAGTGGTGCCGCCGAGATGGTCGCCCGTGACAGGGTCCACAGGGCCGATGCCGCCATAAGCAAAGCCGCGGATCATGCGATCAGTGCTCTGGAACTGATCGAAGATGCGCAATTCGCCATCGCCGCCGTAGCCCTGAACGTGGCCCGCACCGCCAGAAATCAGGCCGACAAGATCAAGCTGCTCCGAGAGCGTCTGATAGATGCTGCCGCGACCGGTCAGCTTCACATATTTGGCATCGCCACCGAGACCGGCAAACTCCGCCGTCGTGGTCGCGTAAATGCCCTCATGCGGGTTCTTCATGTCGTCAATGGTGTTGTACACCAGCCCGAGGCTGATCGATGACTTGATCCATGGGCTTTGGTCTATGCCATCAAGGATGGCTGGCGATATAGTGCAATTTGGACCGTCTGGATCGCCGATAGTGGGCGTGCCGCAGCCGTCATCCAGTTCATACTTCTCACGAGAAATATTATATGCCAACTGGGTCGAGATGCTTTCGGTAATGGGCAAGCCGAAACGGATCGTCGCACCGGTGGTGTCGCTGTTGTAGTTGTTCTTGTATTGCCTGGTCGACTGGTAAATGTCGAAGCCGGCAGCGATACGCCGCCCAAGGAAATAGGGTTCGGTGAAGGACAGGCTATAGTCACGCGAATTCTTGCCGCCGCCGGCCGACACCTTGATGAACTGGCCACGGCCGAGGAAGTTGCGCTCAGTGATCGATCCTTCGACGGACGGGCCGGCCGTATCGCCGCCGGTCGAGTATCCGGCGCCAACCGAGAATTCACCAGTCGACTTCTCGACAACGTCGACCACCAGCACGACCTGATCGGGCTGCGAGCCCGGCACGGTCGAAATGTCGACCTTCTCAAAGTAATTAAGGTTCTCCAGGCGCTTCTTCGCGCGCTGGATGAGCACCTGGTTGAAGGCATCGCCTTCACTGACGTCGAATTCGCGACGAATGACATAGTCACGCGTACGGTCGTTGCCGCGGATCTCGATGCGCTCGACATAGGCCTTGGTGCCCTGGTCGACGGTGTAGACCACAGAGATGGTGTGGTTCTCGAAATTGCGGTCGCCACGCGGCGTCACCTGCGCAAAGGCATAGCCCGAACCGGCCACCTTTTCGGTCAGCGCGATGATGGAGTCCTCGACATTCTTGGCGTTGTAGACGTCGCCCTTATGGGTCTCGACCACCGATTCCAGTGACTTCGCGTCGACTTCCGGGATCGTGCTTTCGACGCTGATGTCGCCGAACGTGTAGCGGTCGCCTTCCTGCACGGTGATGGTGACCGTGTATTTGTTCGTCGCGCTGTCGAGCTCGCCGACTGCGGACACGACCTGGAAATCGGCATAGCCGTGATTGTAGTAGAAGCGGCGCAGCAGTTCCTGGTCGGCGCGCAGCTTGTCGTCGTCATAGACGTCATCGCGCAGAATGAACGAAACCCAGGACGAACGCTTGGTGTTGATGATGTCCGACAGGCGGCGGCTCGAATAGGCGCTGTTGCCGACGAAATTGATTGCCGCGATCTGCGTGCGGTCGCCTTCAGTGATCTGGAAAACCACGTTGACGCGATTGTCGCCGAGATCCATGACCTGGGCGGTCACCCCGGCATCGTCACGACCGATACGCTTGTAAGCGGCCTTCACGGACTCGACGTCGCCATCGAGCGTCGCCTGCGAGAACGTGCCGCGCGGCTTCAACTGGACCGCGGCCTGGAGCGCATTGTCCTTGAGCTTCTTGTTGCCCTGGAACAGCACCTGGTTGACGACCTTGTACTCGGCGACCTTGACCACCAGCGTCGAACCGACCTGATTGATCTGGACGTCGGAGAACAGGCCGGTCCCGAACAGTGCCTTGATCGCGGCATCGATGTCGGAGCTGGAGAAAGCCTTGCCCGGCTTGATGGTGATGTAGTTGCGGATCGTGTCGGCGTCGACGCGCTGGTTGCCGCTCACTTCAACCCGGCTGACGACAGCGGCCTCGGCCGCCGATGTGGCAACGAATTGTACCGCGAGCGAACCTGGCACGACCAGAGCGGCGGACAGGGCCGCCGCGGAAGCGGCGCTCAGAAACTTGGATGCTGCCTTCATCGGGCTTTATAACCTTTTCTCGTAGTCCCCACGGCGAGAAAACCGGACGTGCGGTAATTTCTCCTACCGTATTAACCGGATTTTCCCTACACGCAAGGCTTCTGGTTAATTTGTATTTACTTAACCCTGTCGCGTGGCTTTCGCGTCACTCATATCCCCGTGCATGGTAAACGGCGTCTCAACATCGCGGGTGCCAAAGCCAAATTTCTTAATGATTTCAGCATCCAAACAGATCGTTCCAGAAAACGAAACCCATGAAGCAGACGACCAGAAGCAACCCGGCGCGATAGGCCATTTCCATCATCCGTTCCGACACGGGACGGCGTATGACGGCCTCCACCCCGTAGAACAAGAGATGCCCTCCGTCGAGGGGGGGAATCGGCAAAAGGTTCAGAATCCCGATGCCGACGGACAGCAAAGCGACCAGTTGCACGAGCCATTCGAAGCCAAGTTTCGCCGCCCTGCCCGCCATGTCGGCGATCTTCACCGGGCCGCCCAACTGGCACTTGTCCTCGCGCCCGACGACGAAGCGCTGCATGAACTGGCCGGTACGCTGGATGACGTGACCCGTTTCCTCGACCGCGGCTCCGATCGCCGCGACCGGGGTGTAGGTGATGAGCCTCGGCTGGCCAAGTTCCTTGTTGTTGACGACGCCGATCACGGCGACCTTGACCTTGTTGCCGAGCGCATCCTCCTGCTCCAACAGCCGAGGCGTAGCGGTCACGGTGACTTCCTTGCCGTCGCGCAGGAGGACGAAGGTGATCGCATCGCCGGCACGGCCGGAGACAAGACGCTGGACGTCGCCAAAGGTTTCGACCTTGCTGCCGTCGACGCTGACGAACCGGTCACCGGGCAGGATGCCGGCATTCGCCGCTGGGCTGTCGGCGGTCACCTCCGCCACCATAGGCTCCGCGACATAGCGGCCATAGGCGGCAAACAGCACCGCGAACACGGCGATCGTCAGCAGGAAATTGAACAGTGGCCCGGCCACCACGGTCGCCGCGCGCTTCCAGATCGGTTGCGTATGGAAGGCGACCTTGCGTTCCTCTTCCGTCAGCGTCTCGAGCTCTTCCGAGGTCGGCTGGCTCGATGTGGCGTTCATGTCGCCAACGAACTTGACGTAACCGCCAAGCGGGATCGCGCACAGCTTCCAGCGCGTGCCGTGACGGTCGTTGAAGCCGAGGAGTTCCGGGCCAAAGCCGATCGAGAACGCCCTGACCCCGATCCCGCACCAGCGGCCGACAAGGTAGTGCCCCATCTCATGGACGAATACGACCACGGTCAGCACAAAGAGGAAAGGCACCAGCGTGCCAAGGGCAAAGCCTTCCGTGCTGAAAAGCGCGTGGAGAATCTCGTTCAACTCATACCCTCAAATTCTTCCGCGGCGCGGGTAGCCCGTGACTGTCACAGCAATCCGGGCGAATCCAAGGCGCGGCGCGCATTGGACCTTGAACCGGCGCCCCTCAAACGGGAAACAGCCCCTGCGCTGGATGATCGGCCGTCGCGGAAATCCAACCGATGACGTACAGCGCGAAAGCCGCCGCGACAAGCCCGTCGACACGGTCCATGACGCCGCCATGACCCGGTATCAGCGTGCCCGAATCCTTGCAGCCATGCCGGCGCTTGACCCAGGATTCGAACAGGTCTCCGGCCTGCGAGACGATTGAAAGCACGAGGGCTACAAGGCCAAGCAGTGGCAGATTGCCGGCGCCGGCGACGGCGGCCAGGACAAGCCCGGCCACGACAGCACCGACGGCGCCGCCAAGTGCTCCGCTGCGCGTCTTGCCGGGCGAAATCGACGGCGCGAGTTTTGGACCGCCGACAGCGCGGCCGACGAAATAGGCAAATATGTCGGTCGCCCAGACGACCGCGAACAGGAACAGGATGGCGACGAGGCCTGAACGGTCGCCATCGCGCAGCAAGGCAAGCGACAGGCCTGAAACGGCCGCATAGGCAAGGCCGGATGCTTCCCATTGCCCAACCTTGCGAACCGAGGCCGCGACCGCCGTCGCGGCGACGATGACCACGACAAGGGGTAGCAGCCAGGAGGCCCCGAGACCGGCGACCAGGGCGCAGATGAACACAATGATCAGTGCTTCGGGCAGGAAGCCCAGCGCTGGCGCGCCGGCCTGACGCGACATGCGCGACCATTCATAAAAGATCACCGCCGACATCCCGGCGCACAGCAACCGGAACGGCAATCCGCCAATCCAGGTCAAGCCAAGGGTGACGATGGCAAGCACGATTGCCGAAATGACGCGAAGCTGCAGATTGCTCATCCCGCCGCCGGTCGCGAAGCGACGTCCTGGGGGCCAAGTCCGCCGAAGCGGCGTTCGCGGCCGGCAAATTCGCGCAGGGCCTCGACGAGGTGGTCGCGGCCGAAATCGGGCCAGTAGCAGGGCAGGAAAACGAGCTCGCTATAGGCGGCCTGCCACAAAAGAAAATTCGACAGCCTCAGTTCGCCGCTGGTGCGAATGACCAGTTCGGGATCGGGAATCCCCTGTGTGTCGAGAGAGCCGGCAAAGCTTTCAGCGGTGATCGACTCGCTGTCGAGTTCGCCGCGTGCCGCGGCGGCGGCAAGCTTGCGGGCCGTTCGCACGATCTCGTCGCGTCCGCCATAGTTGAAGGCGATGACCAGCGTCAGCGCTTCGTTCCCGGCGGTCAGCGATTCGGCCTCGTCGAGCAACCCCCTGATGTCGGGCCGCAGCCCTGCCCTGTCGCCGATGATCCTCACGCGCACGCCGCTCTGGTGCAGTTCGGCGAGATCACGCCGGATGAAGAGTTTCAGCAGGCCCATCAGGTCGCTGACCTCGGATTTCGGCCGCGACCAGTTCTCCGAGGAGAAAGCGTATACGGTCAGGAACGAGATGCCGAGGCCGGGGGCCGCGCGCACGGTCTTGCGCAGCGCCTCTACGCCGGCGCGATGGCCGGCAAGACGAGGCAGGCCGCGTGCCTTGGCCCAGCGTCCGTTTCCGTCCATGATGATCGCGACATGCGCGGGCGTTGCCATGTTCTCGCTTTCGGGTCAGCCGTTGGCCAACCCTAAACCTGCATGATTTCAGCTTCCTTATCGGAAAGCAGGTGATCGATCATGCTGATCGTCTCGTCGGTCAGTTTCTGAACCTGGTCGGAGCGCTTGCGCTGATCGTCCTCGCTGATGTCGCCGTCCTTCTCAGCCTTCTTCAGGAAGTCCATGCCGTCGCGGCGCACATGGCGCGCGGCGACGCGGGCGTTCTCGGCATAGCCATGCGAAATCTTGACCAGTTCCTTGCGGCGCTGTTCATTGAGCTCCGGCAGCGGGATCCTCAGATTGGTGCCGTCGACGATCGGATTGAAGCCCAGATTGGATTCGCGGATGGCGCGGTCCACGGCACCGACCATCGACTTGTCCCATACGGACACCGAGATCATGCGTGGCTCCGGCACCGATACGTTGGCGACCTGGTTGATCGGCATTGTGGTGCCGTAGGCCGACACCTGGATCGCGTCGAGCAGGTTGCTGGAGGCGCGACCGGTCCGCAGTGAGGCCAAGTCATGCTTGAACGCGGCGATTGCCCCATCCATGCGCCGCTTCAGATCGTCGTACTCGCCACTCATCTTGTCTCTCCTCGACCCGTCTGACGCGGGTTCATTGCTTCAGGGCCAGGCCCTGTGTTCGAACCTTCGCCGAAGGCCCGCGCCGACTGCGGATCAGGCCGATCAATCGTCGGCCACGACCGTGCAGCGGCCCCGGCCCCTCAGGATTTCGCCAAAACCACCCTGCTCGTGGATTGAATAGACGATTATCGGAATGTTGTTTTCGCGCGCAAGTGCAATCGCCGCCGTATCCATGATGGAAAGGCCACGATTGATGACTTCGCCATGGCTGATACGCTCGAAACGCGTCGCGTTCGGGTCCTTCTTGGGGTCCGCCGAGTAGACGCCATCGACCTGCGTGCCCTTGAACAAGGCATCGGCGCCAATTTCGGCCGCTCGAAGGGCCGCCGCCGAATCGGTGGTGAAGAACGGATTGCCGGTGCCGCCGGCAAAGATCACCACCTTGCCCTGATTCATGTAGGCGGTTGCCTGGCGCTGTGAAAAACTCTCGCAAAGCTCGGGCATGGCAATCGCCGAGAGCACCACGGCATCGACACCGATCTTGTTGAGCGATGTGCGCAGCGCCAGCGAATTGATGACCGTGGCCAGCATGCCCATATGGTCGCCGGTGACGCGATCGCCGCCCTTGGAGGCAACGGCGACGCCGCGAAAGATGTTGCCGCCGCCGATGACGACACCGACCTCGATGCCCAGCGCGCGAGCCTCGGCGATATCGCCGGCGATGCGATCGACGACCGATACGTCGATGCCGAAATGTTGTTCACCCATCAACGCTTCGCCCGACGCTTTCAGCAAGACACGTCGGTAGAGGGGCTTCACCGTCATCTGGGCCTCGTCGTTTGCAAGTGACGCGTCAGGCGCGGCCACCCTCTCGCGCAGGGGCCATCCCAAGACACAGGGGTTCCGATACACGAAGGCCGCCGCGATGTCACGCGGCGCCCAAAGCGGAAATTCAGGGTCGATTTTCCAGCAAACGCCGGCAACGCTGCCGTGGTCCAAGCGGTCGGGGCTCGGCCGGCTGGCTGTGACGGATCGTCAGTTTGCGGAGGATAAGAACTCGGGCGGAAGCGTTGACCGGCCGCTGACGGCATCAGGCGCTCGCATATCGGCCGGACATCGGCCGGGCGCCCCTTGCGGGAGACCCGGCCGAAACCTGCTTCGAAAGAATAGACCGCCCGAAGGCGGCGTTACTTCTTGACCGCCGCCGCGACTTCCGCGGCGAAATCGGTCTCTTCCTTTTCGATGCCCTCGCCCAGCGCGAAGCGCAGATAGGCCGAGATCTTGGCCGGCGCGCCGATTTCCTTCTCGGCATCCTTCAGCGCCTGCTCGACCGTGATGTCGGGGTTGAGCACGAACGCCTGCTTCAAGAGCACAACCTCTTCGTAGAACTTGCGCATACGGCCCTCGACCATCTTCTCGATGATCGCTTCCGGCTTGCCGGACTGGCGGGCCTGGTCGGAGAAGATCGCTTTCTCGCGCTCGACGGCCGCCGGATCGATCTGCTCTGCGGTCAGTGCCATCGGGTTGGTGGCGGCGACGTGCATGGCGACCTGGCGCCCAAAGGCGTTGGCGGCATGCGCATTGCCCGTGGTCTCGATCGCGACAAGCACGCCGAGCTTGCCGAGGCCGTCGGCAACCGCGTTATGGACATAGGTAGCGACCGCGCCGTGCGGAACGGTCAGTTTCGCCGAGCGGCGGAAGCCCATGTTCTCGCCAATGGTGCCGACGGCATCCTTGATGGTGTCGGCAACCGACTTGTCCGAGCCCGGATAGTTCGCGGCGGCCACGGCCTCCGTCGTGCCATAGGCCAGGGCGACCTTGGCGACATTGGCGACGATTTCCTGAAACGCCGCATTGCGGGCAACGAAGTCGGTCTCCGAATTCACTTCGACCACGGCTGCCTCGCGCACGCCGTTGTCGACGCCGATCAGGCCTTCAGCCGCGGTGCGGCCCGCCTTCTTGTCGGCCTTGGAAATGCCCTTCTTGCGCAGCCAGTCGACGGCCTCTTCCATGTTGCCGTTGGTCTCTGTCAACGCCGCCTTGCAGTCCATCATGCCCGCGCCGGTCAAGTCGCGGAGTTCTTTGACCTGTGCAGCCGAAATGCTCATTGTCGCCTCTTTGTCTAGAATGCACCGACGCACCATCGGTACTCGATGGTGCGTCTGTTTAGCGTGCCAGAATATGAGAAAGATGAAGGCCGTTGCCGGCCTTCGATTATCAAGCCTCGGGGGCTTCCGATGCCGGAGCCGGATCGAGCGCCGGCTCGATCGGAGCTTCGACCGAAGCGCCGATGTCGACACCGAGCGCGCCCTGCTGACGGGCGATGCCGTCGATCGCGGCCTTGGCGACCAGATCGCAATAGAGCTGGATGGCGCGGGCCGCGTCGTCATTACCGGGGATCGGGAAATCGATCTTGTCCGGATCGCAGTTCGAATCGATGATGGCGACGACCGGAATGCCGAGGCGCTTGGCCTCGAGGATGGCGATCGCTTCCTTGTTGGTGTCGATCACGAACATCAGGTCAGGCGTCGAGCCCATGTCCTTGATGCCGCCCAGTGCCTTGTCGAGTTTCTCGCGCTCGCGGTCGAGGTTCAGGCGCTCCTTCTTGGTGAGGCCCTGGGCCTCGCCGGCCAGCATCTCGTCGAGCTTGCGCAGGCGCTGGATGGAGTTCGAGATGGTCTTCCAGTTGGTCAGCATGCCGCCGAGCCAACGCGAGTTGACATAGTACTGGGCCGAACGCTGCGCGGCGTCGGCGACGATATCGGACGCCTGGCGCTTGGTGCCGACGAACAGCACGCGGCCGCCTTTGGCGACAGTGTCGGAAACCTGCTTCAGCGCCTGGTGCAGCAAGGGCACCGTCTGCGAGAGGTCGATGATGTGGATGTTGTTGCGGGCGCCATAGATGTAGGGCGCCATCTTCGGGTTCCAGCGGTGGGTCTGGTGGCCAAAGTGAATGCCAGCTTCCAAAAGCTGGCGCATGCTGAAATCAGGCAGAGCCATTCTTATTTCCTTTCCGGTTAGCCTCCACGGACACAGGCATTTTCGGAACTTTGTCCTCGAACGCCACCGGAGGTTTCAGCCGGATTTCTCCCGGGCAGACACCAAAGTCCGTGTGTGGAATGAGCGCGCATATAGAGGGGATGCGCGCCGAACGCAAGCGTCACGGCGTGTTGCGCCCCAGATGCGGCGATCGGCGCATCGCAGTCAGCGCTTCACCTTTCCGTTGCGCACCCGCACGCGGCGAAAAATCGCAACGATCTCCTCGCGGCTGCATTCGATGGCGCCGAGACGCACCGCACGGTCGCGCTCGAAGCCGGTGATGTCATAATGCGGCGCCGATGTCTTGGGCGGCCCCTGGTAGGATGAGCGCTTGACACTGAGTTGGGCGGCAAAGCGATGCAACTCGTCGGTGTCGTCGGCCATCAGGTGGCACCAGCGATGCCCCGCCCAGTTCCAGATCGCCGCGTCGACATAGACCGCCATGAGGCTTGCCCCATCCCTTCATCTTGCCGACCAGGCCAGTCTAGCGAAGATAAATGGGATTCGGATAGAAAATGAAGCCACGGTCGGCTCCGACATCCGCAACCGCGCCTGCGACCCCGTCCTGCGCCACGAGGCCATCGATCCTGCTCAATCTGCTCCCCCTCACGTCTGAGGCAGGCCCGGAAATTGAGGACCGATTGCGCGCGTTCCAGTCGATCGCCGGGTCACGGTGGGATCATAGCGGCTGCAACAGCCGCTTGCGCCTTACTTGGTCGGACAGGCCTTCGGCTGGTCGAACAGCGAAAGATTGACCAGCTTTCCCGTCATCGAGAAGTCGCCATAGTCCATGACGAGATCGCGCGTGATGCCGTTTTCATGCAGTTTGAAGCTGATCCGGTATTCCGGGACTTCTTCGCCCGTCTTGCCGGTGTCGTTGAAGTAGGCGATGTCCACCGGCCAGAATTTGTCGGTGGCGAGTTTCGACAGTGCCGGCGCCTCGGGGTCGGCCTTGTCGGCATCGGTTTTCTTGCCGACGACGACGGTGGTCGTCATCACCTTGTTGGCGTCCTCGGAACCGTCGAACAGGTTGGTCTCGTAGAAACTCTCGCCCTTTTCGGCCTTGCCGATGAGTTCGACCAGATGCTGGGTCGGGAACTGGGTCGTCGATAGTTCGACGCTGCTCTTTTCGGGCTTGTCGATGTCGACCTTGAGCCCCTTGGTGTCTTTCGTGGCGACGCCCTTGACCTCCTTGTCGAGGTTCTGGTCGACGAAGGATTTCGTCACGAACGAAAAAGTCTTGCCCTCGGCGTCCTCGAAAGTGGTGGTCTGCTGGTCCGTCAGCCTGGTGTTGTCGGCGGTGACAATCTGGGTGACGAAGCGGAACTTCACCGTATAGCCCTCGCAGGCCGAGCCGTTGAACTCATAGACCATGCGGCCGGATATGCCCGTTATGCCGGAGCGATCGGATGCCTTGTCGAGGGAAAGGTCGTAGACCGCGCGGTGAGCCTGCAGGGCCGGCACCGCGAACGCAGGGTCTATCGAGAGAGCGGTCGACAACAATACGGCATGGAAGGCAAAGCGCGTTGCGCGCATGAGGTACTCCGATCGTCGCGGCTGATGGCGGGCCGCAGGGAAAGATTGTCCAGCTTAAAAAAAGTCGTGGCGGAAGCGAGGCAAAAATAGCAATTTCGGCCCCGGCCAGCGCGGCCGTTCAAGCAATAGGGAAATACCATGAGTGAAACAATCGAAAAGCGGCTCAGCGGTCTGGGCGTCACGCTTCCAGTCGCGGCCGCGCCCGCGGCCAATTACGTGCCCTATTGCCGGACCGGCAATCTGCTGTTCACTGCCGGCCAGTTGCCGCTCAAGGACGGCAAGTTGCAGGCGAGCGGCCTGCTTGGCCGCGACGTCGACACCGCGGCCGGCAAGGATGCGGCGAAGTATTGCGCGATCAACATTCTGGCGCAGGCCAAGGCGGCACTTGGCGATCTCGAGAAGATCCGCCGCCTGGTGAAGATCACGGTTTTTGTCGCCTCGACGCCGGATTTCGTCGAGCAGCATCTGGTTGCCAACGGCGCTTCCGATTTCCTGGTGGCGGCGCTTGGCGAGCCCGGCAAGCATGCCCGCTCCGCCGTCGGCACCGCCTCCCTGCCGCTTAATGCCGCGGTGGAAGTCGAAGCCATCTTCGAAGTCGAATGAGTGGGCGCCAAGTCATGACCGACCTCTCCTGGCTGACCGCGCGGCCCGTCGCCCATCGCGGCTTCCACGACATGAACAAGTCCCGGTGGGAAAACACGCTTTCAGCCTTCGCTGCGGCGGTCGAGCGCGGCTATGCCATCGAATGCGACGTGCACCTGTCTTCGGACGGTGTCCCCGTGGTCATTCATGACGATGATCTGAAGAGACTGACCGGACAGGACGGCTTCATATGGCAGCGTTCGGCGGCGGAATTGACGGCGCTGAGGATCGGCGGCACGTCGGATCATGTGCCGACGCTGCGCGAAGCGCTCGACCTGGTCGACGGCCGCGTGCCGATCGTGGTCGAACTGAAGGGTATCCCCGGGCGCGACGAAGGTCTGGTGGCGCATGTCGGCAAGATGCTCAAGCGCTATGAGGGCAAGGCGGCGATCATGTCGTTCGACCACTGGCTGATCCGCGACTTTTCGAAACATGCCCCGGGCATTCCGGGCGGGCTGACCGCCTACGGCAAGGACAACCAGCTGATCGAGGCGCATTTCTCCATGCTGGCGCATGAACTCGCCTTCACCTCCTATGCGGCTGGCGACCTGCCGAACCGCTTCGTCAGCTTCGTGCGCGAAAAGCTTGGCATGCCGGTGATCACATGGACCGTGCAGGACCAGCCCGCCGTCGATCTCACTTTCAGATATGCCGACCAGATGACGTTCGAGGGATTCGATCCCGATCAATTGAACGTCGCATAGACAAGCCGGTTTGAAACGGACTTGTGCGCGCACCCGCAGGGCTTAAATAGGCGGTATGGATCAAGGTGATGACGGCGACGGGCAAGCGGCGAATGCGGAGTATTCGATCCGCGTCGCCGCAGGCATCAGTGCTTTCACGTCCGATGAATGGAATGGGTTCGGCGGCACCACGCGCGGCGATGCCGAAAACAGCTATAACCCGCTCGTTTCCTTCGCCTTTCTGAGTGCGGTGGAAGATTCCGGATGTGCCGTGCGGCGCACCGGCTGGCAAGGTCATCACCTGAGGCTGGAGAACGCGAAGGGCAAGCTGCTCGGTGCGGTCCCGTGCTATCTCAAGTCGCACAGCCAGGGCGAATATGTGTTCGATCATGGCTGGTCGGATGCGTTCGAGCGCGCCGGCGGCCGCTACTATCCCAAGCTGCAGTGCTCGGTGCCGTTCACACCGGTCACCGGACCCCGACTGCTGGTCACCAGGGGCGAGGATATCGACACCGTCAAGGCAGGGCTGGCTGCCGGGCTGAAGGCGGTCACGGACAAGCTTGGCGTTTCATCCGCCCATGTCACCTTCGCGCAGGAGAGCGACGTGGAGGTGCTGGAGGCGGCTGGGTTCCTGCACCGCACCGACCAGCAGTTCCATTTCTTCAACGACGGCTTTTCAACTTATGACGACTTCCTCGCCACCCTTGCCTCGCGCAAGCGCAAGGCGATGAAGAAGGAAAGGCGCGAAGCGCTCGCCAACGGCATCTCGATCGACTGGCTGACCGGCAAAGACCTCACCGAGAAGGCCTGGGACGACTTCTTCGCCTTCTACGTGGACACCGGCAGCCGCAAATGGGGTCGGCCCTATCTCAACCGCCAGTTCTTCTCCTTGATCGGCGAACGCATGGCCGACGATATCCTGCTGGTGATGGCCAGGCGCAACGGCCGCTATGTCGCGGGCGCCATCAACTTCATTGGCTCCGACGCGCTCTATGGCCGCAACTGGGGCTGCATCGAGGACCATCCGTTCCTGCATTTCGAGGTCTGCTATCACCAGGCGATCGACTTCGCCATCTCGCGCAAACTGAAGGTGGTGGAGGCAGGTGCCCAGGGCGAGCACAAGCTGGCGCGCGGCTACCGCCCGGTGACCATGCATTCGGCCCACTACATCGCCCATCCCGGCCTGCGCAACGCCGTTGCCGACTACCTCGAGCGCGAACGGCGCGAGGTAGAACGAATGAGCGAATATCTGGAAGGACACACGCCTTTCCGCAAATCGGATCCATCGGACGAGGAGTGATGCGCAGGCTTGGCGCGCCCAACGCGCTTTGTCGTCTTGCCTGATCGTCTTGCCGGCCTGTGACGGCTTCGGTACACGGAAGGCAAGGCACAATCCGGAGCGCGCCATGGCTGAAGCCACTTACGATCCCGACAACATCTTTGCCAAGATCCTGCGCGGTGAGTTTCCCTCGCATCGCGTCTACGAGGACGACGCCGTCGTGGCGTTCATGGATGCGATGCCGCAGGGGCCGGGCCATACACTGGTGGTGCCCAAGGCGCCGTCGCGCAATCTGCTGGATGCCGACCCGGCAACGCTCGGCCCGCTCTTCACGGTCGTTCAGAAGGTGGCGCTGGCAATCAAGAGGGCTTTTGGCGCCGACGGCGTCACCATCCTGCAGTTCAACGAGCCGGCTTCGGGGCAAACCGTCTACCATCTCCATGTGCACGTCATTCCACGCTTCGAGGGCATCCCGCTGAAGCCGCATAGCGGCGGGAGGGAAAAACCGGAGGTGCTGGCTGCAAGTGCCGAAAAGATCCGCGCGGCGCTGGATGATTGAGGACTGATCGCGCCGTCCGACGGCCCTCCGGCAGCAATCGCTTCCCGAACTGGACAGGACCGGCTTGCCGGCCAACGGCTCGAGCCTGGCGCGACGACGGATCCGAACTCGAATCATCTGTTAGCGAAGTATCAAACCCTCTGGCTGTAGGATATGCGGAGACGACGGGTTTGGGTTTTCGAGATCATGGACGGTTCGTTTGCGGTATCGAGACCGTTGGCGAGGGTAATTGCCGGGCGCACTTTCCTGCGCGCCCTGACCGATGCCTATCAGCGGCACCGGCTGCTTCACGCGATGGCCATCGCCGCCCTGCTCTTGGCAGCCGCGGTCGGTATGCAGACGGGAAACATGCCAAATCTCGGCGCCGTGATGGAATACGCGTATTATATGTTCATCGCTTTCTGGCTGTGCGGCTGCGCCTTCGCCGTCGGCAGCTTCTTCCACCTCGCAGTGGTCAAGCGTGATCGTAAGCCGCTCGGGACGTTTCTGCGCTCACTAGGCAACTTCTTCGGCGACGCCGAGCGCGCGGCCAATAGCCTGAATGGTCTGGTTGCAATCATTGTATTCATATCCGCCGTAGGCGTCCTCAAGGGGGCCATTGCGATCCTGTCCCCTTTCGCATGGGATCAGACGTTGGCTCAAGCCGACCGGGCTCTCCATTTCGGTCGCGCGCCCAATGAATGGCTATGGTTTGTCGTCCAGTCACCGTTTGCGGTGAGGATGCTCAACATCGCGTATAATTTCTGGTTTATCGCGCTCATCGCCACCGTCTTCACCGCCTGCATCACACGCAAGGATACGCGGCTGCGGCATCAATTCCTGATGAGCTTCATGCTGATATGGATTCTGGGGGGCTTCTTCCTGGCGATGGGCCTGTCGTCGGCGGGGCCATGCTACTTTGAGCGGCTGGGGCTCGGAAGCGACTTTCATCCGCTGATGCAAGCGCTGGCTGCGGCCGATCGCGTCTATCCGATCTGGGCCCTCAACACACAAGACCTCTTGTGGAGCGGCTATATCGGCGAGACCAGCGGCAGTATCGGGATATCCGCGTTCCCATCCCTGCACGTCGCGATGGCGGTGCTCTTCGCGCTTTACGCAACACGCCGTTCCTGGCTGGCCGGTATTCTGATGTGGACATTCGCCGGTGTCATCATGGTCGGCTCAGTCGTCCTTGGCTGGCACTATGCCCTGGATGGCTATGCGGGAGCGCTGGTGTCGCTCACCATCTGGAAGACGAGCGGATACTTCTTGGCCCGCTTGGCACCGGAGGGGTTTCGGCGTGAAGCGACCTCCTCGTTCTAGAGCAGTTCACCGTTTCACGGAAACGGCAAACCGCTCTAACTCTTTGTTTTGACGCAATTCCGCACGGAAAACCGTTTCACACTTTTCCTGGAATTGCTCTAGTGCCGGCCTGACGACACCTCCATGCGGTCAAAACGGTACCGGACCGGCAAAGGGCGGATTGGATAATTTCTGAAACGCCGTGGGTCGCGGGCCCTGCTGAAGGAGCTCGCTGATCCTTTCCGCGCACTGCATCGGGCTGAGAACCGAAGTGTCGACCTCCAGGTCGTAGAGTCCTGGACTGTGCACTGCCTCCTGCCAGAGGCGCACCGGCAAAGGTGCGGGGTCCGCGGGCGAGCCAATCACGTAGGCATTCTCCTCGGCGCTCTCGGCGCGCCTCTGCAAGATCACGTCGATCGGGCAGCGAACCCCGATGAACAGAACCGGCAGGCCAACCAACCGCCGGGCACAATCGGCAAGACAATCGAGGGGCCGCGAATAGCTGTCATGATGACCGACATCCGCCACGACATTCAACCCCAGCCGGCTGTGGGCGGCGATCGATTCGTAAAGAGCCGCGTAGAGTTGAGACACCAGCAGTTCGAGATCGGGGCGTTCGCCGCCTGGCCGCAGACCAATTCCGGGACGGTACCGCGGCGGCGGATCTGGGCGTAGCTGTCGACGCCCAGATTGGTCCAGACGCCCTCGAAGCTCTCCTGTATGGCGGCAACGATGCTCGATTTTCCTGATCGCGGCGCACCGTTGAGGATGATGATCTGTCCGGACCCGGCCATGTTCCACCTCTCCTCCAATGAGAAAAGCCCCGTTTCCGGGGCTTTTCTTAACTCTGGTTCTTGTCAACCTTTTCGGGGCAGTTGCGGCACCAGGCTGCGCTTGCCGCCATCCTTGCCCTTGGCTTCCGGCTTCTGCGCCGCCACCTTCTTCGGGGCAGGCTTTTTCGCCGCGGCCTTGGGAGGCTTCGGTGCTTCTTCCGGCTCTTCCTTCTTCGGCGTGACCGGCGCCTCATCGGCAAGCGAATCGAGTTTCAGGCCGGTCTCGCCGGTTTCCTTCTTCTCGACGGTGACACGCACCGTGCCGCCCTTCTTGAGCTTGCCGAACAGAACCTCGTCGGCCAGCGGCTTCTTGATGTGCTCCTGGATCACGCGGCCAAGCGGCCGTGCACCCATGCGCTCATCGTATCCCTTGTCGGCGAGCCAGGCGATGGCTTCCGGCGACAGGTCGAAGGTGACGCCCCGCTCGGAGAGTTGCGCCTCAAGCTGCATGACGAACTTCTGCACCACCTGGTGGATAACCGGCACCGGCAGCGAGCCGAACGGGATGATCGCATCGAGTCGATTGCGGAATTCCGGCGTGAACAGCCGGTTGATCGCCTCGACATCGTCGCCTTCGCGCTTGGTCGAACCGAACCCGATCGCCGCGCGCTGAGCATCAGACGCACCCGCATTGGTGGTCATGATCAGGATGACATTGCGGAAGTCGATCTGCTTGCCGTTATGGTCCGTCAGCTTGCCGTGATCCATCACCTGCAACAGGATGTTGAACAGGTCAGGATGTGCCTTCTCGACTTCGTCCAGCAACAGCACGCAGTGCGGGTGCTGGTCGACCCCATCGGTTAGGAGACCGCCCTGGTCAAAGCCGACATAGCCGGGAGGTGCGCCGATCAGCCGCGATACGGTGTGGCGTTCCATGTATTCCGACATGTCGAAGCGGATCAGCTCGACGCCAAGCGAGGACGCCAATTGCTTGGCCACTTCGGTCTTGCCGACGCCGGTCGGGCCCGAGAACAGGTACGACCCGATCGGCTTCTCCGGCTCGCGCAGGCCGGCTCGCGCCAGCTTGATGGCCGAGGTCAGCGCGGTGATCGCGGTGTCCTGGCCGTAGACGACGCGCTTCAACTCGATATCGAGACCCTGCAGCACCTTCTCGTCGTCGGCCGAAACCGTCTTCGGCGGGATGCGCGCCATGGTGGCGATCGTTGCCTCGATCTCCTTGATGCCGATCGTCTTCTTGCGCTTGGCTTCCGGCACCAGCATCTGCGAGGCGCCCGTTTCGTCGATCACGTCGATCGCCTTGTCGGGCAGCTTGCGGTCGTTGATGTAGCGAGCCGACAGTTCCACCGAGGCCTTGATCGCCTCATTGGTGAACTTCACCTTGTGGAATTCCTCATAATAGGGCTTGAGGCCCTTCATGATCTCGATGGCGTCCTCGATGGTCGGCTCGTTGACGTCGATCTTCTGGAAGCGCCGCACAAGCGCGCGGTCCTTCTCGAAGAACTGGCGGAACTCCTTGTAGGTGGTCGAGCCGATGCAGCGGATCGCACCAGAGGACAATGCCGGCTTCAACAGGTTAGACGCATCCATGGCGCCGCCCGATGTGGCGCCGGCGCCGATCACCGTGTGGATCTCGTCGATGAACAGCACGGCGCCCGGATAATCCTCGAGCTCCTTGACGACCTGCTTCAGCCGTTCCTCGAAATCACCGCGATAGCGCGTGCCGGCCAGAAGCGTGCCCATGTCGAGCGCGAATATGGTGGCGTTGTGCAGCACTTCGGGAACATCGCCCTCGACGATGCGCTTGGCGAGGCCTTCGGCGATCGCCGTCTTGCCGACGCCGGGATCACCGACATAGAGCGGGTTGTTTTTCGAGCGGCGGCACAGCACCTGGATGGTGCGGTTGATCTCGATGTCGCGGCCGATCAGCGGATCGATCTTGCCGGCCTTGGCCTTGTTGTTGAGGTTGACGCAATAAGCAGTCAGCGCGTCCTGCTGCTGCTTCTTCTTGCCGCCTTCCTCCTGCGGCTCGGCGCCGTTCTGGCCGCCCTGCTCGTCATCGGCGCCGCGAGGCGAACGTGACTCGGAGGCGCCAGGACGCTTGGCGATGCCGTGCGAGATATAGTTGACCGCGTCGTAGCGCGTCATCTGCTGTTCCTGCAGGAAATAGGCGGCATGGCTCTCCCGCTCGGCGAAGATGGCGACGAGCACGTTGGCGCCGGACACTTCCTCCCGACCCGACGACTGCACGTGGATCACGGCGCGCTGGATGACGCGCTGGAAGCCGGCCGTCGGCTTGGAATCCTCGTCGTAGCCGGTGACCAGGTTGTCGAGCTCGGTGTCGATATAGGTGAGAACAGTGTGCTTCAGCTCATCGAGATCCACGTTGCAGGCGCGCATGACGGCGGCCGCCTCGGTGTCGTCGATCAACGCGAGCAGCAGATGCTCAAGGGTTGCATATTCATGGTGCCGCTCATTGGCGAGCGTCAGCGCCTGGTGAAGCGCCTTTTCCAGGCCTTGGGAGAAAGCCGGCATGTTACCTCACTTCTTCTCCATCACGCATTGCAGCGGATGCTGATTCTGTCGGGCGAAATCCATGACCTGAGACACTTTGGTCTCGGCCACCTCGAATGTATAGACCCCGCACTCGCCCACTCCATGATTGTGAACATGAAGCATGATGCGCGTGGCAGCTTCGCGGTCCTTCTGGAAAAACCGCTCCAGGATGTGAACCACGAACTCCATCGGAGTGTAGTCGTCGTTGAGGATGAGAACCCGGTAAAGGCTGGGCTTCTTGGTCTTGGTTTTTGTGCGCGTGATAACAGCCGTCCCGCGACCGACGCCATTGCCGTCGCCGCCGCCGTTTTGCATTCGCGCCACTCGTCTCGTGGCAGTCAAACCGATCGTCACGTATTCCTGCCTTTTCGAATCCTCATGCGAGCTCAACATGTAGGTGTTCGATGGACGATTTTAAGCCCTTCTGTTTAGCTGACAATATGGCTAGGTGCCCAAAGCCGGCCGTTTTTTTCGATCTTGCCGGCAATTTCGCGATGATGAGGCGGCGCGAGGTCCCCGAACGCAACCAGACATGAAAAACCCGGCCGCGCTGACGCGGCCGGGTTTTGTCCCGGGTCCAATGGACCAAATCTCGGTCACGGCCGGCGAAGGAGCTTCGGCTAGGCGAAACCACTTCGCTCGCGCGAAACTATTTCGCCTTGGCGACGATCGATTCAAACGGCCTGTAAGCTTCCTTGGCCAGTTCGGCATAAAGGTCGCCAATCTTGGTTGCCTCGGCAACGAACGCCTCGTAGGACTTCTTGGCATAGTCGGTCTGGATCTCGATCGCCTTATCAAGCGACTTGGCGGAAAAGATCTTCTCCGCTGCGGCACTGCCTGCCTCGAAGCTCTTCTTGGTGTATTCGCCCGCCTCGGTCGCGATCGCCTGCGCGCCCTTGGACAGCGAAGCAAAGCTCTTCAATCCTGTGTCGGCGAAGTCCTTGCCGTATTTGCTGAAGTCCTCATAGGTCTGGGTCATTTTAACGCAATCCCTTGACGGTTGAGGCGTCCGCATTCGGGGCGCCCTGTGCAATGCACCGTAATATATTGTGCGGCGCACAAAAGTCAATATTCCTCGGCATTTCAGCCCGCCGAGAGGGTCAATCGCTAAAAATCGAATAAAGAAAACCTCAAGCCCGAAGAAAATGGTGAACGCGCCGGTTACCATAAACGGATTGGTAACGCTGCCCCACTAGCTTGCCCAGAAGCGAGGCAGGATCCCTTTGCCGCCTCCAACGCAACGAGAAACTCAAAGGAAGTACCAGTGCGTCAGGCGTTGTCGGGACTCGTTTCCAAATCCACCTCCCCTCTCAGGACGATCATGATCGTCGCCATGGCGATGACATTCGTGGTCGCGGATGCGGCTTCGTCTTTGGCGGCCAGGCAGGCCGCAATCGTCATCGACGCCAAGACCGGCAAGGTGCTCTACTCGGCGGATGCCGACGGCAGGCGCTATCCGGCATCGCTCACCAAGATGATGACGCTCTATCTGACATTCGAGGCGTTGGCGAAGGGCAAGATCAGCCGGTCCTCGCCGGTCGCATTCTCGAGCCATGCCGCCGACCAGGCGCCGACCAAGCTGGGCGTCAAGGCGGGAGGTTCGGTCACGGTCGACACCGCGATCCTGTCGATAGTCACCAAGTCGGCAAACGACTCCGCAACCGCGCTCGGCGAGATGCTGGGCGGCACCGAATCCAATTTCGCCCGCATGATGACCGCCAAGGCGCGGCAGTTAGGCATGAACGGCACCGTCTTTCGCAATGCCAACGGACTGCCCAACCCCGGCCAGTTCACCACCGCACGCGACATGGCGACTCTCGGCATCGCGCTGAGGGAGCATTTCCCGCAATATTACGGCTACTTCGCGCAGCGTTCCTTCATGTATGGACGCCAGCGCATCAACGGTCACAACCGCCTTCTGGGACGCATAAAGGGTGTCGACGGCATCAAGACCGGCTATACCCGCGCGTCCGGCTTCAACCTCGTCTCGTCGGTCTCCGATGGCAACCGCCGCCTTGTTGGCGTGGTCATGGGTGGCACGTCGGGCAGCAGCCGTGACAACCAGATGGCCGCCTTGATCAACACCTATCTGCCGCGCGCTTCGACCCGCGGCGGCGGCGACCTGGTCGCCCAGGGCGACAGCAACAACCCTATCAAGGCGATTGCCAACGCTCTCCTGCCCAAGCGCGACGCGCCGACGCCGGACGACAAGCCTGTCGCGATGGCCAGCGCCGACTCGTCCGTCGGGGATCACCCCGCCATGGACGAGGCCAACGGTGATGGCGAAGAAAATACAGAGGTCGTCGAGCAAAGGCCGGCTGTAGCGGCAAGAAAGGTGAAGACCGTCATCGTCTCCGCCCCCAAGGTCGCCACCGCACAGGCCGTGGCAGCCTACGCCGAGCCCGCGCCTACCGTCGACCCGGTCAACACCGCGTCGGTGCCGTCGGGATGGGCGATCCAGGTCGCATCGTCACCGAAACAGTCCGAAGCCCAGGCTTTCCTCGACAAGACCAGCAGGCAGGCGCCCAGGGTGCTCGCCGATGCTTCCGGTTTCACCGTCGCGTTCGAGAAGGGTGGCGTCACCTATTACCGCGCCCGCTTCGGCGGCTTTGGGTCGAAGACCGCCGCCTGGAAGGCGTGCACAGCTTTGAAGAAGAAGAACATCGAGTGCTACGCCGTCCAGCAGTAAGGCGGCGTGGACCAATCTCCCGGAAAAAAGTTCTGCGTCGAAGGAGACTAGTTGTGATTGGAGAGCAAGACGTCCTTGGCTTCGTTGATCCGCGCCGCCAGGAAAGACGTACCGCCGACATCGGGGTGCAGGCGCTGCATCAGGCGGCGGTGCGCCTTGCGGACATCCGCCGCGGCGGCCCCCGCTTCAAGACCAAGGACCTTGTAGGCCTCCTCCTTAGTCATGGGGCCCGCACCTGGCGCAACACCCAGCCTTTCGCCACCGTTCGTCTCAGCGTGTTTGCGCCAGACGGGAAATCTGCCGTCAAGATACGTCTCTAGAAGCTGCCGACTCTCCGCGTCGCCGGAGAGTTCATGGTGGAAATGCCGCATTTCGGCCAATCCCATAGCACCGAGCATCTTGCCTTCGTGGCGGCCGGCCAGCACCAGTCCTTCGAGGCCGCCTGTATCGTGGTCGAGTTCCATCTCGATGGCGGCGGTCCGGACCGTCGAGCGTTTTCCAGGCGCCAGCGGTGAAACCGGACGCCGCATGCGCGTGGCGCCATACCAGCCGATCGCCACCAACAAGATGATGCCGCCGATCGCTTCACGCCCAACGAGCAGCACCGGAAGGCCGACAAGTGCCAGGAGGAGCGGACCCATCGTTCTCGCTGCGCTGGCCAGCCTGGCGGGATCGGCGCGAAGAAACGCCGTGGCGACGCCAAGAAGCACCAGCAGCACTGCCATAAGAACAATAATCGCGCCTAACATGTCTCACCGCGCCGCACATCCGCAGCCCATTCGAGCAGCCATAAGATCTCCATGGGTGTCGTCGCTACGCCGCGATCATGGCGTTTCCCGGACCGGGAGACGGCATAGCCATACGGCGCGGCCCTACCGCCTATGGCTTGCGGGCTGGCTGCGGCCGATCTGTTTGGGCTCTCATTGCTCATGAATTTCAAGATGTGGCGTTCCCGTGCCGCTTGCAAGTCCAGGGCGGAGCAAGATCGAGGGCCAGCAAAGCGCCGCGACATGGCATGAACGCTCGGGCTTGAGAACCTAGAGCAAGCCGAGATCGGCAAGCTCGCGCCTGAGTTTCGGCGGCATCTCGATGAGCCCCGCCTTGACCTTGCCGAGATCAACCGGCGCATCCGATAGTTCGAGATAGCGCCAGCCCTGGAAAGCACGGCGCGGCTGCCAGTCCGTGCGCACGACTTCCGGATCCAGAACCAGATGGCAACGGCCAATGCCCTCGCCGTCGGTGAACGGCCGGACTTCGGTGATCAGCTGGCGGCACTGCACAATGCCCTTGATCACCCAATACAGCGAACCGCCATCGGTGATCTCGGCGGCGCGCGACGGCACCATGCGGGTGGTGTGATAGTGCTCGATCGCTTCGCCGGCACGCCGCTTTTCGTCGAGACGGAAAGCGATCCACTCTTCCAGATCCTCGACACTGTCGCAGCCGACGCAGAGTTTTAGCATGTTGAGAGCCATGGCTTGAGGTTTAAACCCGCTCACTCAGGCGTCAACAGCCCGATCGACTTCTCCACAGCACCGGCATGGGCCAGTTCCTCAGCACTCGACGACATTGACGGCAAGGCCGCCAAGGCTCGTTTCCTTGTACTTCTCGTTCATGTCGAGGCCGGTCTGGCGCATGGTTTCTATTGCCGCGTCCAGCGGCACGAAATGGATGCCGTCGCCCTTGATGGCCAGCGACGCCGCTGTCACGGCCTTGACCGCGCCAAGCGCGTTGCGTTCGATGCAGGGCACCTGCACCAGGCCACCAATAGGGTCGCAGGTCATTCCGAGATGATGCTCGAGCGCGATCTCGGCCGCATTCTCGACCTGTTCGGGCGTGCCTCCCATCACCGCGCAAAGGCCGGCCGCCGCCATCGCCGACGCGGAGCCCACTTCTCCCTGGCAACCGACCTCCGCGCCCGAGATCGAGGCATTCGTCTTGATGATGCCACCGATGGCGGCGGCGGTCAGCAGGAAGTCACGGATGCTCGGCTGGTCGGCCTCGGGATGGAAATGCAGCCAGTAGCGCAGCACGGCCGGCAGCGTGCCGGCGGCCCCATTGGTCGGCGCGGTGACGACGCGCCCGCCGGCGGCGTTCTCCTCATTGACCGCCATCGCGTATATCGACAGCCAGTCATTGGCGAGCAAGGGATTGGGCCTGTTTTGCCGCCACTCCTCCTGCAGCTTGTCGTGCAGCATCCTTGCGCGCCGACGCACCTTCAGCCCGCCCGGCATGATGCCGTCCTGCGACAGGCCGCGGTCGATGCAGCCCTTCATGGCGCTCCAGATGCCGTCGAGGCCGGTATCGAGCTCCTCGCGTGACATCTGAGTCTCTTCGTTGACGCGCTTCATGTCGGCGATGGAGAGTCCGCTTTTTCCTGCCATCGCCAGCATCTCGACGGCATTCTTGAACGGATAAGGTACGTTCTTGCCCTCCGTTGTCACCGACCCCTTGGCCTTCATGCGCTGCAATTCTTCCTCGGAAACCACGAAGCCGCCGCCGATCGAATAGTAGATGCGCTTGAGCAGCAGCCGGCCACCGGCGTCATAGGCGTAAAACGCCATGCCGTTGGCGTGGCCGGTGAGCGGCGTCTTGCGATCCAGAACCAGGTCGACAGCCGGATCGAAACGATAGGCAGGATGGCCTGGAGGCGTAAGGCGTTTTTCGCCGGCGATGCGCGCGGCGATACCATCGGCCTGGTCGGGATCGACCGTTTGCGGCGTCAGGCCGGCCAGGCCGAGCACCACCGCGCGATCCGAGCCATGGCCGATGCCGGTATAGGCGAGAGAGCCGTGCAGGCTGGCGCCGACGCGATCCACCTCGACGCCGGCTGGACGCGGCCAGTCGCCGTTGAGGATTTCGTCCAGGAAACGGGCGGCAGCCGTCATCGGGCCCATCGTGTGCGAGCTTGAAGGTCCGATGCCGATCTTGAACAGGTCGAAAACCGATAGGAACACGTTGTCTCCTGAAGTCACGTCGGAGGACCACATATAGGAACTCTGACGATGTTTCCGCTCTTTTGAGAATCGCGGCTCGGCGCCTGCCGACCTCGTTTGCTCCGGTAGCGACATTGGCCATCGATCGCCAGGCGCGGCAATCGAAAAGCGACCATCGAAGCCATAGCGCTGAATGTGGTAAATTCGGCCATGGGCGATTCCCTCGACCTTTCGACAGCTGATCTGGCCGCGCTGGCTTTGTTCCTTGTGGCTTGGATGCTGCACACGCTGGCGTCCGACGGCAGACTGATCAGCCGCATGTCGCTGACATCGGCCATGAACACGCAGCGCGAAGCCTGGATGCGGACCATGGCCGAGCGCGAGATCCGCATCGTCGACACCGCCATCATGAGCGGCCTGCAGCAAGGGACTGCTTTTTTCGCCTCCAGCTCGCTGATCGCCCTCGGCGGCTGCTTCGCCTTGCTTGGCGCGTCCGACCGGGTTCTGCAGGTGCTGAGCGACTTGCCTCTGGGCGGCGCGCCATCGCGTGCGGCGTTCCAGATAAAGGTCTTCGGCCTGGTGCTGATCCTGGCGTTTTCGTTCTTCAAGTTCGGCTGGGCCTACCGACTGTTCAACTACTGCACGATCCTGATCGGCGCCGTGCCGATCCCGCATGGCGAAGCCTCGCGCAACCCGGTCACCGAAACGGCGGTCTGGCGCGCGACGCAGATGAATATGCTGGCCGGGAAGCACTTCAATTCCGGCCTGCGCGGCGTGTTCTTCTCGATCGGCTATCTCGGCTGGTTCGTCGACCCTGCGGTATTCGTGCTGTCGACGCTGTTGTTGCTGGGCGTACTGGTGCGCCGCCAATTCTTCTCGGCGGCGCGCCAGGCCGTGCTCGGTCAGCCGCCCGGCGCGGGAAAGGGCCGGTCGATGCGGCCCGACAGCCAGTAGGCGACGAGGCCAATCCACTCGCGGGTTGCCGTGGTGGTTGCCTGCAGCGAATCAGCCGGGTTGTCGCGGAACAGGCCTATGCCTTCCTTGCCGGAAGTGCGGTAGTCGACGGGCCAGGGAACGGTCGGAAAGCCGGCCTTGTCGAACAGCGCCTTGGCGCGCGGCATATGAAAGGCCGACGTGACCAGAAGCCAGGTTTCGCCGGGCTTCGGCGTCACCAGCGCCTTGGTGAACACGGCGTTTTCGTAGGTGTTGCGAGACTTGCTCTCGAGGATCAGCCGCTCCGGCGCGACGCCAAGCGCGCCAAGCAGGCGGGGCGCTGTCGTGGCATCGCCTTCACCGTCGAGAAAGAGCTCGCCATTGCCTCCGGAAACGACCACTTTCGCCTCGGGGAAACGTCTTGCCAGCACTGCTGCCTCGACCATTCGGTCACCGCCGGCATTCAGCTCATAGCCGCCGCGCGCCAGGTTGATCGCGCCTTCGAAGCCGCCGCCCAATACGACGATGCCATCGACCTTTGCCGGCAAGGGCGGGCGCGGAAAGCGCTGTTCGAGCGGAGTGAGCATCATGGCGCCGAGCGATGTCCAGGCTGCCAGAGCAAGGATGAGAAAGGCAACCGCACTGCCGGTGACGGCGAACCGCCGCCGTCCGATCATGGCTGCGAGCAGTCCCGCCAGCAGCAAAAAGATCGCCAGGTTCAGCGGCTGGATGAAGAACCAGAAGATCTTGGAAAGGTAGAAGAACATCGCTCACCCCGCCGGACGAGAGACGTCCTTACCACCATTGTTCCGGCTGGAAGGTGCCGGCCGCCTGCTCGATGACGGCGGCGGTCTGGAACAGGGTTTCCTCATCGAACGGCCGCCCGATCAGCTGCAGCCCGAGTGGCAGACCCTTGGCGTCGAGCCCGGCGGGCACCGAGATGCCCGGCAGGCCGGCCATGTTCACCGTGACGGTGAAAATGTCGTTGAGGTACATCTTGACCGGATCGGCGGCCATGTCCTCGTCGGCGATGCCGAAGGCGGCCGATGGCGTAGCCGGGGTCAGGATGACGTCCACCCCGGCGGCGAAGACGGTCTCGAAATCCCGCTTGATCAGGTTGCGCACCTTCTGCGCCTGCAGATAATAGGCATCATAATAGCCCGCCGACAGCACATAGGTGCCGATCATGATGCGGCGCTTGACCTCGCGGCCGAAGCCGGCGGCGCGGGTCTTCTCGTACATGTCGACAATATCCTTGCCGGGCACGCGCAAGCCGTAGCGGACGCCGTCATACCGCGCCAGATTGGACGACGCTTCGGCGGGCGCCACGATGTAATAGGCAGGCAGTGCGTATTTTGTGTGCGGCAAGGATATGTCGACGATCTCGGCGCCGGCGTCCTTCAGCCAAGCAATTCCTTTCTGCCAGAGCGCCTCGATCTCTTCCGGCATGCCATCGACGCGGTATTCCCTGGGAATGCCTACCTTCATGCCCTTGATCGGCTTGCCAATCGCCGCTTCATAATCCGGCACCGGGCGGTCGACCGAGGTCGTGTCCTTTGCATCGACCGAGGCCATCGATTTCAGCAGGATCGCAGCGTCGCGCACATCGCGCGCGATCGGCCCGGCCTGGTCGAGCGACGAGGCGAAGGCGACGATGCCCCAGCGCGAGCAGCGGCCATAGGTCGGCTTGATGCCGACCGTGCCGGTGAAGGCGGCAGGCTGTCGGATCGAGCCGCCCGTATCCGTCGCCGTGGCGCCGGCGCACAGAAAGGCCGAAACGGCGGTCGCCGAACCGCCGGACGAACCACCCGGCACCAGTTGGGCATTGTCGAGGCTACGCGCGGTCCTGGCGCCGCCAGCCGATACGAAGCCCCCGTCGCCCTGATGCGTCGTCGGCATCACCACCGTATCGACGCGCGACCGCCGCCAGGGATTGATGACAGGGCCATAGTAGGAGGTCTCGTTCGACGAGCCCATGGCGAATTCGTCCATGTTGAGCTTGCCCAGCATGACCGCGCCGTCGGCCCACAGATTCGCGGTAACGGTCGATTCGTAGCGCGGCTTGAAGCCGTCGAGCACATGGCTGCACGCCTGGGTGTGGACACCTTCGGTGCCGAACAGGTCCTTGATGCCGAGCGGAATGCCTTCCAGCGCACCGCCCTCGCCCTTGGTCAGCCTGGCGTCGGAGGCCTTGGCCATGTCGCGCGCCTTGTCGCCGGTCACCGCGACATAGGCATTCAGCGCCGGATTGGCACGATCAATGGCCGACAGATAGGCCTCGGTAAGATCGGTCGCGGTGATTTCCTTGCCGCGCAGCTTGGCGCGGGCCTGCGAGATCGTCAGTCGTGTCAGGTCGCTCATCGGAAACTCTTTTCGTAGAAAACCGACCATTCGG
>NZ_JBAZUD010000025.1:0-43522 GCF_041661565.1 Mesorhizobium sp.
AGTTCGACCATTTCGTCCAGACATTCATCGAGAAACTCAGGACATCGAAGCAATATGCCAAGCGCGCGGAGAAGCTGAAGCGCGATTTCCTGGCCCGGCCGGAGGTCGTGGGATTGGCGAACGACATGTGGGCAAGCCTCGGCCAGTTCATCGAGCAGGACACCAGGGCTTCGGATTCGATCATCCGCGCGCATCTGGCGAACATGTTCGTCGAGGTCGGACGGCACCTCGCCGGCGACTCGCGGATTAGGGCCGACATGAACCAGGGGTTCGTCGTGGCCCTGGCGGCCTTCGTCGAAAGCCAGAAGAATGGCGTGTCGAAATTCATCGCCGACCAAGTCAAGCGCTGGGACCTTGCCCAGCTGACGCGGCTGATCGAGATGAACATCGGCAGGGACCTGCAATATATCCGCTTCAATGGCATGATCATCGGCGGGCTTGCCGGTGTGGTGCTCTACATGGCCGAGCGGCTGTTCCTCGCCGGCTGACACCCCGTCTGTGATTGCGCCGGCTCGAATGGACACGCGGCGCTTCGATGCTATTGTCATTCCCGGGAAAAGCCATTTCGGTGGCGACAGGGAGGAGACCACTATCATGGCAAAGCAACCGGAATCCGATTCGTTCATGGACATGTTCGGCAGGTTCGGCCGCGATTTGAAGCTGCCCACAGTCGATGTCGAAACCATCCTTGCGCATCATCGCAAGAATATAGAGGCGTTGGAGCAGGCGGCACGAGTGAGTGCCGCCGGAGCGACCTCGCTGTTATCGAGGCAACGCGAGTTGCTGCAGGACACGCTGCGCGAGGTCACCGATATGGCGCAAAGCTACAAGGCGCCCGGCACGCCGCAGGAACTGATGACCAAACAGACCGACTTTGCCAGGAAATCCTTCGAAACCGCGTTGAAGAACGCCGGCGAAGTGGCTGATCTGGTCAAGAAATCAGGTGCCGAGTCCGTGGACATCCTGCGCTCGCGGATCAAGGAGGCGATGGAGGAGATCCGCGCCGGCTACGAGAAGAAGTAGCGCCTTTGAGCCGAGCCGCTTGTCTGCCGACGGCGCCTAAAGCGAGGAGAATTCCGATTGGACCCGCCGCCGCGCGGGCAAGATGGCCGGATGGCGGCCGAAATCGGCGGAACGGATTCCCCGACGATGAATTGACAGAGGCCGCCGGTTCGTGGTCGGGAGGCGTGGAAGCGATCGGGATAGCATGAATGACCGAAATACGGCCTAAAACGCCGCCGACCTACGCAGAGTTGAGGACGATGGCCGGGCAAGAGCTTGGCGTGTCGGAGTGGACAACGGTCGACCAGGACCGCATCAACCAGTTCGCCGAATGCACCGGCGACCATCAATGGATCCATGTCGACCCTGAAAGGGCGCGGCGGCAAAGCCCGTTCCGCACGACGATCGCGCATGGCTACCTGACGCTGTCGATCATCGGCGCGCTGGCGCTCGGCATGGGGATCGTGCCCGAGAACACGCAGGCCGCTTTCAACTACGGCTTCGACAAGGTTCGTTTCCTGGCGCCGGTGAAGGCCGGCGCGCGCATAAGGCTGCGCGTGGTTCTGCTTTCCGTGGAAGACTGGGGGCCGGGCCAATATTTAATGAAAGCAGCCAACACGGTGGAGATCGAGGGCGAAGAAAAGCCGGCTTTGACCGCTGAGACACTGGTCATGCTCTATGAGCGCCGCAAGCGGGCAGGAGCCTGAGGCGTTCTCCAGCGGGTCGACGGCCAGGCGTGACCTTCAAGACGAGGCGCCCAGCAGCCGACGCGTGGCGTCGGCGCGATCCGAGAGCAGCGCGACGACCAGCGCGACCACCGCAAGCGCCGTCGCCACCTGAAAGGTGACTTGCATTCCCTGGGCCGCCGCCGCGGAGCTCAAGACATTCTGGGCGATGCCGTGCTGCCTGCCGGCGGACGCGGTCGCGAATATTGCGCCCATCAGCGAGGCACCGGTGATCAGGCCGAGATTGCGCGACAGGTTGAGCAGGCCCGATACGACGCCTCGTTCGCCGGCGCCTACACCGCTCATGACGGCTGCGTTGTTGGAGGTTTGGAACAGGGCGTAGCCGAAGCAGGTGACGGTGATGGGAACGACATAGCTGGCAATGCCGAGCCTCGTCATGGCGAGCGACAGCAGAAATGTGCCGATGGCGAGAGCGAACAGGCCGGCTGCCATCATCCTGGGGGCTCCGAAGCGATCGGCGAGCCGTCCGGCCAGCAGCGCCGACAGGGCCGAGACAAGCGGCCCTATCGACAGCGCCACGCCGACCATGGCGGCATCGAGCCCAAGCCCGCGCGATAGATAGAACGGGGCGACCACCAGGGTCGCCATCATCACTGTGGCGACGATGAGGTTCATGGCCAGACTGGCGCTGAGCCGTGGATCCCGGAAGCTGCCAAGCTGGACCAGAGGGGTCTTAACTTTCCCCTGGGCGATGGCGAAAAGAGCCGTGCCGAGAACAGTCGAGGCCAGCAGGCCGATGTTGAGTGCGCCAAAACTACCCCGGCCAAGCGTCATGGCCAATGCATAGGCGGCCAGCGTCACGGCCAGCAGGACGGTGCCCATCGCATCGAACTTGCCTCGATCCGCCTGCGCGCTCTTGTCGCCCGCAGGCAGGCCCCGCCAGGCGAGCGCGAAGGTCAGAAGGCCCAGTGGGACGTTGACGAGAAAGATCGCCCGCCAGCCGAGGCCGGCGATCAGCAAGCCACCGAGCGAGGGTCCAAGTGTCGTGCCAATGGCCGACATGGCGCCGAGCAGGCCCATGGCGCTGCCGGTCCGGTCCTTGCTCACGGTCTGCGCCACAAAGGCCAGGGTCAGCGACATCATCAACGCCGCGCCAAGCCCTTGCAGGGCACGCGCGGCGATCAGCAGCCAAAGCGTAGGCGCCAGCCCGCACAACACCGATGCCGAGGTGAACAGCGCGATGCCACCCAGCAGCAAGGGGCGACGCCCGAACATGTCGGCCAGCCGCCCGGCGCTGACGATCAGCGTGGTGATCGCAAGCAGATAGGCCAGCACCACCCATTGCACGGCCTGGAACGGCGCCCCGAACGTCTGCATCAGCGACGGTAGACCGACGCTGGCGATGCTTGTTCCGAGCGACGACAGCAGCGTGGCGAGCGAAAGGCTTGCCAGCGCCCAGACGGCGGATGAATTTTCCTGTGGGGCCGACAGCGGCCTATCCCGATTTTGCGCGGCGACTGCCATGGCGATCTCCTTTCCATTCGCCCCGGAAGCGGAGCTGTCGGAGATCTAGTCCTGCCCTTGATATGGCGGAAGGCGCAGCATTTGCATCATAGTCGTGCGCCGGACGCCATATCATGTTAGAGTCCGTGGATGACATCGCCCGATCTCAACCTGCTGTTCGCCCTCGACGTTCTGCTGGCTGAAGGCAGCGTGGCCCGCGCCGCGCGCCGTCTGCGCCTCAGCCCTTCGGCAATGAGCCGGACGCTGGCGCGGCTGCGCGATGCGACGGGTGATCCCTTGCTCGTCCGCGCCGGGCGAGGCCTGGTGGCGACGCCACGCGCGGAGGAACTGCGCCAGCAGGTCGGCACTGTCGTCCAGAACGCCGAGGCCCTGCTGCGGCCTGTCAGACTGCTCGACCTCTCACGCCTGGACAGGGTCTTCACGCTGCGCACCAATGAGGGCTTCGTCGAGGAATTCGGGCCTGGCCTGGTCGCCCGCATCGAGGTTGATGCACCAGGAGTGCGGCTGCGTTTCGCGCCCAAGTCCGACAAGGATATGATGTCGCTGCGCGACGCGGAGATCGACCTTGAAATCGCCGTCGCCGGTGAAACCGGGCCTGAAGTGCGCATCCAGGCGCTGTTCCGCGACCGCTTCATCGGTGCCGTGCGAGCAGGCCATCCGCTGGGGGAGGGCGTGGTGACGCCTGAACGCTATGCGGCGGGTCGGCACATCAGCGTCTCGCGACATGGCCGCGAGAAAGGGCCGATCGACGATGCCCTGGCAGCGTTGGGCCAGCAGCGGACAGTGGTGTGCATGGTTTCCGGTTTCTCGGCCGCGCTCGCCATGGCTCGCGCATCCGACCTCATCGCCAGCGTGCCGGAGCGGCACACCGAAGGAGCGCGGGCCGGAATGCACAGCTTTCCGCTGCCCTTCGCCACCATGGAAGTCACCATCTCCATGCTCTGGCATCCGCGCCTCGACGCCGATCCGGCGCAGCGCTGGTTACGCGACCGCGTACGGGAGGTCTGCGCGAGCCGCTGATTTCAGAGTGACGTGCAATCAGCGCGACATTGCAGTTTCAAGAACCTTGAAAATCCGCTCGTCTCCGCACTGGGCAACGTTGAAGCGCAGGAAGCGACTTGCCGTCCCCGACAGACTGAACGCGTTGCCGGGCGCCAGCACGACATTGTCGGCCAGAGCGCGGCGGGCGACTTCGGCCGCATCCACACCATCGGGCAGGCTGCACCAGAGGAACAGGCCGGCGGGCTGGTCGATCCACGGCGTGATGCCGATAGACTTCAGCCTTGTGCCGGTCTCGGCCATGGCGCGCGCGAGTTTGACGCGCAGCAGGTCCATGTGTTTGCGGTAGCTGCCGTCCTTCAGCAGGGTCAGCACAAGGTCAGCCGCCAGCCTTCCACCGCCGAATGTCGTGGCGATCTTGAGGTCGGTCAGCCCCTCTATCCAGGCGCGGGGCGCGGCGATGAAACCGCAGCGGACCGAGGCCGACAGCGTCTTGGAGAAACTGCCGATCTGGACGACCCGGTTCAGGCCATCGAACGCCGCCAGCCGGGGCGCGGGCGTATGTTCGAAATCAGCAAAGATGTCATCCTCGACGATGGTCAGATCCGATTGCTCTGCCAGTTTCAGCAACCGGTGCGCCGTGACCGGCGACAGCACCGCACCCGTCGGGTTGTGAATGGCGGAGTTGGTGATGTAGAGGCGCGGCCGATGTTCCGCCAGCGCCTGCGCGAACAGGTCGACGTCCGGGCCGGAACGTGTGTAGGGAACGCCGACGACCTTGGCCCGGTGGGCGCGCAGCAAAGCATGGAAGTTGAAATAGCAGGGGTCGTCGACCAGCACCGCATCGCCAGGTTCGATCAGGAACCGGCAGAGGAGGTCGATGGCCTGCGTGCCCGATTCCGTCAGCATGATCTGTTCGGGAGAGGCTTCGATGCCATGCCCGGCCAGGCGTCGCGCCAGCAGTTGGCGCAGCGGTGGCAGGCCGAGCGGCGTGCCGTAGTCGGCAAGTGCGACATCATCTGCCCGCGCCGCCGTGCGCAGTGCCCGGCGCAATGCCGCCTGCGGCATCCACGAGGCCGGCAGCCAGCCGCAGCCGGGTTTAAGCATCTCGTCGCCTCCCTCCAGCGACTGGCGCGAGACCCACAGTGGATCGACGGCGCGGTCGAGCCGGGGACCGATCTCGGCCAGCGACAGCGGCGCCAGCGACCCGGCCGCATAAAAACCGGAGCCCGGCCGGGAGCGGATCGCGCCTTCGGCGGCAAGACGTTCATAAGCTTCGACCACGGTGGATTTGGACACCTGCATGGATTTGGCGAAGGCGCGGATGGAGGGCAATCGAGCCCCCGGTGGCAGGCTGCGCGCAGCGATCCGCTGGCGAATGGTCGCCATGGTGGTCTCAACCAGGCTAGGGCTGAGCAGGGTTCGCCCGCTGTCGTTTTCCAGAGCGACACTTGCCATCCGTACTGCTCAAACATCCATTACAGTTTCACGGAATTGTACCCCATTGGCTCTGGTCGCGCCATGGCTATCCGGGCGATGGAGCGCAAGAACATGGAGCCTGGAATGGACAAGACCGCGAGCGGCTGGCTGAACGGATTCGTCGGGGTGTTGATCTTCTCGGGATCGCTGCCTGCGACACGTGTGGCGGTGATGGATTTCGACCCGATATTCCTGACCTCGGCCCGGGCAGCGATCGCCGGATTGCTTGGCCTGGCAATGCTGGTCCTGTTCCGGCAGAAACGTCCGGAGCGCGGCGACCTGCTGTCACTGGTGATCGTGGCGCTGGGCGTGGTCGTCGGTTTTCCCTTGCTGACTGCCCTGGCGCTCAAGCATGTCACCTCGGCCCATTCGATCATCTTCATTGGCCTGTTGCCGCTGGCGACCGCGGTCTTCGGCGTGTTGCGGGGCGGTGAGCGGCCAAGGCCGGCCTTCTGGCTGTTCTCATGCATCGGCAGCGGGCTCGTCGCCGGCTTCGCGCTGATGCAGGGCGTGACAGCTTCGCCGCTAGGCGATAGCCTGATGCTGGCCGCCGTGCTTGCCTGCGGCCTCGGCTATGCGGAGGGCGCCGCTTTGTCGCGCCGGCTCGGTGGCTGGCAGGTGATCTGCTGGGCGCTGGTGCTGTCGCTGCCGATCATGCTGGCACTGACCTTCGCGACGCTGCCGCAGTCCTTTGCCGCTGTCGGCTCCCACGCCTGGATCGGTCTCGCCTATGTGTCGCTGTTCAGCATGCTGATCGGCTTCGTCTTCTGGTATCGCGGCCTGGCGCAAGGCGGCATCGCTGCGGTCGGCCAGTTGCAATTGCTGCAGCCCTTTTTCGGCCTCGCGCTTGCGGCAACGCTGCTGCACGAAAAGGTCAGTCCCCTGATGATCGTCGTTACGCTCGGTGTGGTGGCGTGCGTGTTCGGGGCGAAGAAGTTCGCGCGGTAGTTTCGTCCGTTGCTAGAACTTCGTCACCACCCCGATGCCGATGCCCTCGAAGCCACCCATCGCCATCAAGGCAGCGGGCGCTTCGTCAAGGCTGATCTTCTTGCCGACCAGCAGCTCGGGATTGAGCTTGCCGGTTCGGATCATCTCCATCATCGCCTGATAGCGGAATGCCTGCATGCCGTGGCTACCCAGGATTTCAAGCTCGAAAGCGATTATCTTGCTCATCGGCACGGAAGCCTTGGCATGCTCGCCAAGCATCAGCCCGACCTGAACGTGGCGGCCGCGCCGGCGCAGGTTCGAGATGGAATTGAACGACGTCGTCGGGTGGCCGAGCGCGTCCATCGACATGTGCGCGCCGCCATTGGTGATCTGCTTGACCGCCTTCACGACGTTCGACGTCGTGGACGCATTGATCGTCGCCACGGCGCCGATCTTCCTGGCAAAATCCAGTTTCGCCTCGGTGAGATCGATGGCGATGACATTGGCGCCCATGGCGCTGGCGATCATGATCGCCGACAGCCCGACGCCGCCGCAGCCATGCACGGCCACCCATTCGCCCGGCTTGACGCGGCCCTGGTCGACGATGGCGCGGAAGGAGGTGACGAAGCGGCAGCCGAGGCTGGCGGCGGTTGCGAACTCCATCTCATCGGGCAAGCGCACCAGATTGGTGTCGGCAAAGTCGATCGCGACATATTCGGCGAACGAGCCCCAGGCTGTAAAACCGGGCTGGAACTGATGTTCGCAAACCTGGTGGTTGCCGGAGGTGCATTCGAAGCAATGTCCGCAGCCACCGACGAACGGGACGGTCACCCTGTCACCCGCCTTCCAACGGGTAACCCGCCCACCGGCTGCGACCACGACGCCGGCCAATTCGTGGCCTGGCACGTGCGGCAGCGTTATGTCGTCGTCGTGGCCCATCCAGCCGTGCCAGTCGCTGCGGCATAACCCCGTCGCTTCGACCTTGATGACGACACCATCGGCGGCCGGCTTCGGATCGGGAACGCTCTGGATCGTCGGCGCTTCGCCGAATTTCTCGAAGACGACGGCTTTCATTGGCAACTCTCCTGCACTGCAGGGGAAACGATAGCCGATTCCCGTTCCAGTGCGCGTGGTTATGATGAAGGTGCGGTGGCAGAGCGATAGTCGTTGTGCAGGACGATATCGCTCATGCGTTCACTTCGGCTGGCCGATGGTTATTTCGATCGTGCCGATGCCGTCGACGCCACCGGCCATCGTGTCGCCGGCAAGAACCGCGCCAACGCCGGCCGGCGTGCCGGTGAAGATGAGGTCGCCTGGCTGCAGTTCCACCGCCTCGCTGCAGGCCGAGACGATATCGGCTATCGGCCAGATCAGCTCTGAGAGATCACCGTCCTGCCTGGCCTCGCCGTTGACGGTGAGCCAGATACGGCCCTTTTGCGGGTGGCCGGATTTTGCCGCGGGGATCAGCGGGCCACACGGAGCGGACCGGTCGAAAGCTTTGGACCAGTCCCAGGGTCGCGCCATCTTCTTGGCTTCATCCTGCAGGTCGCGGCGGGTGAGGTCGATGCCGACGCCGTAGCCCCAGACATGGTCCAGTGCCTTGTCACGCGGGATGCGGAACCCCGGCTTGCCGATCGCCGCAACCAGTTCGATCTCATGGTGCAGGTTGGCCGTCAGCGGCGGGTAGGGGATTTCAGCCCCGGAATCGACCACCGCGTCGGCCGGCTTGGTGAAGAAGAAGGGCGGATCGCGTTCGTCATTGCCGAGCTCCCTGACATGGGCGGCGTAGTTGCGGCCGACGCAGAAGATGCGGCGCACGGCGAAGCGCTCCGTTGAACTCGCGACAGCCACCGATGGAGTCGGCGGCAGGGGAAGCACGAAGTCTGTCATGCGCTATCTCTGCTCCAAGCTTTCTTCGCGGGCACATTCGACCGATTTGGGCGTCCCGGCAAGACAGGACGTTCGAGAAGTCCCCTCGACCAAGATGGTGATGTACTATTTGGCAATAATCTGGGCATGGTCGGGGGACTATCCTGCGCCGGACCGAAGTGAAACGAGCACCATGACCGCAGCCAATGATAGCGCCCGGTTCCTGATCATCGACGACCATCCGCTGTTTCGCGAGGCGCTGCACAGCGCGGTGCGGATGGCCTATCCGGAGGTGGACACCGTCGAGGCGCGTTCGATCACCGAAGCGCTCGATCTGCTGGCCGGCATCAAGCCGTTCGATCTTGCGCTGCTCGACCTCAGCATGCCCGACGTGCACGGTTTCGAAGGTCTACTGCAGCTTCGGACCCGTTACCCGCGCCTGCCGGTGGTTATCGTTTCCGGCCATGAAGAGCCGAAGATCATTTCCGAAGCGCTGTCCTACGGGGCCGCCGGCTTCATTCCGAAATCGTCGCGCAAGAGCGATCTGGCCAACGCGATCCGCTCGGTGATGGAAGGCGCCATCTACGTGCCAGAGACCTATGAGGGCCAGCCGCCGGACGCCAAGAGCACCGACCGCGCCGATATGGTGCAGCGCCTGTCAACGCTGACGCCGCAGCAACTGCGGGTGCTGCAGATGCTGCGCCAGGGCCTGCTCAACAAGCAGATCGCCTATGAGCTGCAGGTCGGCGAGACCACGGTCAAGGCGCATGTCTCCGAGATCCTGCGCAAGCTCAATGTCTACAGCCGCACGCAGGCTGTGATCGAGGTGTCGAAGCTGGACAACGCCGAACTGTTTCGCGATCAGGCGGGGTTTTGAGCTTACCCTCTCCATCCCGGGCGGGGTAAGCCCTCAAGCCAGCAAATGCGCCAGCAGCGCGCGCAGCTGCGCCGGTTTCACCGGTTTGCGCATCAACTCGATGCCGCCCGCTCGTGCCGCCTTGGCGACGGCCTCGGAACTGTCGGCGGTCACGATCAGCGCCGGCACGGCGCGGCCGAGATAGTCGCGGACCTCCGCTATGGTCGCGGTACCGAGATCGCCGCCGTCGAGATGCTGGTCGGCAATGACGATGTCAGGCACCCACTCGGTATCGCCGAGCATGTCCAGCGCATCGTCGGTCGAGGTGGCCGATCGTACCAGGCATTGCCAGCGCTCGAGCAGGAAGGTCATCGCCCGCAGCACCTCGGTGTCGTTTTCCACCAGCAGCACCTTGGTGCCGAACAGGCCGTAGCCACGCGGCCGCTCCAGGTCGGCAAGGCGGGCGATCGCATCGGCGGGGACGCCGAGGCCGACAGGAACATCGATGTGGAAGATCGTGCCGCGCCCGACCTTGGATGAAAACGTCACGGGATGCCCGAGGGCACCGGCCATGCGGCGCACGATGGCGAGCCCGAGGCCGAGGCCGCCGCTCTCCATATCGGCATTGCCGGGAGAGGTGCCGCGGTGGAATTCCTCGAACACCGCCTCGCGCTGGTCGTCGGGAATGCCGCAGCCCGTGTCGGCCACATCGATCCGGATGGTGTCGCCGCGATGCCGGGTGCCGACAAGCACGCCGCCCGAGCGCGTGTATCCAAGCGCATTGGAAAGGATGTTCTGCAGGATGCGGCGCAGCAGCGTCCGGTCGGAACGGACCGAAGCGTTGACCGGCCGGAACTTCAGCGACAGGCCCTTCATTTGCGCCACCGGCTGAAAATCGGAGCGTAATGACGAGAACAGCGCTTCGAGGCTGACATCGCCGATTTCAGGCCGCACCACGCCGGCGTCGAGCTTGGAGATGTCGAGCAGGGTGCGCAGCAGGTCCTCCATCGTCTCCAGCGAGCGTTCGACCTGCCGCACCAGTTTCCTGCCCTCGTCGCTGGTCTGCACTTCGGCGAGCGCCGAGACGGACAGGTGGGCAGCATTCAGTGGCTGCAGCACGTCGTGGCTGGCGGCGGCGAGAAACCTGGTCTTCGACAGGTTCGCGAGTTCGGCGTTTTCCTTCGCGGCGCTGAGGTCGATGTTCGACTGTTCCAGCCGCCGCAGCGTGGAATGCAGTTCCTCCGTGCGCGTGCGCACTCGATTTTCCAGCGAGATCGCGGTCTGGAACAGCGAGAAGGCGTTGCCTTGCTGGTCCATCGACCGCTCGACGCGGCTGACAAGGGCGGCATTGATCTTCTTCAGCTTTTCGAGATCGTTTATGTCCCTGAGCGGCATACTATTCCGCTGCCCCTATTCCGCCGCTTGCCGGTCGCCGAAGGCAATGCCGGTGAACGTCTGGTTGAGGTGCATCGAGCGGTACTGTTCGCCATAGGTGCCGAAACCGATGACATTGTTGACCCGGTAGAGCTCGGAAATATCGCGAAACACCTGGCGGTTGCGCGCGTCCAGGCGACGCAGCACGCAGTCGAAGCCGAGGATCATGTCGATGCCGCCGAGCCTCTCCTCGACATCACGCAGGGCGGCGCGCGTCGATTCGACCATGTCCATGGGCTGGGCGATCGACAGCACGACGCCGTCGTCTATGGCGCAAAAGAAGGACAGTGAGCCGTCGGCGTGCATCTTCTGGATCGAGCGGCAGTAATATTCGCCGCCGACCTTCACCACCACGGGATGCGAGGCAAAGCTGAGCGGCGTGAGGGTCCGCGGCAGGATGCCGACCGCAGCGGAATATTCCTCGGCCGCATTGGTGGCATTGAACTCGCGCACGATGCGGTGATCGGGATCGGATGCCGTCACCACCAGCTTCTCGTCGGTGGGAACGAAGTTGTCGGTTTTGAAGACGAGGAAGGGAATTTCCGTGGCGATCAGCACGATGATGGCGCTGTCGGAGGTGACCCTGCCGTTCGAGATCAGGCGCGTCGTCTCGAATTTCAGATCGTCACCGGCCGAACCGCCGATCAGCGGTATGCCGTCGAGCCCCCAATGGATGGCGGAGCTCACCGCTTCCTCGGCATAGGAGAGGCCGTCGATGAAGCAGAGCGCGAATGTGGCCTTGGCCGGATCGTAGCCGAGGCGCGCCCGAAGCTGTCGCCGCAAGGACTCGACTTCACCGGTGATCCTGTCCATGCCCGATGACGACAGATTGTCCACCATCACGCCCACGGCGGTAAACGCGGCGGAAGGGAGGAGCATGGCCAGCACGTGGCCGTCCTCGAGACCTTCCGGCGTGATCTCGCCGGCAGTCGAGCAGCCCGCGTATTCGAGTGTCGGCGCGTGGATTGCGAGTGCCCGCGAAAGGGCGCCGGCCTCGATCAGGCTCTGGGAAAAAAACAGCAGGGCGAAGCCGGCGTCGATCGCCGCTGCTTCCGACGCGATCGCCTTGGCGAACGCTTCCATGTCGGGCTCATCCGTCGTGAGCGCCGACAGGCCGCATGCATAGCGCGTCCATGAACTGGCCAGCGATGTCCTCCGCATTTCCTCCGACGCTGTTTTTATGCGCGTCGGGCGCGCGGGCGTCGGGTGCCATTGTTGTCTCCAATCGGCGTTTTGGCAATGGGGGCGATCGCCGAGCCCGTTCCCGTCCAGCCATGATCGAAAGTACAATCCGGAGCGTTTTCGACGCGCTGTTTTTTGTGCGGTATGCAGTGTACGAATGAAGGATGGCCGATGCGCTGGCATTCGCATCGGCAACGTGATGGCCAAGGTCGATACCCAGGGAGGATTCATGTCGGACGTGTCGTTGACGGTAAACGGGAAGCGGGTGAGCGGCGTTGCCGAAGACCGCACGCTTCTGGTTCATTTCCTTCGAGAAAACCTCGGCCTTACCGGCACGCATGTCGGTTGCGACACCTCGCAATGCGGTGCCTGCATCGTCCATGTCGACGGCAAGGCGGTCAAGTCCTGCACCATGCTCGCCGTACAGGCCGCCGGCTCGACTGTCCTGACGATCGAAGGCCTCGCCAATGGCGCCGACCTGCACCCGGTGCAGGCGGCGTTCAAGGAGCATCATGGGCTGCAATGCGGCTTCTGCACGCCGGGCATGATCATGACCGCGACCGACATGATCAACCGCCACCCCGAGGGCCTCGACGAGGCGACCGTGCGGGCCGAGCTCGAAGGCAATATCTGCCGCTGCACCGGCTACCACAACATCGTCAAGGCGATCCTCGCGGCATCTGAGACGATGTCGAAGGGCGTTAAGGGCAAGGCGAAACAGGCTGCGTAAGCGCAAGGGAATAGGGGAATAGGGCAGTAGGGGAGTAGGGCAAGAAGGCCAAACCAATTGGACCGGTTGCCTACTCCCTCACTCCCCTACTGCCTTACTCCCCTACAATCTCGGGAGGAATTCTAATGGGCATTGAAGGTGTTGGCGCTCGCGTCGCGCGCAAGGAAGACAAAAGGTTCATCACCGGCGCGGGCCGCTATGTCGACGACATGGTGGTACCCGGCATGAAGCATGCCGCCTTCGTGCGCAGTCCGCACGCGCATGCGCAAATCAAGAAGATCGACGTCAAGAAGGCGCAAGCCATGCCCGGCGTGATCGGCGTGCTGACCGGCAAGGAATTGAAGGCCGACGGCATCGGCAACCTCATCTGCGGCTGGATGATCCACTCCAAGGACGGCTCGCCGATGAAGATGGGGGCATGGTCGCCGCTCGCTTTCGACCGGGTCCGCTATGTCGGCGATGCCGTCGTCATCGTCGTCGCCGAGACCAAGGGGCAAGCGCGCGACGCCGCCGAGGCGGTCGAGATCACCTACAAGGAGTTGAAGGCGGTCGTCGACGCGTCGAAGGCGATGGACAAGGGCGCGCCGCAGATACACCCGGAGGCCGAGAACAATCTGATCTTCGACTGGGATATCGGCAACGCCGACGACACCGCGGCTGCCTTCAAGAAGGCCGCCCATGTCGTCAAGATGGACATCATCAACAACCGGCTGGTTCCGAACGCCATGGAGCCGCGCGCCGCGCTTGGCCACTACGACAAGGCCGAGGACCATTACACCTGCTGGACGACATCGCAGAATCCGCATGTCGCGCGGCTGGTGATGAGCGCCTTCTACAATGTCGCGCCGGAAAACAAGCTGCGGGTCATAGCCCCTGATGTCGGCGGCGGTTTCGGTTCCAAGATCTACATCTACCCCGAAGAGATCATCTGCCTGTGGGCGTCCAAGAAGACGGGCGTGCCGGTGAAATGGGTGGCCGACCGGACGGAGAGCTTCCTGACCGACGCGCACGGCCGCGATCACCACACCCATGCCGAGATGGCTTTCGACGACAACCACAAGATCCTGGGGCTGAAGGTCGAGACGCAGGCCAATCTCGGCGCCTACATGTCGCTGTTCTCGTCGGCAACACCCACCTATCTCTACGCGACGCTGCTGTCGGGCCAGTACAACATCCCGGCGATCCACGCCAATGTGAAGGCGATCTACACCAACACCGCGCCCGTCGACGCCTATCGCGGGGCGGGGCGGCCGGAAGCGACCTTCGTCATGGAACGCATGATGGAGACCGCCGCGCGGCAGTTCGGCGTGTCACCCGCCGAGCTGAGGCGTAAGAACTTCGTCACCTCGTTCCCGCACCAGACGCCGGTGATCATGTGCTACGACGCCGGCGACTATGCTGTCTCGCTCGACGCGGCCATGAAGGAATCCGACTATGCCGGTTTCCCCGAGCGCAAGGCGGCAGCGGCCAGGAAAGGCCTGCTGCGCGGCATCGGCATGAGCTGCTACATCGAGGCCTGCGGCATCGCGCCATCGGCGGCAGTCGGCTCCCTCGGTGCCGGCGTCGGCCTTTGGGAATCGGCTGAGGTGCGCGTCAACGCGGTCGGCACGATCGAAGTGCTGACCGGCTCGCACAGCCACGGCCAGGGCCATGAAACCACTTTCGCGCAGCTGGTCAACGAGCGCTTCGGCGTGCCGCTGGATTCGGTCTCTATCATCCATGGCGACACCGACAAGGTGCAGATGGGCATGGGCACCTACGGATCGCGCTCGGGCGCGGTCGGCATGTCGGCCATCGTCAAGGCGCTCGACAAGGTCGAGGCCAAGGCCAAGAAGATCGCCGCCCACCTTCTCGAGGCCGACGAGGGCGATATCGTCATCGAGAACGGTGCGCTGAAGGTGGCCGGCACGGACAAGAACGTGCCGTGGTTCCAGATGGCGCTCGCCGCCTATACCGCCCACAACCTGCCTGGCGGCATGGAGCCGGGACTGAAGGAGACGGCATTCTACGATCCGTCGAATTTCACCTTCCCGGCCGGCTGCTATATCTGCGAGGTCGAAATCGATCCGGAGACCGGGACGACCGAGATCGTCCAGTTCGTCGCCGCCGATGATTTCGGCAACATCATCAATCCGATGATCGTCGAAGGCCAGGTGCATGGCGGATTGGCGCAAGGCATCGGCCAGGCCCTGCTCGAGGGCGCGCACTACGACAATAGCGGCCAGCTGCTGACCGCCAGCTACATGGACTACACGATGCCGCGCGCGGGCGACCTGCCGTCGTTCAAGGTTTCGACCTCGAACACGCCGTGCCCGGGCAATCCGCTCGGCATCAAGGGCTGCGGCGAGGCCGGCGCGATCGGCTCGCCGCCGGCGGTGATCAACGCCATCACCGACGCCATCGGCAGCAACGATCTCGCAATGCCCGCATCGCCGTCCACCGTCTGGGCAGCGATCCGCGCGACGACCAAACACTGAGGAGGAACGACATGTACTCGGTCAATTATCACCGCGCCGCCTCGGTCAGCGACGCCGCCGAGCTGGTCAGGAGCGGGGACGCCAAGCTGCTGTCCGGCGGCATGACGCTGATCCCGGCCATGAAGACGCGGCTGGCGGCACCATCGGATCTTGTCGACCTGGCCCGGATCAAGGAACTGCAAGGCGTCACGGTGGCGGGCAAGACGGTCACCATTGGTGCCGGGACCACACATTACGAGGTTGCCAATGACCAGAAACTGAAAAAGGCCTGTCCGGCGTTCTCGCACCTGGCATCGCTGATCGGTGATCCCGCTGTGCGCTACAAGGGCACGATCGGCGGTTCGATCGCCAACAACGATCCGGCGGCCGACTATCCGGCGGCGCTGCTGGCGCTCGGTGCCACCATCGTCACCAACACGCGCGAGATCGCGGCGGCTGCTTTCTTCACGGGTTTGTTCGAGACCGCGCTGAACGAAGGCGAGATCATCACCGCGGTCCGCTTCACCGTGCCGGCCAAGGCGGCTTATGAGAAGTTCCGCAATCCGGCATCGCGCTACGCCATCGTTGGCGTGTTCGTGGCCCAGGGCAAGGACGGCGTCAGCGTTGCCGTCACCGGCGCGGGCGACAACGGTGTCTTCCGCTCGAAGGAGATCGAGACGGCGCTGGCCAAAAATTTCGACGCCGCCGCGCTCCAGGGGGTCACTGTGCCCGCCATCAACCTGATGAGCGACCTCCACGCTTCCGCCGATTATCGCGCCAACCTGATCACCGTGATGGCCAAGCGGGCGGTGGCCACCGCCAACGCCTGAACGCCGGCGATTTGAGGCCAAAAAAGGAGCCGTAGAGGCTCCTTTCTTATGGGGTCCAATCTCCCGCTTGCACAAAGCCAGTATAGATAGGGGCGGGGAATGTGAGGCCAGGTTCCGAGCGCGTCGTTCGTTTCGAGCCCTTCGCGTTGTTCGCTTTTATCTCAGCGGATTTCTGTCGTCCGGCGACGCTGCGTATGGTCTGTCCTGCCTGGCGCTCGAGCTTAGTCCCGCGGCAGCGATCTCGCATAATAACGCACTGCCTTCGTGCCGCCATGGATCACCGCGCCGCCTATTTCGGCAAAACCCAGAGCAACGTGAAAGGCATCGGAGGCCGGATTGGGCGGGTCGCTGTTGACCTCGCATGTAACCAGCGTGTGCCCCGCCCGTGCGGCGTGGTCGAACAGATCCTGATATAGACGGCGGGCATGGCCGCGGCCACGCGCTTGCGCTGCCACGACGACGCGATCGACATAGACGAAGTGGCTGTGGCGTTCACGGAACCACAGAAAATTCGGGCTGTCGTAGCGGGCATCCTGGTCGAAGGTCATGATGAAGGCTTCGACCTCGCCGATGCGGCGTGCGTAAAACGCCTGGCCAAGCAGGAAGGAAAGCCGCTCGGGCTCCAGCCAGGACAGTTCGGCGGCGTGCTCGTTGTTGAGCGCGAGGATCGCCGCCTGGTCCCCGGCCGACACAGGGCTGAGCGGGGCGGCGGCCCGGCTCATGCCTTGGCCGCGTTGATGGTCGCGGCGACGAGGTCGATGTCGGTCAATGTGTTGCGGTACTCGCGGTCGAGGTCCGAGCCCCCCATGCCGACCTTGGGGTTGCGGTAGATCATCGCGCTCGGCACATCCTTGAGCGCGGCGAAATGCATTTCGACCAGCCCTGTTTTCGCCCGCACTTCGGCGATGGTGTGCAGATCAAGCCCGCCGCAGCCCAGGATGATGATGCGGTCGCCGGCCGATCGCACCAGATCCGCCAGCAGCGACACGCCCTCGACGGCCGTGTCGCGCTGGCCGCTGGTCAGCACGCGGCCAACCTTGCAGCGGATCAGCGCCTCGAGCGCCTCGATCGGGTCGCGTGTCATGTCGAAGGCACGATGGCAGGTGACGTTCAGGGGTCCGGCGTCCTCGGTCAATGCACCCATGCGGTTCTCGTCGATGGTGCCGTCGGCGTTCAGGCAGCCGAACACCACGCCGGGCACACCGAGTTCGCGCAGAGCGGCGACATCGTCGAGCATCGAGCGGTATTCGGTTTCGCTGTAGAGAAAGTCGCCGCCGCGCGGCCGCACCATGACGTGAAACGGCACCGTCGCCTGGTCAAGGGCGGCGCGCACCGTGCCGAGGCTCGGTGTGATGCCGCCTTCGATGAGGCTGGCGCACAGCTCGACCCTGTCGGCGCCCGCGGCTTGCGCGGCCAGGAGGCCATCGATGCCTTCGACACAGATTTCGATCAGCGGTGGGCGGATTCCGGTGGTCAAGGGGCGTTTCCAATCCATGAGGTCGTCGCCAGCCCTAGCATCGAGCCGTTTGACGCGAAAGCGTGAATTGTGAGCGCCAACCGGCAGGGCACTCGTGACCGCGGCGGCGTTAGCCGCTACTGGCGCAACTCCGTGTTCTTGGCGCCTTCCTCTACCTGATCGATCACCAGCAGCTTGACCGGACCATCGCCGATGTTGGTGGCCTGATGCCACTGGCTGATCATCTCGATGATGAAATCGCCGGTCTTGTAAGTGTTGCTGTCGCCGGTCTCGACATTGGTGACTTTGAGCGTTCCCGCCTCGACATAGGCGTAGCGCGGGAAGGGATGCCGGTGGACAGGCAAGGTCGCCCCGGCCGCGATGTCATAGGTCGAAACCAGGACCTGCACGTTCTTCCCCGGCAGCGTGATCGGCTGGCCGGACGCGGTGGTCGTGCGGGAAGCCAGCGGCGTTACGACGACGGGCGTGCCGCTGCTGTCCAGCGCCCAGGCGCTGTGCGCGTATAAGGCCGCCGTGAGCAACAGCGCCGACACCAGGATTTTTCGCATGATTCCCTCCAGGACTGCGTGAGCATCGCGCGCCCGCCGGCCGCGCGCAAGGCCGCTCCGGGCTCCGGCACGATGCCGCCTGACCTGTTGCCGAAATTATTGCCCAGCGGACAGGGGAGGTCTGTTCGGGCTTTCCCTTGCTCAAGCGCCTGGTCCGGTAGCTGCAGCCCGCGCGATCGGTAGCCCTACTGAAAAAAGGGGGCGCGAGAATCTCGGAGGAGAAAGTTGGCCGGCGACATTGGGGTGGGAGCTAGGATGATGGCGCCGGCCAGGCGAATCAGATCCGCCGCAAGAGCAATCTAGCAGTGGCGGCTCCGCTGCGTATGGCGTGATCGCGTAACCCGCTCCCGGCCGCCGGCGATGGGATATCCTCTCCCGTACTGGTCATGCCCGGCCTGTTCGTGCTCTTGTCCGTGGGAGAGAAGGGATGGCGTCATGGCGGCGAGCGGGTGTGGAGTAGTAGCCTGCAGTCGGCTTGAAAGCCGTCGATCCGCGACCTCCTTGGAAAGCGGACCCTTGGATATGCAGCCGGACCGGACCCAATGATCGCCCAAAGCGAAGTGACTGAGACCACCGCGCGCCGGGCCGCGGGGAATGCAGAGCAGAGGCATCCGGTGCGGTCGCTGATGCGGCTTCTTCCGGTTGGCACTTTCATCCTTGCGGCGGCGTGCCAATCTGGTCTGTTGCCGTTGGACGATTTGGGTTTTTCGGCCAGGACGGTTCTCTCGCTGCTCGCGGCATGCGTGGTGTTCGTGACGGTGTTCATGGTGCTGCGCAATGCCGAAGCGGTCGCACACCGCGTCGGAGAACCATATGGTACGCTGGTCCTGACCCTGGCGGTCACCGCGATCGAAGCCTCGGTCATCATCTCGATGATGCTGCATGGCGAGAACAATCCAACGCTGGCGCGGGAGTCGGTTTTCTCGACGGTGATGATCGTGTGCACCGGCGTCGTTGGCGTGTGCCTGACCTTCGGCGGCTGGCGGCACCTGCATCAGGATATCATGCGCCAGGGCACAAGCAGCTATCTCGGCGTGATGATCGCACTGACGGTGCTGACGCTGGTCCTGCCCAATTTCACCTTGACGACCAGCCCCGGCACTTTTTCGCCAATGCAGCTGGCGTTCGTGAGCACCCTGTCGCTCCTGCTATACGGCGCGTTCGTCTTTGCGCAGACGGTGCGCTATCGCGGCGACTTCATCGGGGAGTTGGATCCGCGCCCCGACAATGCTCCAGAGACGCCCGCGGAAGCGCTGGCGCCCAATATCGTGCTGCTGGTGCTCGGCCTTACCGGCATCGTGCTGCTGACCGAATTGATCGCGGGGAGCATCGAAGACGGGTTGGCGGCGCTACAGGTCGCGCAGAGCGATGCGATCGTCGGCGCGTTCATCGCCACGCTTGTGCTGATGCCGGAGGCCGTCTCGGCCATCAGGTCCGCGCTCAGGAACGACCTTCAGCGCAGCCTGAATGTCGCTCTGGGCTCCGCCTGCGCCACCATCGGCCTGACCATCCCGGCGGTCTCGGCCGCCAGCCTCATCACCGGGAGAGGACTGACGCTGGGGCTTGGTTCAGGCGACACCGTGCTGCTGCTGCTGGCGCTGGCGATCAGCGTGATATCCTTTGGAACCGGTCGCACGACGGTTCTGACGGGCCTCGTCCACCTGGTCGTTTTCGTCGCCTATCTGTTTCTCATCATCGTGCCGTAGGCCCCGGATACCGAGACATTTTGCCTAGCGGCCCTTGCTGTTCAGCTCATCGCGCCGGGCGAAGACGCGAGTGACCTCGGCCATATTTTCATTTCCCCAGGTACATAGCGGCACCAGGGCCTCGGCCAGACTGCGCCCCAACGGCGTCAGGCCATAGTCCACCCGTGGCGGGATTTCCTTGTAGTCGGTGCGCTTCACGAGATCGTCTGCCTCCAACTCCTTGAGCTGTTGGATCAGCATCTTGTCGCTGACATCGCGCACGGCCCGCCGCAGTTCGCCGTAGCGGATCGGGCCGCCCTGGGCGAGGAAATAGAGGATCAGCGGTTTCCACTTGCCGGAGATGAACCGCAGGCTCGCGTCGAGGCCGCAGGTGAAACCAGGCAGCGTCGAGGTCGAAGTTGGCTCAGCGGTTTGGGCCTGCGACGACGCCGGCCTCGAAGGATTTGACGACATTCTGCCTACTTACCAAAAGGTGCATACTTGTCAATAGGTGGGTGAAGAGCCAACTCTGTGCAACCTCAATGAAGGAGCACATCATGAGCAGACTACAGGGCAAGACAGCGGTGGTGACGGGCGGCGGAAGCGGCATCGGACTTGGGGCCGCGAAACGGTTCATCGACGAAGGCGCATTCGTCTACATCTTCGGGCGGCGGCAGGACGTCCTCGACGCCGCGCTGGCCAAGCTGGGTCCCCACGCGCGGGCGGTGAGTGGTTCGGTGACCGATCCCGCCGACCTCGACCGGCTGTACGAGACGGTAAAGGCCGAACGAGGCCAGCTCGATATCCTGTTCGCCAACGCGGGGACCGGCTCGTTCGCGGGACTGGGAGAGATCACCCCCGAGCACTACGATCAGATTTTCGACGTCAATGTGAAGGGGCTAATCTTCACGGTGCAGAAGGCCTTGCCGCTGATGAAGGCGGGGTCGTCGATCATCCTGACCGGTTCAAGCACCGGTGTAATGGGTACGCAGCGCTTCAGCATCTACAGCGCGACCAAGGCGGCGATCCGCAATCTGGCGCGCAGTTGGGCGCTGGACCTGCGCGGCACGGGCATCCGAGTCAACGTGCTGTCGCCGGGACCGACCAAGACGGAGCTGGCGCTGGAAGTGCTGGGCGAGGACGCGATGGACGCGCTTGGGGCGACAACGCCGCTAGGCCGCATGGGTGACCCGACCGAGACGGGTGCCGTAGCAGCGTTCCTCGCCTCCTCCGACAGCAGCTTCATGACTGGCGGCGAGGTCTTCGTCGATGGCGGTCTGGCACAGATCTGAGGACGGTCGATAATCCGGTATAGGGGCTTCGGTCACGGGACCGGAGCCCTGGGGGGCTCAAGGTGAAATCGCTTTCATCGGTAGCACAGATCGTGCCGCTGGTAGCGGATTACGACTGGTGAGGGCAGGGCGGCCTAGCCCAGTGCGCGGCGCGATCCACTCGCATGCCAAGCTGAAACTCGCTGCTGACCGCTGGACCATACAAACGGATGATATGCATGAACTTTCGTACGCGATGAACGTGGCCGGATTTCAATCCAAAATACAAACAGATCATTTTTGTGTTTGGATTTACTTTATTGGAAAGAGAATCGGAACCAACTCTTTCATATTTGCCCAGATTCGATGGTCTTCGCGCCGTTGCCATTATGGGTGTCCTCATCGAACATTTCGTGCCCTCTGGGTTTCTCAGGAGCCTGAGTCCGGGCGGTGCGGGCGTAACGCTTTTCTTTGTACTTAGCGGGTTTCTGATTACGCGGATCTTGATCAGCTATAGAGGTGTATCAATCAGAATCGCTGCCAGGCAATTTTATTGGCGAAGATTTCTCAGGTTAAGCCCACCATTATATCTCGCGATAACATTTGCCGTGTTATTCGGCTTCGGTTCCATCAGGAGGTATTGGTGGGTCCATGCGCTCTATCTGACGAACTTTCAGATAGCGATGGCCGGCCAATGGTTAGGAAGCGGGGATCATTTCTGGAGTCTGTGTACCGAGGAACAATTCTACCTGCTCTGGGTTTTTATCGTCTTGCTGACGTCGCAGGAGTCACTATTTATTTATATATTAATTTCATTTTTTGTAACGTTAATATTCAGATCGTATGTGTATTTCTCTAACGATTCGTCCTTGATCACAGTTCTGCTTCCCGGAAACTTAGCAAGTATGGCCGCGGGAGCTCTCCTCATTACTGCGTTTATGTCAGAATCTTATAAGTGGATCTGGATGGCGGCAGCAAGCAAGAGGTGGCTAATCGCAACAGCAACAGTATTTCTTCTTGTCTCTTTCTCGATCCGATTTATGGAAATGCCCAGAGCAATTTTCTATCCATTCATTGCATCCGCCTTTAGCGCGTGTTTGGTCGCGGCGGCCGCAAACGGCAATGCTGATCCTTGGCTGGATTGGCTAAGCTGGAAGCCTGTCCGATATGTCGGGAGAATTAGCTACGGGATTTATGTCTATCACATGTTTCTGCCGCCGTTAGTCAGCACGATCCCTTCACTTCAATGGGTCGGAAATGGAGGACTTATTGGTTCTGTAGCGCTGATTGGCCTCTCGGTTGGCATCGCACACTTGTCTTGGATTTTTATCGAAAGCCCGATTCTTCGTTACAAGAATCGCTTTCCGTTGGCACGTTCAGCCTCAGCAGCCATGCTTAATCCTGCAAATCCGAGTTAGGCTCAGGGGCCATCGATCATGCCCGAGGGATCGTCAAGTTAGTGATCGCGCTCAATGGCCCGCGCGATGTCGGCCCGCGCGATGTCATTTTTGGCGGGGCATGCACCGTGTCCGGGTTCGACGTTGGTCGGTAGAAACAGATATGCGCGCACGCCACGCTAAAAGCGCGACGTATCGACTTTCGCTAAATGCTTGAAAAGATTTGGCTCCCCGGGCCGGATTCGAACCAGCGACCAACCGGTTAACAGCCGGTTGCTCTACCACTGAGCTACCGGGGAACAGAGGCTCTCATGTGAGTGGGGCAGCCTATAGCAAACCCTTTTCGGCTTTGCAAAGAAGCATTTCGCATTTTTCCGAAGCATTTTCGCGCGGTGGTTTCTCGCAATCGTCTGGGGCTGCCCTCATATTAGCCGCCTTGAGGTCCACATCGGAACCGAAATCGCGCCCACGGGTTGGGTGCGAGCGTGATCTTTCAGGGTTCAACGGGTCAATCTTTCGAAACGATGACAGCACAAGACGATCAGTTCCCCGCGAGGAAAATCTCGGTTTTCGGACGCGAGTTCAAGATGCCGCGTTCGCGCCGGCTCAGGATCGCCATCGGTATCCTGCTGACCATGGGCGGCGTCCTGGGTTTCCTGCCGATTCTCGGCTTCTGGATGGTGCCGCTCGGCTTGCTGGTGCTGTCCTATGAGTTCGCCATGGTGCGACGCCACCGGCGCCGCTTTGTCGTCTGGTGGGAGCGGCGGCGGCGGCCGAACTGAAGCTGCTGTTTCGCCCCCGGCAAATGCAAAGGTCCATGCGACTGCCGGCAAGGGGAGGGTTCGGCCGTGCCGAGGCCTCGCCAGAGGAAACCTTCCGGAATGCGGCTTCGCGGCTTGACGGCATTTTCGCCGCAACCTATTGGAACCGGGTGGAACGCCGGGAGCTATGAGGCCTCGTGGCGGAGTGGTTACGCAGAGGACTGCAAATCCTTGCACCCCGGTTCGATTCCGGGCGAGGCCTCCAATACCCGGGCTCCCGCGCACTCGCGCTGGGGCCTGATGTTCCGGTCGTAATGAACCGCGGTTCTGGCGCGGCAGGCGGATGGTTGGAACATGAGCGCTGATTTCTCCGAGCTTCGCGTCAAGATGGTCGATGGCCAGGTTCGAACCACCGACGTAACCAGCGCCCCATTGCTCGATGCGATGCTCGACGTGCCGCGCGAAGCGTTTGTCGGCTCCGGGCAACGCGATCTCGCCTATATCGACGAGGACATCCGCATCGCGACCGGTGCCGCCGGTCCGCGCTACCTGATGGAAGCCTCGCCATTGGCCAAGTTAATCCAACTGGCCGAGGTGGATCCGACCGATTCGGTACTCGATGTCGGGTGCGGCACCGGCTATGCCTCGGCGCTGCTGTCGCGACTCGCCAGGTCCGTGGTGGCGCTCGAGAGCGATTCGGCGCTGGCTGAAATCGCCAGATCGACGCTTTCCTCGCTTGGTTGCGGCAATGTGACGGTGGTGGAGGGCGCGTTGGCGCAAGGACATGCCGCCAAGGCGCCTTACGACGTCATCTTCATCGGCGGCAGCGTCGAGGAAGTGCCGGCGTCGCTGCTCGACCAGCTTGCCGAAGGCGGCCGCCTTGTCGCGGTCGAAGGTCAGGGCAATTCGGGCGTTGCCAGGCTTTTTTTTAAGACCGGGGGGGTTGTAACGGGAAGACGCGCGTTTAATGCGGCAATTAAGCCACTACCGGGATTCGAACATGTGCATGCCTTCGAATTCTGAATGATTTTGCCTTGCAGGAGAGGCTTTGTCATGGTCGCTTGCCATTGAACAATCGTTGCTGATCCGCAAACTGGGGGCACTTTGGGGCTGAGCAGCAGGGAACATCAGACACGCGGCGCCGGCTGATCGAACAGAGAAGCCGACGCGGCGCGGTTCCCATGGAAAACGAATGAGGGATATACCGTGCTGCCTGTACGCAAGAGCCTTTTTGCCGCCGTCCTCGTTTCCGCCACCGCGCTGTCTCCATTCACGGCCTCGGCGGAATCCATCCTTGGTGCGCTCGCGAAAGCCTACCAGAACAATTCCACGCTGAATTCGGCACGCGCCGGCGTTCGTGTCACCGACGAGAGCGTCGCCATCGCCAAGTCGGGCTGGCGCCCGAGCATCGCCGGGTCGGCTTCGATCGATTACTCGAGCAGCCATGTCAACGGCACCAACTCAAGCGCTCGCCTGACCTCCGGCAATTTCGGCGTCCAGATCAACCAGACGCTGTTCGACGGCTTCCAGACCAGGAACAACGTGGCGGCCGCCGAATCGCAGGTCCGTGCTTCGGTCGAAAGCCTGCGCAACACCGAAGAGAACATCCTGTTCAGCGCGGCCCAGGCGTACATGAATGTGATTCGCGACCGTCAGGTCGCCGTGCTCACCGAGCAGAACCTGCAATTCCTGACCGAAACGGCGCGCGCGGCTCGTTCGCGCTTCGAGGTTGGTGAAGGCACCCGCACCGACGTGGCGCAAGCCGACGCCTCACGCGCCGCCGCGGTGGCGCAGGTGAGCGCCGCCCGCGCCCAGGCGTTGGCAAGCGCCGCGACCTATCGCCAGATCGTCGGTGACGAGCCGGGCAAGCTCAACGGCGCTTCGCCCGTGGGCAAGCTGTTGCCGTCGAGTCTCGCCGCCGCCATCGGCGTGGCCTCGAACGAGCATCCGGCTATCCTGGCGACCCAGCATCTGGTCGACGCCGCCGCGTTTTCGGTGAAGTCGGCCGAAGGCGCGCTGCTGCCGCAGTTGTCGGCTTCCGCCGGTGTTTCAAGCGCCTATCGCAACACCTCGCCTTTGCCGGGCGTCAGTTCCCAGGACGGCACCACCAATTCGGCCAGTGTCGGGGCAACGCTGACCATCCCGATCTATTCCGGCGGACGCACCTCGGCGATCGTGCGGCAAAACAAGGAATCGCTTGGCCAGGCCCGTATCGAGGTCGACGTCAGCCGAGACCAGGTGCGCCAGGCCGTCACCGCGGCGTGGACGGAGTACACCGCCGCGCAGGAGAGTCTCGCGGCCAACAGGCAGGTGATCCAGGCTGCCAGGCTGGCGCTGAACGGCGTCATCGAGGAGCGCAATGTCGGGCAGCGCACCACGCTCGACGTCCTCAACGCGCAGGCGACGGTCATCACCGCGCAGATCAACCAGGCCAGCTACGAGCATGACGTGGTGGTCGCCAGTTACGCCATCCTGCAGGCGACCGGTCGCCTGTCCGTCGACCGTCTTGGCTTGAAGGTGGCGAAGTACAGGCCCGAGGAGCACTACAACGCCGTCAAGGACAAGTGGATCGGCCTGCGCACGCCGGACGGACGCTGAGGCGAGGGGCCGAATCACGGCCTCGCTGTCGAAACACCCGGTTTCGGTTTCTTGCTCTAATCTGTTGAAATCCCACAAGTCCCCAGATTGGGGATTCTCGCGCGGCGCTCAGTCGGTTACGCTACGGACATGATTCGATCCGGCATGCCCGGAGCGGAAATCTGCACTGGGTCACAGGGGCGGCGTATCTGACAATGGCAACGGCAAGCAGCCTACAGCGCGAACCTTCCATGGAAGAGATCCTGGCTTCCATCAGGCGGATCATCGAAGACAGCGACACCGGCCGCAAGCCGTCCGGTGAGACCGACGAGCTGCGACAGGATCTCGAACGCTTGTCCCAGGTCGATCCCGTTTCCGAGGCCGAGGCTTCGCGAGGCGATCCGTACGCCGCTGCCAACGCCAGGAAGCCAGTCACGCTGGCGGAAGTCCAGGCGCGTCCACCGGCGGCCGAGCCGACCGTCGCGCGCATGGAAGCGCCGGTGCGCTCCGATCCCGCCATGATGCGACCCTCCTTGACGCTGGCAGAGGTCCGCGCCCCGATCGCCGCAGAGCCAGCCGCGGTCGACGAGGCGCCGGTGGCCCCGCCTATCGCCACGACCGACGCCATCGTCGCGGATTGGCGTCGCGAGATCGCCGCGGTCGGTGAGCAGGCCCGGCTTGCGCCGGACAGGAGCGAGGCACGCGGAGCTGGTGAAGCGCGCGGAGCTTTCGTGCGGCCGGAGGTGGTCAGTTTCAGCGACGAGCCGATCGCCAAACCAGCTTTCGAGCAGGCGCCGTCCGACGCAAGTCCGGAAAGGCCGGTTGCCGAAGAGGCGCCGTCGGCGCGTCCGGCGATTGTCTCCGAGCACACAGGCCGGCAGGTTGCCGCCGCCTTCGGCGAGCTGTCCGACGCGTTCGCCAGCCGGAGCAAGAAGACCTTCGACGAGATGGCCGAGGAGATGCTGCGGCCTATGCTGCAGGACTGGCTGGACAACAATCTGCCGACGCTGGTCGAGCGCTTGGTGCGCGAGGAAATCGAGCGCGTGGCGCGCGGCGCGCAGTAACACCCCGGTCCCGGATGAGATGCCGCCCGGGGGCGGCGTTTTTGTTTACAGCGTCTGTCCGAACGCCGAGGGCGAACTTGTGCGCCGAATGTGTGTGCATTGCCTTCCGTTGAAATGACCAATACCGCGCCTATGTGCGTGTGGTGAGCCGCGTCGGCCGTTGCGGTTGACTTGGCCAAGACCTTCCGATTTACACCGGACCAGCAAAATCCCGACAGCTCGGACCATTTCCCATGCTTGAAAAGACCTACGACGCAAAAACCGTCGAGCCGAAGATCGCCAAAATCTGGGAAGAGGCTGACGCGTTCCGCGCCGGCGCCGGGTCCGAGGAAGGGGCCGAGGCCTTTACCATCGTCATCCCGCCGCCCAACGTCACCGGCTCGCTGCATATGGGCCACGCGCTCAACAACACGTTGCAGGACATCCTTGTGCGCTTCGAACGCATGCGCGGCAAGAACGTGCTGTGGCAGCCGGGCATGGATCATGCCGGTATCGCAACGCAGATGGTGGTCGAACGCCAGCTGATGGAAAAGCAGATCCATCGCCGCGATCTGACGCGCGAGCAATTCATCGACAAGGTGTGGGAGTGGAAGGCCGAATCCGGCGGCGCCATCTTCAACCAGCTGAAGCGGCTTGGCGCTTCGGCCGACTGGTCGCGCGAACGCTTCACCATGGACGAGGGGCTCTCCAAGGCCGTGCTCGAAGTGTTCGTCACCCTCTACAAGGAAGGGCTGATCTACAAGGACAAGCGCCTTGTGAACTGGGATCCGAAACTGCTGACCGCGATCTCCGACCTCGAGGTCGAGCAGCAGGAGGTGAATGGCAACCTCTGGCACTTCCGCTATCCAATAGAAGGTGTGGTCTTCGACCCCGAGGACTCGAAAACCTTCATCACTGTGGCGACGACGCGCCCCGAGACGATGCTGGGCGACACGGCGGTCGCCGTGCATCCTGATGACGAGCGGTTCCGGCACCTGGTCGGCAAGAACGTCGTCCTGCCGATCGTCGGCCGCAAGATTCCGATCGTGGCCGACGAGTATTCGGATCCGGAAAAGGGCTCCGGGGCGGTCAAGATCACGCCGGCGCACGATTTCAACGACTTCGAGGTCGGCAAGCGCCACAAGCTGCCGGCGATCAATATCCTCACCATCGAGGCCGCCATCAATCTCAGGGACAATGAGGATTTCCTCGAGGGCCTCGAGGCGACGCCCGAGCGTCAGGCGGTCTGGGATGAACTCGACGGCCTCGACCGTTTTGTCGCGCGCAAGAAGATCGTCGATCTGATGGAGGCCGGCGGCTTCCTCGACAAGATCGAGCCGCACCGCCATGCTGTGCCGCATGGCGATCGCGGCGGCGTGCCGATCGAGCCGTTCCTGACCGAGCAGTGGTATGCCAATGCGGCGGAACTGGCCAAGCCGGCCATCGCCTCGGTGCGCGAGGGCCGCACGAAGTTCGTGCCGAAAAACTGGGAGAAGACCTATTTCGACTGGATGGAGAACATCCAGCCCTGGTGCATTTCGCGCCAGCTGTGGTGGGGTCACCAGATTCCGGCCTGGTATGGGCCGGACGGGCGTGTCTTTGTCGAGAAGACCGAGGAAGAGGCGCTGGGCGCGGCGATCGAATATTATCTGGCGCTCGAAGGGCCTTGGAAGGCCTGGGTCGAGGACAAGCTGGAGAACTTCAAGCCAGGTGAAATCCTGACCCGCGACGAGGACGTGCTCGACACCTGGTTCTCGTCGGCGCTGTGGCCGTTCTCGACACTGGGATGGCCGGACCAGACGCCGGAACTGAAGACCTACTACCAGACCGACGTGCTGGTAACCGGCTTCGACATCATCTTCTTCTGGGTTGCCCGCATGATGATGATGGGCCTGCACTTCATGAAAGAGGAGCCGTTCCACACTGTCTATGTTCACGCGTTGGTGCGCGACAAGAACGGGCAGAAGATGTCGAAGTCGAAAGGCAACGTCATCGATCCGCTCGACCTTATCGACGAGTACGGCGCCGATGCGCTGCGCTTCACGCTGACGGTTATGGCGGCGCAGGGGCGCGACGTGAAGCTCGACCCGGCGCGCATCGCCGGCTATCGCAATTTCGGCACCAAGCTGTGGAACGCGACGCGTTTCGCCGAGATGAACGAGGTGGCGCGCAACGACGAGTTTTGGCTGAACGATGCCAAGCTGGCGGTCAATCGCTGGATCCTGACCGAATTGACGCGCGCCGCGCGCGAGATCACCGACGGCATCACCTCATACCGCTTCAACGAGGCGGCGGGCGCCGCCTACCGCTTCGTCTGGAACCTGTTCTGCGACTGGTACCTGGAGCTGCTGAAGCCGGTGTTCATGGGCCCGGACGAGGCCGCGAAGGCCGAGAGCCGCGCCTGCGTCGCCTTCGTGCTGGACGAAATCTACAAGCTCTTGCATCCGATGATGCCGTTCATGACGGAAGAGTTGTGGGCGCAGACAGCGGGCGAGGGCAAGGAACGCGCTTCGTTGCTATGTCACGCTGCGTGGCCGTCGCCCGACTTCGAGGACGCCGACGCGGCCGCCGACATCAACTGGCTGGTCGACCTCGTTTCGGGTATCCGCTCCGTGCGCTCGGAGATGAATGTGCCACCGGGCGCAATAGCACCGCTGGTCGTGGTCGGGGCCAACGAGGTGACACGCGAACGGCTGGTGCGCGAAGAGTCCGCGATCAAGCGGCTGGCGCGGGTCGGCGACATCTCGCTGGCTGACGCAGCCCCCAAAGGCTCGGCACAGATCGTCCTCAACGAGGCGACGATCTGCCTGCCGCTGGGCAGCCTGATCGACCTCACCGCCGAGGCCGCCCGGTTGCAGAAGGAACTCGCCAAGGTTACCGAGGAGATCGCACGCCTGCACAAGAAGCTGTCCAACGAAAGATTCGTTGCCAGCGCGCCGGCCGAAATCGTCGAGGCCGAGCGGGAAAAGCTCGCCGAATACCGAGACGCGCAGGACAAGCTTTCGGTGGCGTTGACCAGGGTTCGCGACGCGGGTTGAAGGTTAGATTCGGGGCCGTTTGGCCGCGTCGAAACCGGTGCTTTGCCTCTTCAAAAATGGCATGCCGTTGCGTTAGTCTTGACGTAAACGGATACTTTTCGCCCTATTGTTGCCATAATGTAACAATGGGGCGGCTATCCTCCAAAAAGGGCTGTTTTCCAGCCATTTTGGGGTCTTTACCGAATTTTCCGCGTCATTAGGCACACCGGGGGATGGTTTTCGGCCTTGCTGGGCCCATGCGCTTTTTCTCGATAGAACGTTTGGCATGCATGTACATGTACGTCCCTTGAATTCGTTGTTGCAGCGTTAACCTGAATTGGTTCTAGCTTGAGCCACTGGTTATTCGGGGAGGACATCCATGAACAATTTGCGTCTGAAAGTACTGCTGGGGGCGGGGTGCTTTTCGCTTGCTTTGATCGGGACGACCATGAGTTCGGCGCATGCCGGCGGCCTGGAGCGCGGCGGGTACGACATCGACCTGCTGTTTGATCCGGCGCCGGTCACGGGTGAGGTCACCGGCACCTATGTGATGCCGCAACGCAACCTGAAGAACGTGAAGGACACCGACCCGTCCGATGGTCCTCTGAATCTCATTCCAGGTTTCTCCGACAGCGCCCGCGACACCAAAAGCTATTGGGTGCCGAGCGTCGGTATCAAGGCGGGCATGGGTCCCGTCGATTGTCTCGTCGACTACGGCCAGCCGATCGGTGCATCCAGCAACCCGGGTCGGAACTGGGCCGGTGCGAACAGCAATGTCGACACCGAGGTACGGAGCGAGGCCGTGGGTGGCACGTGCTCCTACAAGATGGATCTTGGAAAGGGACAGTTTCGTTTCATCGGCGGCGTGTTTCACGAAAATGTCTCCGGCTTCAAAGAACAATTGGTCGCTCCCATTCCCGGTGCGGGCATCGGGCGCCTTGACCTTGAAGGTGACGGTTGGGGATGGCGAGCCGGCGTTGCCTACGAGATTCCGGATATCGCGTTACGCGCCAGCCTGGTCTACAACTCCCAGGTAAAGCTCGACAGTCTGGACGGCACGCTGGATCTGACGCAGGTACCCGGGATCCTCAATCCGGCAAATCCGTTCTTGGGCAAGGTGACGAATGTCAGCGGTTCCTCGGCGGTTCCGGAATCCCTGGAGCTTAAGCTTCAGTCCGGCATAGCTCCCGGCTGGCTGGCATTCGGATCGATAAAGTGGGTGAATTGGAGCGAGTTGCAGAGCATTCCGTTTTGCCCGACCGGCACGGCTTCCTGCACGACGACCAGCCCTCTGAAGCTTACCTCGCTTGATCTCCTTTATCGCGATGGCTGGACGGTTTCCGGCGGCGTCGGCCACAAATTCAATGATCAGTGGAGCGGTGCTGCGCTTATCACCTGGGATCGTGGAACCTCCACCGGCCTCAGTGCCCAGACCGATACCTGGACCCTTGGCGGTGGCGTGTCATATACGCCAACCCAGAACGTGGAGCTCCGTTTTGGGGGTGCGGTCGGCGTGCTTACCAGCGGATCGATTCATACGGCCGTAAACTCAGAGGATGGTCAAACCTACGACAATGGCTATACCGCCGACTTCGGCAACGACCTTGTCACGGCGCTTTCGACTTCGTTCAAGGTCAAGTGGTAACTCATTGAGATTGAACATCAAAGGCCGGGCACTGCCCGGCCTTTTCAGTTTGAGCCGGCATTGTTCCGCTCCGGGTAAGTCGAGCTCCGTTGCATATTAGTCGCACTCTGTTGGGCTCGTGCGATTGTGACGTTTCGGCAACACTTTCTGAACAACCCTTGCGCTACAAATCCCGCCAAGGACATTGCCCATTTCCCGCCATAAACCAAGCGCACCTCGATCCTGTCTCGGGACACGCGCCAAAAGGCTCGGCGATGGGGCACCGCCGCACCGCCCGCGGCAAGGAAGAGTATGGACGCCAGAGTCATCTCAAAGGCCAAGCTCCCCAGCCGCCATGTGACCGTCGGTCCGGCGCGCGCGCCGCATCGTTCCTATCTCTATGCGATGGGGCTGTCGGCCGCCGAGATCGCGCAGCCACTGGTCGGCGTCGCGTCCTGCTGGAACGAGGCGGCGCCCTGCAACATTTCGCTGATGCGCCAGGCGCAGGTGGTCAAGAAGGGTGTGGCCTCCGCCAACGGCACGCCGCGCGAATTCTGCACCATCACGGTCACCGACGGCATCGCCATGGGTCACCAGGGCATGAAGTCGTCGCTGGTGTCGCGCGATGTCATCGCCGATTCCGTCGAGCTCACCATGCGCGGCCATTGCTACGATGCGCTGGTCGGGCTGGCCGGCTGCGACAAGTCGCTGCCCGGCATGATGATGGCGATGGTGCGCCTCAACGTACCGTCCATCTTCATCTATGGCGGCTCCATTCTTCCCGGCAGCTATCGCGGCCGGCAGATCACCGTCCAGGACGTGTTCGAGGCGGTCGGCCAGCACTCGGTCGGCACGATCGGCGATTCCGAGCTGCTCGAAATCGAGCAGGCCGCCTGTCCGTCGGCCGGCTCCTGCGGGGCCCAGTTCACCGCCAACACCATGGCCACCGTCGCCGAGGCGATCGGCCTGGCGCTGCCCTATTCCTGCGGCGCGCCGGCTCCATACGAGATGCGCGACCGGTTCAATTTCGCCTCGGGCGAGAAGATCATGGAGCTTATCGAGAAAAATATCCGGCCGCGCGACATCGTAACGCTGAAGGCGCTGGAAAATGCCGCGACCGTCGTCTCCGCCACCGGTGGTTCGACCAACGCCGCGCTTCACCTGCCGGCGATCGCGCATGAGGCCGGCATCAAGTTCGACCTGTTCGATGTCGCCAGGATCTTCGAGAAGACGCCTTACATCGCCGACCTCAAGCCGGGCGGCAAATACGTCGCCAAGGACATGTTCGAGGCAGGCGGCATTCCGCTGTTGATGAAGACCCTGCTCGACCACGGCTATCTGCATGGCGACTGCCTGACGGTCACCGGCCGTACTTTGGCCGAAAATATGGAACATGTTGCCTGGAATGAACATCAGGATGTGGTCCGTAGCGCCGATCGACCAATTACAAAAACCGGCGGTGTCGTGGGGTTGAAGGGAAACCTTGCCCCCGAAGGCGCGATCGTGAAGGTCGCCGGCATGTCGGAGTTGAAATTCTCCGGCCCGGCTCGCTGCTTCGATTCGGAAGAAGAATGTTTCGAGGCGGTGACGCATCGCAACTACCGGGAAGGCGAAGTGCTCGTCATCCGTTACGAAGGCCCGCGCGGCGGTCCCGGCATGCGCGAGATGCTGTCGACGACGGCGGCGCTCTACGGCCAGGGCATGGGTGGCAAGGTGGCGCTGATCACCGATGGCCGCTTCTCGGGCGCGACGCGCGGTTTCTGCATCGGCCATGTCGGGCCGGAGGCTGCCGTGGGCGGCCCGATCGGACTGCTGATCGATGGCGACGTGATCTCGATCGACGCCGTTGCCGGCACGATAGAGGTGGCGCTGACCGAAACGGAACTGGCGGAGAGGGCGAAGAATTGGAAGCCGCGCACGACCGACTACCAGTCGGGCGCGATATGGAAATATGCACAGACCGTGGGTCCGGCGCGCGATGGCGCGGTGACCCATCCGGGCGGTGCCAAAGAAACACACTGCTATGCGGACATCTGAGGTGTTGAGGTCGGGGATGTTGTCGGTGCTGGTCGCGACGGCGATCCTTGGCGCCGTCGGCCAGGCCATGGCCTTCGATGACAAGGTGTTCGACGACAAGACCGGTGTGAAGCCGCAGTCGAGCCCGTGGGCCGTGTTCCAGTTCGGCTTTTCCGCCTACAAGAGCGGTCACAAGGAACAGGCCGCCGAGGCCTACAAATACGCCGCCGAAAACGGCCAGATCGGCGCGACCTGGAAGCTTGCCCGCATGTATGCGGAGGGCGACGGCGTGGAGCGCGACGACTATGAGGCGTTCAAGTTCTTCTCCGAGATCGTCGACCAGGATGTCGAACCGGGTTCACCCGAGGAAAGCTATGTCTCCGACGCGCTGGTGGCGCTTGGCGACTATCTGCGCAAGGGTATTCCCGGCAGTCCGGTCGCCGAGAATGAGGTGGCGGCGCAGGAATACTACATGCGCGCCGCGGCCAACTACCGAAATCCGAACGCTCAGTTCGAGATGGGACAGATGTTCCTGAAGGGCGAGGGCGGGGTGAAGGCCAGCGTCAAGCAGGCCGGGCGCTGGTTCCAGCTTGCCGCCGAAAAGGGCCATGCCGGCGCCCAGGCGACGCTCGGCAATCTGCTGTTCCAGAGCGGCAAGATCGTTCGTGGGCTGGCGATGATGACGGCGGCGCTCGAACGCGCTTCACCGGCCGATCAACCCTGGATTCGCGGCATGCAGGAAGAGGCGTTCGCCGCTGCCGGCGAGGCCGACCGCCGCACGGCGATCTCGCTGGCCGACGACATCCTCACCAAGGGCGGCGGCGACCAATAGTCCCGCCGTGGCTCCGCCAAACACGCTGGTTTTCAGGCTTGATCAGTTTTCGGTCGGTTCCGTCGGCACCATGCCGGGAGCCGGTGTCGAGACCGGTGCGAGCGGCGGGCGCGGCGCCATCGTGTTTTCAGGACAAATGTCGCCGATCTTCACCCATGACGTGTTGTTGAGCACCATCCCGCAACGGGCAAGATGGCTCATTTCTGCAACCGTCAGGCAGGCGACCTGTCCGACCTGATAGGATTTTCCGTTGGCCAGGCATTCCTGTCCGGCAAGGGCGGTCGCGGGCGCGGCCATGGCAAACGCCAGGCCGATCGGACACAGGAGCAATCTTGTGGTCATGGGCACCCCCGGCCACCATGCTGGCCAGCAATCAAAGGCTCGTTTGTGGCGATATATGGTTTGGCGCCGTCACGCTGGCAGCAGCGCCAGGTCGATTGCCACCGGCACATGGTCGGACGGTTTTTCCCAGGCTCGCACGTGCTTCTCGATCGAAGCGGAGGAAAACCGGTTGGCCGCCTCCGGAGACAGCAGCAGATGGTCGATGCGAATGCCGTTGTTCTTCTGCCAGGCGCCGGCCTGATAGTCCCAGAACGTGAATGTCTCAGGCGCGTCGGTGACCGCGCGCACTGCCTCGGTGAAGCCGAGGTTGAGCAATCGCCGGAAGGATTGCCGTGTCTCGGGCTGAAACAGCGCGTCGCCCAGCCAGTTCTCCGGAAACCTGGCGTCGATCGGTTCTGGAATGACGTTGTAGTCGCCAGCCAGCACCAAGGCCTCCTCGAGTTTCAGCCGTTCCTGCGCCCAACGCTCCAGCCGCGCCATCCAGGATAGCTTGTAAGGGAATTTCCTGTCGTCATCGATGGGATTACCGTTCGGCAGATAGAGCGAGACAACACGCAGCGCACCCTTGTCGGTCGAGAATACGCCTTCGATGAAACGCGCCTGCTCGTCGGCGTCGTCGCCGGGCAGCCCCCTGATAACCTCGTCAAAGCGCAGCTTGGACAGGATGGCGACGCCGTTGAAGCCTTTCTGGCCGTGCGTCTCGACATTGTAGCCAAGCGCCTCGATCTCGGCGCGCGGAAACTGCTCGTCGACCGATTTGATCTCCTGCAGGCAGACGATGTCGGGCGCGCTCTCGGTCAGCCAATGGGTCAGGTTGCCGATGCGGGCACGGATGCCATTGATGTTCCAGGTAACGATTTTCATGGCAGCCTCAGGCAGGTTCAGGCGGAAGACGTTCGACAAGGCCGATCGTATTGCCTGCCGGGTCCTTTAGAAAGGCCATCCACTCGCTTTCCCCCGCCTGGCCGAACTGGCCTTCGGTGTCGCGATGTACGAGCGTCGGCGGCGCGGTGAAGGGGACGCCCGCGGCATTCGCCTCGGCATGAAACGCTTCAAGCCCGGCCATGTCGAGATAGACCGTGCCGGCCGGTATGCCGTCGGTGAACAACAGGCGCACCTCGCCGGCCATGATGAAGGCTATGCCGGGCGGATCGTAGCGGGCGTGAACGCCCATGCCGAGCACATCGCGCCAGAAGACCAGCGTTGCGTCGAGGTCGCGGCCAGCCGACAGCGCGATCTGACGAACCGCGCCAACAGCAGGCATTCCTAGATGGAGAAGCTCGTGCCGCAGCCGCAGGAGGCGACGGCGTTCGGATTGCGGATCTGAAAGGACTGGCCCATCAGGTCGTCGACGAAGTCGATCACCGACCCGCCCATGTAGACAAGCGACAGATCGTCGATCAGCACCGTGGCGCCGTCCTTTTCGATCGCGACGTCGTCGTCATTGCGGGCATCGACCAGATCGAACTTGTAGGAAAAGCCGGAACAACCGCCGCCTTCTACAGAAACGCGCAATGCCGTCTTGCCGGCTTCGCCGGACACGATCCTGGCGATCCGTTTGGCGGCAGCCTCGGTCATATCGACTTTCATGGCGGTCTTGGCATCAGCGCCCATGGGCGTCACCTTGCTTTCGGTTTCACATGATAGGTATGAAGCGCGAAGGGGCAAGTCAACCGCGGCGGCATCAGCCATGACAAATGAGCTTGGCGACATTGGGTTCGGCTACCGGCCGCGCGCGTCCTATGCCACGGATCCCGCGCTTTCGCGCGGCCGCCTGTTCGACGAGGTGGAGAGCCCGACCCGCACGCCGTTCCAGCGCGACCGCGACCGCATCATCCATTCGACGGCGTTCCGGCGACTCAAGCACAAGACGCAGGTCTTCATCGCGCATGAAGGCGACCATTATCGCACCCGGCTGACCCATTCGATCGAAGTTGCCCAGATCGCCCGCGCCCTGGCACGGGCGTTGCGCGGCGACGAGGATCTGGCCGAAGCGGTGGCGCTGGTGCATGATTTTGGCCACACGCCCTTCGGCCATACCGGCGAGGATGCGCTGAACGAGAAAATGGCGGCGTGGGGCGGCTTCGACCACAATGCGCAATCACTGCGCATCGTGACACGGCTGGAGGCGCGCTATGCCGAGTTCGACGGGCTGAACCTGACGTGGGAAACGCTGGAAGGCCTGGTCAAGCACAACGGGCCACTAACCGACTCCAGGGGAAAGGGCCTGAGGGGTCCGGTGCCGCAAGCGATTCGGGACTATTCCGAACTCCACGATCTCGAACTGGACCGGTTTGCGGGCATCGAGGCGCAGTGCGCAGCGATCGCCGACGATATCGCCTACAACACGCATGATATCGACGATGGGTTGAGGGCAGGGCTGCTGACGCTCGACATGCTGGAGGCGGTGTCGTTGCCGGGAAAGATCCTGGAAAGCGTGCGCGCCCGCTATCCTGCTCTCGATACCATGCGCACCGGCCACGAACTGATGCGACGGCAGATCACCGCCATGGTCGAGGACGTGATCAGGTCGACGACCGCCAATCTCGAGCGCATCAAGCCAATGAGCGCCGACGCGGTGAGGTCGGCGGGCGAGACGATGGTCACTTTCTCCAGCGCCATGGCGCAGTCAGAGAAGGAGCTGAAGGCGTTCCTCTACAAGCATCTCTATCGCCACGAAGAGGTCATGCGGGTGCGCGCGGATGCCGAGCGGATCGTCAAGGACCTTTTCGATGTCTATTTCGCCGATCCGCGGGCCATGCCGGACGGCTGGCGCGAGGGGCTGGACCGGGCCGACGATCGCATCAAGGCGCGCAGCGTTGCCGACTTCCTGGCCGGTATGACCGACACCTACGCGCTCAAGGAGCACCGGCGTTTGTTTGACCATACGCCTGAATTGAGCTAGGGCGGGCCCAAATTTACCGGCCACGTGCCGGATTCGCTGCAAAGCCGCAAGAGCCAGACCCCAGAGCCAGTCCAATGAACATCTTCGCCGATTTCAACGCGCGAGTCATAAAAGCCGTCGAAGCGCTTGACCTGAAAGACAGTAATGGCGGTTCGCCCGACCTGTCGCGCATTGCCGTCGAGCCGCCACGCGACGCCAGCCATGGCGACCTGGCGACCAATGCGGCGATGGTGCTGGCCAAACCGACGGGCCAGAACCCGCGCGTGCTGGCCGAAAGGCTGGCGCAGGCGCTTCGTGAGGACAAGGATGTTGCCGGCGCCGACGTCGCAGGTCCGGGATTCGTCAATCTCAGGCTGCAGGACGAGTTCTGGCAGGCGCATCTGACCGCGCTGCTTGGCCGGGGCCGCAACTATGGCCGCTCGACGGTCGGTGGCGGCCGGAAGACCAATGTCGAATATGTTTCGGCAAATCCTACCGGCCCGATGCACGTGGGCCATTGCCGGGGCGCCGTGGTCGGCGACGCGCTCGCCAATCTGATGGCGTTTGCCGGTTACGACGTGACCAAGGAATATGTCATCAACGATGCCGGGTCGCAGATCGACGTGCTCGGCCGTTCCGTCTTGCTGCGCTACCGCGAGGCATTGGGCGAGGACATCGGCGAAATCCCGGCCGGGCTCTATCCCGGCGATTACCTCGTCCCCGTCGGGGAGGCATTGGCCAGGGAGTTTGCCGGCTCGCTGCTGGAGATGCCGGAGGACGAGGCGATGGCCATCGTCAAGGACCGCACCATCGACGCGATGATGGCGATGATCCGCGAAGATCTGGCGTTGCTCAATGTGCATCACGACGTGTTCTTTTCGGAGCGCACGCTGCACGCCGACAATGCCAGGAAGATCCGTTCGGCGATCAGCGACCTGACGCTGAAAGGCCATATCTACAAGGGCAAGCTGCCACCGCCCAAGGGCGAGAAGCCGGAGGACTGGGAAGACCGCGAACAGACCCTGTTCCGCTCGACCGCCGTCGGCGACGACATGGATCGCGCACTGGTCAAGTCCGATGGCTCGTTCACCTATTTTGCCGGCGACGTCGCCTATCTCAAGGACAAGGTCGATCGGGGTTTCGTCGACTTGATCTATGTGCTCGGCGCCGACCATGGCGGCTACGTCAAGCGCCTGGAAGCCCTGGCGCGAGCGATCGCCGGTGACCGCGTGAAGCTCACCGTGCTGCTGTGCAACCTGGTCAAGCTGTTTCGCGATGGTGAGCCGGTTCGCATGTCGAAACGGTCCGGCGATTTCGTGACGTTGCGCGAAGTGGTGGAAGAGGTTGGCCGTGATCCGGTCCGCTTCATGATGCTGTACCGCAAGAGCGACGCGCCGCTCGATTTCGACTTCGCCAAGGTGACCGAGCAGTCCAAGGACAATCCGGTGTTCTATGTGCAGTACGCCTCGGCGCGGTGCCATTCGGTGTTCAGGCAGGCGAGCGAGCAGCTGGGCGAGGCCAATTTCGATCGCCACAGCCTTGCCTCCGCCGCGAATTTGCTCACTGACGAGGGCGAGATCGGCCTGATCCGCAAGCTGGCCGAATATCCACGCCTGATCGAGTCCGCGGCCCTTGCGCTCGAGCCGCACCGGCTGGCATTTTACCTCTATGACCTGGCTTCCAGCTTCCATGGACACTGGAACCGCGGCACCGATAATCCGGACTTACGTTTTGTTAAGGTTAACGACCGACAATTGACGCATGCCAGACTAGGGCTGGTGCAGGCTGTTTCGGACGTTCTCACGTCCGGCCTGACGTTGATCGGAGCCGCCGCGCCCACCGAGATGCGTTAGGTCCGACTAAACAATCTGTCACCTTTTGCCCACATTGCGCTGGTAAGGGCCAACCCTGCGCGACGTCCATGGCGTCCGAATGAGTGCGAGTTCGGGAACAAAAATGGCAGACAGAACCCAGCTGAGAGCAGCCGACCACAACGACATCGCAGACGATGATCCGTTCGCGGAACTGACCAGGATCATGGGATTCGACCCGCGCCAGCCGGTCGAGCCGCAAAGGTCTGGCAAGGGGAAAGCCGACGCCGGTCCCGTGGCGGACGAGGTCTATTCCGACATCGACCTCGACCAGGAGCTACTGGGCGAGTTCGGCGCGTATGACAGCGACCCCGCCCAGGTCGGCGACGCGCATGATCTGGCGTTCGAAACCCCCGACGCCAAGGCGTCGGATGATGGGTTCTCACTGTCGCTTGACGATGATTTCGATCTCGACATGGCGGATATTGTCGGCCAGGCGGCTTCTGCCAGTCATACGGCCGCAGGCTCTGCCGAAGCATCACCAACGCTCGACTCGGCCTTCGATGCCGATTTCGACAATGCGGTCGCCAGTTCGCTAGAAGACGTGTCGCCGTTCGAAGATGATCAGCCGATGGAAGACGAACTGGCCGCGTCGCTCGACCGGAGCTTCCAGGTCGCCCATGAAGCCGAAGAAACCCGCTACGCCGTGCGTACTTCTGTCGATGTCGAGCCGGCCCTGGACCATGAATTCGATCATGCGCTCGCGATCTCGCTCGAGGACGAGCTCATGATCGACGAGCATCCTTCGGACCGGTACGCCGCATACGATGCCCCGGCTGCCCATGCCGTGCCGGTGAGGGGGCACGATGCCCAGTCGATCCCGGATGAGGATTTCACAGGTCATTTCGAAGACGCCATGGCCGATGTCGACATGGACTTCGACATTCAGGCGGATGAACCATTGGCTTCCGAACCAGTGGCTTCCCGTGAGCCCCAGGAGGCCATGCCTGCTCACGTCACGGGTGACGATGTCTCCGGCCGTGCATCCGAGGCAGCGTTGGATGATGCGTTCGACGTGGATTTCGACGATGCGTTTGCTGTGACCGCCGAAGAGCCGGTCGCCGCGGTCGCGCCAGCGCCAGCCGCGCCTGTGGCCCAGCCGACACCTGTCGCCGTCAAGGATGAACGAAGCCTCGAAGACGAGCTGAACGCGCTTCTGGGCGCCATGACCGCGCGCACGGCGCCGGCCAGGGAGCCCATCGCCACGCGGCCAGCGCCCGTCCAGCCGCCTGCGAAGACCGCCGAGGAACCGGCCGATCTGGTCGGCGACCTCGACTGGGGGCTGGATGAGCCCACGCCGTTGGGGCCGCATCACCTCGATGTCGCACAGGGCGAGGTGCGTGTCGACATTGATGCGTCCGCCACGGCTTCGGACACCCGCGACGCGGCGATACCCCCGGTGGATCCCCTGGATTGGCTGGCTGAACGGTCCGCGCCGGCGGAGCCGAGCCGTTCGTGGAGCCGCGTGACACCCGTCCCGCAGGCGCCGGCATTCTCTGCTCAGCCGACCGCGCCGGTGGCTGCGAGCGTCGTGACGCCGGCTGTTGTGCCGTCCTACCGTTCGACGGAGTCGGCCCCCCAGGCGGCCCCGGTTTACGCGCCGCAACCGCGACAGACCGCTCACCACGAAGATATGCCCGATGTCGAGACTGTCGATGTGCCCGAGCGCGTCGTGGCGCTCGCGGACGATCTCGATATTCCGGAACTGCATTTCGAGGACGATGAGCCCGCCACGGCAGGCTATGACGACCTCGACGCGGAGTTCGCCAGCCTTCTCACCGACATGAATGCAATGGAAGTCACCGCCGCGCCTGCCGGCAATGCCCCCAGCGCATCCTATGACGACGAATTCGACAATGCCGGATTCAATTCGGGCTATGGGACCGCCAAGCCGGCCTATCAGCCGGAAGCGCGGACCTATGCGGCGCGGCCGGTGGAAATGCCTGTCCGCGCGGCTGCGCCCACCGCCTATGCCGACGCCGATGGCTTCGATCTTGGCAATCCGCCAGGCGGCCAGCCGGTTGCGCAGGCGGACGATTTCACGGTCGACGAGCTCGATTACGATCCCGAGCTGGACGAGGCGATGACTGTTCCGGGCATCGGCGAACGGGAAGCCGCCAGGTCCTCGCGGGGACGCGGGCTGTTCATCGTGGCGATTGTCGGCGCGGTGGCTGTCGTCGGCGGCCTCGGCGCCTTTGCGCTGTCGCTGGGCGGCAAGGGTGGCAGCGAGGCGCCGGTTATCGTCAAGGCCGACAATGCACCGATCAAGGTTAAGCCTGAAAACCCGGGTGGGGCCGTGGTCCCCAACCAGGACAACAAGGTCTACGACGCGGTGGTCAAGGGCGTGAAGCCCGCCGAGCCGGTCCAGGAAAAGCTGGTCACGAACAGCGAAGAGCCTGTGGACGTGCAGGCCAAGGACCCTGCCCGTGCCATCGATCTTTCGCCTGGTGCAGCCGATGGTGCCGATGCCCTCGGTGACAGCGCGGACGCCGCCGGCGATGCCGTTGCCGGGGCGCCCGCACCGAAATCAGAGGATCGCATCGCCCAGGTGCTGCAGGATAGCGACCAGGGCGCCAACATCGTCGCCGTCGCGCCGCGCAAGGTGAAGACCATGATGGTCAAGGCGGACGGTTCGCTGGTGGCGCGCGAGGATCCGGCGCCGGCCGCTGCGCCGGTCCCCGCGACCGAGCCGGTCGATCCCGCGCCGCAGCATGTCGCGCCGTCGGCACAGGCCGATGCGGACCAGACCGGCACCGTCGCGCCTCAGGCCGCGCAGGCTGGCGACGAGCCAGCGCTCAAGCCGGCAGCCAAGCCCAGGGCCGAGGCCCAGTCGGCCAACACGCCGGCGAAGGTTCCGGTCGCGCCGCAGCGCCCATCCGACCAGCCGGTCGACGTCGTCGGCGAGGTCAAGCCCGATCAGGTTGCATCCATAGATCCGGCGTCGACCGCTGCCAGCGGCGGTTCGTGGTCGATGCAGATCGCTTCTCAACCCACGGTCGAGAGCGCCCAGTCAAGCTATCAGGACCTTCAGCGCCGGTACGGCAGCGTGCTGGCCGGTCGCACCGCCAACATCGTCAAGGCGGAGATCGCCGGGAAGGGCACGTTCTACCGTGTCCGCGTGCCCGCGCAATCGCGCAACGACGCGATCAACCTTTGCACCAGCTACAAGGCCGCCGGCGGCAATTGCTTCGTCTCCCGCTAGACGGTCATCCAAGCTGAAAGCCGGCGCGGTCCAAAACCGCGCCGGCTTTTTCATGTGGAGACAGAGCTGGCGCTCGACGGCATCCGGGTCGCGACGATTCCCTTCGGCCGCGCGAAGCCCTAGACTGCGGGCATGACCGAATCAAAATCCATGATCCTCGGCTGTGCCGGGAAATCGCTCACCCGCGAAGAAATCAATTTCTATCGCAATGAATGCCCGTGGGCGTTCATCCTGTTTGCGCGCAACATAAGCGAGGCCGAGCAGATCCGGGATCTTGTGGCGCAGATGCGTGACTGCGTCGGGCGCCCGGACGCACTGGTGTTCATCGACCAGGAGGGCGGTCGCGTGCAGCGCCTGCGGCCGCCGCTGGCGCCGAACTATCCTGCCGGCGGCGCGCTTGGCGCCTTGTGGCGCGACGACCACGATGCCGGTGCCCGTGCCGCCTGGCTGATGGCGCGGCTGCATGCCTTTGACCTGCTGCGCTATGGCATATCAGCCGATTGCCTGCCAGTGCTTGACGTGCCGATCGAGGGCGCCAGTGACGTCATCGGCGCGCGCGCCTACGGCAAGGACCCGCGACCGGTGATCGAACTCGGCCGCGCGGCCGCGGAAGGACTGATGTCGGGCGGTGTGCTGCCTGTCATGAAGCACATCCCCGGCCACGGGCGAGCCTTCGCCGACACGCATTTCGAATTGCCTGTCGTCAATGCCTCCTTCAGCGATCTGCAGCGGCATGATTTCGCCCCGTTCAAGGAGCTCAGCCATCTGCCGATGGCGATGACGGCGCATGTCGTCTACAGCGCGATCGATCCCAACAATCCGGCCACCACGTCGGGCAAGGTCATCGACGAGATCATCCGTCGCGAAATCGGCTTCGACGGGCTGCTGATGAGCGACGACACCTCGATGAAGGCGCTTTCTGGGGATTTCCCGACAAAGGCGGCCTCGATCCTTGCGGCGGGCTGTGATCTGGTCCTTCACTGCAACGGTGTTTTCGAGGA